>NZ_JBVKAT010000003.1:391969-429135 GCF_055598485.1 Streptomyces sp. NPDC107521
CGCCGGGGCGGATGCCCAGGCGCGGGGGTGTAAACGCGCTCTCCCCCGTCCGGCCTCCTCCACCCGCCGTTTTCACCCCATTGGTGCCACTATGGCCGAACAGGAGTGCCGGGAGCGACGACGGCGAAGGAGGGCACCGCGATGCCCGAGACCCCCGAACTCAGCGTCATCGTCCACGGCCCCGACGTCCGTGACCGGCTGCCCGCGCTGCTCGCCGCCCTGGCCGCCGACCCCGCCCCCGGCACCGAGGTGGTCGTCGCGGCGGTCGGGGACCGGGCCCGGGAGGCGGCCGGGGCGCACAGCGGGGCGTTCACCGTGGTGCCGCTCCCGGAGGGGACCGGCGACGCGGCGGCCCGCACGGCGGGGGCGGCCCGGGCCACGGGCCGCTGGCTGCACTTCGTCCACGCCCACGACGGGCTGCCGCCCGGCGCCCCGGCCACGCTGGCCGGGCACGCCGCCGCCCTCCCCGACGCCGTCGACGTCCTTCTCTTCGACCACGTCCGCAGCACCTGGCACGCCCGGGACCTGCCCTCCCCCGACGGCCCCCGCCTCGCCCGCGCGGGCCGCGACGCCCTGGCCCTGGACGAACGCCCGGCCCTGCTGCGGACCGCCCCGGCGCTCGGCAACCGCGCCGTGCGCGCCGCCTTCCGGCGCGCCCACGCGCAGACGCTGGCCGACGAGGACGAACCGTTCGCCGCGCTCGCCGCCCTGCTGCTCGCGGACCGCGTCGCCTGTCTGCCCCACGCGCTGCACGAGGCGCACCGGCCGCGCGCGCGGAGCCTGCCGTCCGCCGCCGCGCTCCCCCGCGACCCGGTCGACCGCTACGAGCGCCTGTTCGGCCTCGTCCCGGACCGCGCCGCCGTCCGGGGCGCCCTCTACGACCTCATGCTCCACGACTGCCTGCGCCACTTCGCCCGCACCGTGGCCCCGGGCCCCGAGGCCCGGGAGTTCTTCCACCGCGCCGCCCTCGCCGCCCGGCGCCACCGCCCCGAGGGGCACCGCGGCCCGGCCGGCTTCGAGGGCCTGCGCCGGAGCCTGCTGGAGCGGGACGCCCACGCCGAGTACCGGGCCCTGCGCACCGCCAACGGGGCGCGCCGCAGGGCCGGTTCGGCGGTGCGCGCCACCCGGCGCCGGGCCGGCGCACTGCGCCGCGAGCACCGCTACCGCCGTGCGCTCACCGCCCCCCTCGACCCGTGCCTCGCCGTCTTCTCCGCGTACTGGGACCGGGGCGCCGCCTGCAACCCGGCGGCCATCGCCGCGGAACTGGCCCGGCGCGCGCCCCACGTCCACCCGGTGTGGGTGGTCGACGCGGCGCACACGGCCCTGCTGCCGCCCGGCACCGACCACGTCGTCCCCGGGACCCGCCGGCACGCCGAGGTGCTGGGCCGCGCCGCCTATCTCGTCAACAACGTCAACTTCCCGGACTCGGTGGTCAAGCGCCCCGGCGCCGTGCACCTCCAGACCCACCACGGCACCCCGCTCAAGCGGATGGGCCTGGACCAGATGCCCTACCCGGCCGCCGCCCGGGGCCTGGACTTCGGGGCGCTGCTGGACCGCGTCGACCGGTGGGACTTCAGCGTCTCCGCCAACGGCCACTCCACCCGCGTGTGGGAGCGCGCCTACCCGTCCGGCTACACCTCCCTGGACCACGGCTATCCGCGCAACGACGTGTTCTACCGCGCCGGGGCCGCCGAGGTCCGCGCGGTCCGCGAACGGCTCGGCATCCCGCCCGGACACCGCGCGGTGCTGTACGCGCCCACGCACCGCGACTACGAGGCGGGCTGGACCCCGCGCCTGGACCTGGCCGCCCTCGCGGAGGGGCTCGGCGAGGGAACGGTCCTGCTGGTGCGCGGGCACTACTTCTACGCCGCCGCCGACACCCCGCTGCCCCGCCCGCGCCCCGGCGGCCGGATCATCGACGTCTCCACCTACGACCCGGTCGAGGACCTGTGCCTGGCCGCCGACGTCCTGGTCACCGACTACTCGTCGATCATGTTCGACTACGCCAACCTCGACCGCCCCATCGTGATCCACGCCGACGACTGGGAGACGTACCGCGCCACCCGGGGCGTCTACTTCGACCTGCCCGCCGGGGCGCCGGGCCCGGTCGCCCGCGGCCAGGACGAGCTGACCGAACTGCTCGCCACGGACGCCTGGCGCGACGGGGCCGCCGCCGCGGCCCGCACCGCCTTCCGCCGCCGGTTCTGCGAGTACGACGACGGACGCGCCGCCGAGCGTGTGGTGCGCAGGGTCTTCCTCGGCGAGGACGAGCGGGCGCTGCCCCCGGTGCTCCCCCTCGGGGAGCGCACCCCGGCCCCCCGCCCCGAGGAGGTCGCATGACCCCGGACGCCACCGCCCCCCGCGCCACCGCCCCCGCCGCGCCGGGCACCGCCGGCCCCGGCCCCCTCCCGGACGTCACCGTCACCGTCATCGTCCACAACGACGCCGGGCGGCTCCCGAGGGCCGTCGAGTCGGTGCGCCGCCAGACCCACGCCGGGCTGGAGATCATCATCAGCGACGACCACTCCACGGACGCCACCCCCGAGGTCGCCCGGGAGCTGGCGGCCCGCGACCCCCGGATCGTCCTGCTGCGCCTGCCCGGGAACAGCGGCGGCTGCAGCGCCCCGCGCAACCGCGCCCTGGAGATCGCGCGGGCCCCGTACCTGATGTTCCTCGACAGCGACGACGAACTGCCCGAGCGGGCCGTGGAGGTGCTGCTCGCCGCCCACCGCGCCCGCGACCTGGACTTCGCGATGGGCGCCGTCGAACGGGTGCGGACGGACACCGGACGGCGCACCACCTGGATGCCGCACCTCGTCGCCGAGCACCGCACCCTCGACGGCATCGGCGACGACCCCCGGCTCCTCTTCGAGCACCTGGCGACCAGCAAGATGTACGCCCGCGCCTTCCTCGACCGCCACGCCCTGCGCTTCCCCGAGGGCATCCACTACGAGGACCAGTTGTTCTCCGCGCGGGCGTACTGCCTGGCCAAGACCTTCACCATCGTCCCGGAGCCGGTCTACCGCTGGTACGTGGCCCCCTACGCCGACTCCCGCACCGCCTCGATCTCCAACCAGCGCGACCGGCTCGCCAACGTCCGCGACCGGGTCCGCGTCCAGCGGCTGATCGACGCCTTCCTCGCCGAGAACGGGCACCGGTCGCTGCGCGAGGACAAGGACTTCAAGTTCCTCAAGCACGACTTCCGGATGTACGCCGGTGACCTGCCCCACCGGGACGACGCCTGGATCGCCGCCTTCACCGACGTCATGGCCCCCTACCTGGACACGCTCTCCCCGGGCGCCTTCGAACGGCTGCCGCGCGCCGAACGCGTGGTGCTCCGGCTCGTCCGCGACCGCCGCCCGTCGGACGCCCGGACCGCGGCGCGCGGTCTGGGCCACCCGGTGGCCCCGCGCCGGGTGACGGCCGGTCCGGACGGCCGCGTCTACTGGGGCGACGGGGTGCCCGCCACCGAGGAGGCCCGGCGGGACCTGGACCTGACCGGCCTGGACCTGACCGGCCGCCCCTTCTTCGACGCCCTGCTGCGCCACGAGATCACCGGTCTCGACCCCGGCCCCGGGGCCGTGCTCCGCCTGGCGGTGCGCACCTACGACCCCGGGCTGCGGCTGCCGGTCGGCCCCTGCCGCGCCACCCTCCTCGTCACGCCCGGCGGGCGGCGCCTGACCGCCGTCCTCCGGCTGGACCCGGTGCGCCCCGGCGTCTTCGAGGGGACGGCCCTGCTCGACCTGGCGGCGGCCCGGCTCCCGCTCCAGGGCTTCGCCGGGGCGCGCCACCCGGTGCTGCGCCTGCGCCACCTGGGGCGCACCCACCAGGGCATCCTGCTGGCGCCGCCGGACTTCCCGGCCCTGACCGCCGTCGTCCCGTACCGCGCGGGCCTCGTGCCGCACCGGGTCACGGTCTCCCCGGAGGGCCACAACCCGGACCGCCTGCGGATCCGCTGGGACCCTGCGGGCCCGGTCCCGGTGGCCCTCGCCCCGCTCGCCCGCCGCGTCGACCCCCGGCTGAAGCGGGCGGTGCGGCTCGCCGCGCGGGCCCTGCGCTGACACCGGGCCGGCCGGGGGCGCCGGGCGCCACGGGGCGCGCCCTGGGCCCCGGGGCCGCCGGGCACCCTCCCGGGCGCACCGCGCGCACCGCGCGCACCCGGGAGGGTGCCCGGCTCACCTCCCGTCCGGCACCCCGTACAGCACCTCCCCGTCCGGCCCCCGGGCCACCTCGCGCAGGCCCTCCGCCCCCCGGAGCCCGCCCCGGTCCACCACCCACCGCACCGCGTACGCCTGCTCCACCGCCCGCCGGGTCCCCGCCGCCGTCCCCGGCGCGAAGTACCGGCGCACCGCCTCCGCCCGCTCCGGCGCGTCCGGGAGGAACACGTCGGGGTACCCCGGCGCCACCGTGTACGCCCCGTAGGCCGGGATCTGCCGGGCCGCGCCCGTCCGCGCCATCACCACGTCCCCGTACCGCACCCACGGGGTGATCCAGCCGTACCCCCGCCAGGGCTCCCGGTACTTCTCCCGCACCGTCGGCGGCAGCGCCCGCGGCCCGGTCACGTACCCCACCGTCCCGGACTGCGCCCAGGCCCCCACCGCCAGCGCCGCCGCCACCGCGCCCACCGCGACGGCCGGCGCGCCCGCCGGCTCCCGGCCCCGCCGCGACCACCACCGGTGCCCCGCCTCCGCGGCCAGCAGGGCCGCCGCGAGCTGCGCGGGGACCAGGGCCGCGGGCAGCGCCCGCCCCCACGACCAGTGGCCGCTCAGCCCGCCCGCCGCGAACACCGCCGCCCCCAGCGCGAAGAACACCACCAGGACGTCCCGCCGGTCCCGGCGCAGGCGCGGCGCCAGGGCCGCCACCCCCACCAGCACCAGCCAGTACCGCCCGGCCGGGTCCCGGTAGAGCGACCGGTGGGCCGCGTCCAGCCCGTCCGTCCCGAGCAGCGCGAAGACGTCGTAGTACGGCCAGGCCCACAGCACCGCCAGCCCGGCCGCCAGCCCGGCCGCCGCCCGCGCCCACACCCGCCGCCCGCACCGCGCCGCGACCAGCGTCGCCAGGGCGCCCAGCGAGGCGACGACGCCGGAGAACTGGTGGCAGAGCACGATCACCGCCCACAGCACCCCGAGCCCCGCCCAGGCCGCCCACCCGGGCGGCTCCCGCACCGCCCGGGTCAGCCACGCCCAGAAGTGGAAGGCCAGGCCCAGCGCCAGCACGCTCGGGTACGCGGCCGTCAGCGCCAGGGAGTGCAGCCCGGCGAACCCGCTCCAGTCGACCGGCGCGGTCCCCCACAGCAGCACCAGGCAGAGCAGGGCCAGCGGGGGCGCCGAGGGCCGGTCGCTCAGCGTGCGGACGTACCGCCACACGCCCGTCACCAGCAGCGCCAGCCCGGCCACCGCCCCGATCCGCAGCACGGTGAAGACCTGCCAGCCGCTCACCCGGGCGAGGAGGCCCAGCAGCACGGTCCACGGCGAGTAGTACGGGCTGGGCACGTCCGCGTCCACCAGCGGACTGCCGGGACGGGCGAGGCCGTGCCGCAGCCGCTCCACGGTCGCCGCGTGCATGCCCAGGTCACCGGCCCACGGCAGCGCGAGCACCACCAGGAGCAGCAGGAGCACGACGAGCGCGACGGCGGCCCGGCAGACGGCCGCCGGAAGGACCGCGGCGCCCCCTTCGCGCGGCGGTGCGGTGCGCGTCGTCGCGGTGCGCCCGGTCACGCGGCCACTTTATCCGTGATGTCCCGTTTCCTCCGCCTGTCCGGTGCGCCCTCGGGGGCGACGGCCGGGTGCCGGAGGGCGGAGCCGGGCGGCCGGTGCCGGGCGCGGGCCCGCGGCCGGGCGGGTCCCGGAACGACGGGGGCGCCCCGGGCCGAAGGGACCCGGGGCGCCCGTGCGCGTGCCGCGCGGTCGCGCGGCGGTGCCGTCAGGAGTGCGTGCGCAGCAGCGTCCGCATCGTCCGCATGGCCACCGACAGGTTGGAGAGGTCGAACTCCTCCGAGTTCTGGATCTCCTCCAGGGTGGTGCGCGCCCGGCCCAGGATCGCCGCGTTGTTCCGCTCCCAGACCGCGAACCGCTCCTCCGGCGTCGCCGTCGGATCGCCGGCCGCCAGCACGTCGGCGGTGAGCGCCGCCTGCGCCGCGTACAGGTCCTCGCGGATCGCCGCGCGGGCCATGGACTGCCAGCGGTCGTCGCGGGGCAGGTCGCTGATCCGGTCCATCAGCTTGGTGATGTTCAGCCGGTCCGCGAGGTCGTAGTAGACCTCCGCGACGTCCAGCGGATCGCGGCCCATGCGGTCGGCGACCGAGACGATGTCCAGCGTCGGGAAGGCCGAGGAGAACCCGGCCACCCGGGTGGCCGTCTCGTCCGGGACCCCGGCGCCGGTCAGCTCGTCGTACAGGTGCTGGTACCACGCGGCGGCGGCACCGCGCAGCAGCTTCGGCAGCCTGTTCCAGACCTGCTCGACGCGCTCGGCGAAGAAGTCGACCGTCTCCGCCAGCTCCAGCGGCTGCGGCCGGTTGTTGAGCAGCCAGCGCGTGCCCCGCTCGACCAGCCGCCGCGAGTGCAGCCGGATACGGGTCTGCAGCTCGGCGTCGACACGGGTGTCGAGCGCCTCGACCGCGTCCCACACCGGGGCGGAGCGGAAGATCGCCCGCGCCGCGGTCTGGGCCCGCACGATCTCCTCCAGCGAGGCGCCGGTCTCCTCGCGCATCCGGTGCAGGTACGTCGTACCGCCGGTGTTGACCGTGTCGTTGACCAGGACGGTCGTGGTGATCTCACGGCGCAGCGGATGCCCGTCGATCGCCTCGGTGTACTGCCGGCGCAGCGCCGTCGGGAAGTAGGCGTGCAGCAGCGTGCGCAGGTACGGGTCGTCGGGCAGCGAGGTGCGCAGCAGCTCCTCGGCCACCGTGATCTTGGTGTACGCCAGCAGGACGGCCGTCTCCGGGCCGGTGAGGCCGTGGCCGCCGGCCAGCCGCTCGCGGATCTGGCGGTCGGTGGGCAGGAACTCCAGGGCGCGGTCCAGGTGGCCCTCGGTGACCAGGTGGCGCATGAAGCGCTGCTGGGCGTGGACCATCTCCCGGGACTGGGCCAGGGCGTTGGCGATGGCCGTGTTCTGCGCGTAGTTGTTGCGCAGGACCAGCGCGCCGACCTCGTCGGTCATCTGCGCGAGCAGCTTGTTGCGCTGCTTGACGGTCATGTCGCCGTCCTTGACGAGACCGTTCAGCAGGATCTTGATGTTCACCTCGTGGTCGGAGGTGTCCACGCCCGCGCTGTTGTCGATGGCGTCGGTGTTGATGCGGCCGCCGGTGCGGGCGAACTCGATGCGGCCGAGCTGGGTCATGCCCAGGTTGCCGCCCTCGCCCACCACCCGGGCGCGCAGGCTGCCGCCGTCGACGCGGATGGCGTCGTTGCCCTTGTCGCCGACGTCGGCGTTGGACTCGGTCGACGCCTTGACGTAGGTGCCGATGCCGCCGTTCCACAGCAGGTCCACCGGGGCCGTCAGGCAGGCCCGCATCAGGTCCGCCGGGGTCATCTTGGTGACCTTGCCCTCGAGGCCCAGGGCCTCCCGGATGTGGGCGTTGACCGGGATCGACTTGGCCGAGCGCGGGAAGACCCCGCCGCCGGCCGAGAGCAGGTCGGTGTCGTAGTCGGCCCAGGAGGAGCGGGGCAGCTCGAACAGGCGGCGCCGCTCGGCGTGGGCGGTGGCCGCGTCCGGGGTCGGGTCGATGAAGATGTGCCGGTGGTCGAAGGCGGCGACCAGGCGGATGTGCTCGCTGAGCAGCATGCCGTTGCCGAACACGTCACCGGACATGTCGCCGATGCCGACGACCGTGAAGTCCTGGCTCTGGGTGTCCACGCCCAGCTCCCGGAAGTGCCGCTTCACGGACTCCCAGGCGCCGCGGGCGGTGATGCCCATGCCCTTGTGGTCGTAGCCGGCCGAGCCGCCGGAGGCGAAGGCGTCCCCGAGCCAGAAGTTGTAGGACTCCGCGACCTCGTTGGCGGTGTCGGAGAACTTCGCGGTGCCCTTGTCGGCGGCGACGACGAGGTAGGTGTCGTCCTCGTCGTGGCGGACCACGTCGGCCGGGTGGACGACCTCGCCCGCCACCATGTTGTCGGTGATGTCGAGCAGCGCCGAGATGAAGGTGCGGTAGCTGGCGACGCCCTCGGCGAGCCAGGCGTCCCGGTCCGCGTTCGGGTCGGGGAGCTGCTTGGCGACGAAGCCGCCCTTGGCGCCGACCGGCACGATGACGGTGTTCTTCACCATCTGCGCCTTGACCAGGCCGAGGATCTCCGTGCGGAAGTCCTCCCGGCGGTCCGACCAGCGCAGTCCGCCGCGGGCGACCTTGCCGAAGCGCAGGTGCACGCCCTCGACGCGCGGCGAGTACACCCAGATCTCGAACGCGGGGCGCGGCGCGGGCAGGTCGGGGATGGCCCGCGGGTCGAACTTCATGGAGACGTAGTCGTGCGGGCCGCCCTCCCGGGACTCCTGGAAGAAGTTCGTCCGCAGGGTCGCCTTGATGACGGTGAGGAAGGAGCGCAGGATGCGGTCCTCGTCGAGCGAGGCGACCTGGTCGAGCGCCGCGTCCAGCTCCTCCAGCAGGGCGTCCACGATCTCGTGCCCGGCGCCCTGCCGCTCCGGGGACATCCGCGCCTCGAACAGCGAGACGAGGAGCCGGGTGGTGTGGACGTTGTCGCGGAGGGTGTCCTCCATGTAGTCCTGGCTGAAGGTCGAACCGGCCTGGCGGAGGTACTTGGCGTAGGCGCGCAGCACCATCGCCTGCCGCCAGGTCAGCCCGGCGCTGAGCACCAGGGCGTTGAAGCCGTCGTTCTCCGCCTTGCCGGTCCAGGTGGCCGAGAAGGCCTCCTGGAACCGCTCGCGGGCGTCGGCGCCGAGGTGCTCGGCGCCGCCGGCCTTCTGCTCGGGCATCCGCAGCCCGAAGTCGTAGATCCACGCCGTGGTGCGGTCGGAGCGGCGCAGCTCGTAGGGCCGCTCGTCGGTGACCTCGACGCCGAGGCGGCTCAGGACGGGCAGGACCTTGGAGAGGGAGACCGAGCCGCCCGTCTGGTAGATCTTGAAGCGGCGCTCGGCGGGCGCGGCGCCCACCGGCTCGTACAGGCTCAGCGCGAAGGGGTGGCCCTCGTCGAGCCGCTCCAGGTGCGCGAGGTCGGCCACCGCGGAGCGCGGCCCGTGGTCGGCCTTGTAGCCCTCGGGGAAGGCACCGCCGTAGCGGCGCAGCAGCTCCGCGGTGCGCTCCTCGCCGAACTCGGCGTGCAGCGCCTCGGCGAAGCCGTCGGCCCAGGACCGGGCGGCGGCGACCAGGCGGGACTCGATGCGCTCCCGGTCGGCGTCGGACAGGTGCGGCAGCTCGGTGCCCTGCGGGACCCGGACCACGAAGTGCAGCCGGGACAGGATCGACTCGGTGTTCCAGGCGGTGAAGTCGACGTTGGTGCCGCCCAGCTCCTCCTTGAGGATGTCCACGATCCGCAGCCGGACGCCGGTGGTGTACCGGTCCCGGGGGAGGTAGACGAGGGCCGAGTAGTAGCGGCCGTAGTCGTCCTGACGCAGGTAGAGCCGCAGGCGGCGGCGTTCCTGGAGGTAGAGGACCGAGGTGGAGATGGCCTGCAGCTCGTCGACCGGGGTCTGGAACAGCTCGTCGCGCGGGTACGTCTCCAGGATCTGGAGCAGGTCGCGGCCGTCGTGGCTGTTGGGCGAGAAGCCGGCCCGGCGCAGCACCTCCTCCACCTTGCGCCGGATGACCGGCACCCGGCGGACGGACTCGGTGTAGGCGGCGGAGGAGAACAGGCCGAGGAAGCGCCGTTCGCCGACGACGTTGCCCTGTCCGTCGAACTTCTTGACGCCGACGTAGTCCAGGTACGACGGCCGGTGCACGGTGGCCCGGCTGTTGGCCTTGGTCAGCACCAGCAGCCGGTGCTCGCGGGCCTTGGCCCGGGCGTCGGCGGGCAGCCGCTCGAAGGACGGGCTGACCGGGTGGCTCTCGTCGGTCGCGTGGTGCGGGTCGGAGCGCAGGATGCCGAGGCCGGTGCCGGCGACGGCGGCGAGGGAGTCGTCGTCGCGGAGCTCGTACTCGCGGTAGCCGAGGAAGGTGAAGTGGTCGTCGGCCAGCCAGCGCAGCAGCTCGCGGGCCTCCTCGGCCTCCTGCGGCGCGAGGTCGCCGGGGGCGGGCTCCTCCACCAGGCCGTCCGCGATGCGGACGGCCGCGGCGCGCATCTTGCCCCAGTCCTCGACGGCCTCGCGGACGTCGTTGAGGACGCGCAGCAGATCGGCGGTGATCTGCTTCAGGTCGCCGCGGTCGGTCTCCCGGTCGATCTCGACGTGGATCCAGGACTCGACGTGCGCGTCGTGCGGCAGGCCGTCGGACGGCGGATCGGTGAGCACCTCGACCAGCCGGCCGGCGACGTCGCGCCGCACCACGATCTGCGGGTGGACGACGACGTGGATGCCGCGGCCCTGGCGGGTCAGCTCGTTGGTCACCGAGTCGACCAGGAACGGCATGTCGTCCGTGACCACCTCGACGACGGAGTGGCTGCAGGTCCAGCCGTTCTCCTCGACCGTCGGGGTGTGCACCCGCACGTTGGCGGTGCCCTGCGGGCGGTTCTCCGCCAGCCGGTAGTGCGAGACGGCCGCGCCGAAGACGTCGACCGGGTCGCGGTCGGAGAGGTCCTCCGGCGCGGTGTGCCGGTAGTAACGCCTCAGGAACGCGAACACGGATGCGTAGTCCGGGGTGCCGCCCGGAGTGGCCTCGTCCGTCGTCCCAGTCGGTAGGTGCCCCCCGACCGGGCTGTTCTCAGCTACCCGCGCGGCCCGTTCGAGCAGCTCGGCCTTGGCTTCGTCCAGCTTGGTCTGCATTGTCCTCTGGCTCCTGTCGCGCGCCATTGCACGACGTAGATGGAAGTACGGTCTCCGGCCCCGCGGCGCGGTGCCGGAACACGGGGTGTCCGGTCCGTTCCGACGCTATGCCGCTCGGCGGGATGAGCGGGGGCATATCGGCCGATGTCGCCGCTCCCCCGGAGTGTGACATCGCTCTCGCCGTCACCGTCCGGGGGGTCCGCGGCGGCCGTCCGGGGGCCCTCGGCACCCCGTCCCGCCCTTGGGGACCAGCGACCGCCGCCCGGTCACGGATGTGTTCCGTGCGCTCCGGGCGCGGGGCAGGGGCGACAGTGCCCCCGCGAGCTATCGCGCTGATCACGCCACCAGGCTATCGCTCCCGGAGGGGACTCCGTCATGTGCGGCATCCGCACAGAATCCCCGCCGGAACTCTGTCGCTCCGCACACCCCGTCCGCACACCCCGCACACCCGGAGCGCGGGGCTCCTCCCGGGGGCGCGGGCACCACGGGCGCCGCCCCGACACCTCCGGCGACCACGGCAGCACCGGGAGCGCACCGCGCGGAACGGGGCGGGACCGGCCCCGTTCGGGGGGACGGGAAGGGACGGGGCGGGACGGGGCGGGACGGGCATGACCGGCCCGGTGCGGGACGGTGCGGAACCGGCCGCACGGACGGGATGCCCCGGACCCCGGTCACGCGCGAACGCACGATCCCCCGCCACGGACCGGGAACCGGCCCCCCGCGCCCGTACGGCCCGGCAGGCGCACAGGGTGTCCGGGGCGGCGGCTCAGGGCGGCAGACGGGCACCAGGGGCCTTCTCGGGGCACTCCCGGTTCCCGTGCAGGTCACCGGGGGCGGATTCGGCGGATTCGCCCGCTGCGGCCGGGACCGGGGTTCACCGCCCCCGATCCCGGCCGGGGTTCACCGCCCCCGGTCGGCAGCGGCCGGCCCGGGGCACCCCGGCACCCGAGGCCCCGGGAGGAACAGCGGTGCGAGTCCCCGCCGCGGGCCGGACGGCGGGGCGGCCCGGGGCGCCCTCCGGAAGGCGGAGTCGGCGGGGACGGGTCCGGCCGCTGCGGCCCGGACCGGGCCCGCGCCGCGCCGCCGTGGCGCACCGCGCGGGAGGGGCCGCTCGGACGGGTGCGGGCCGGTCGTGCGGCGCCGGAACGGACGGCGGCAGGGACGCTGTCCGGCGCCGCGGCGGACGGCGGCGGGGCATCGGGCCGGCGGCGGCGGGACGGGGCGCGTGGTCCGGGGCGCCCGGCGGTGGGCACCGGCGGGAGGCCCGCGCCCGGCGCCGGGGCGTCAGCGCCCGGCCAGCCGTTCCGCCTCCGCGACCGCCTCCCCCAGCGTGTCCACCACCGGCACCCCGACACCCTCCAGGCTCGCCCGGTGGTGCGAGCCCCCGGTGTAGAGCACGGCCCGCGCGCCCGCCGCCAGCGCGGCCACCGCGTCGTCCGCCGCGTCGCCTATGACGACCGTCCGCCCCGGCTCCACCCCGTCCAGCGCCGCGAGGTGGCGCACCATGGAGTCGGCCTTGCTCACCCCGGAAGGGCCCGTCCGCCCGTCCACCCGGGTGAAGTGCGCCTCGATCCCCATGCCCCGCACCAGCGGCACCAGGTCGTCGTGCCCGTACATGCTCAGGATCGACTGGCTGCGCCCCGCCGACCGCCATCCGGCGAGCAGTTCCGCCGCGCCGTCGGTGAGCCCGCAGCCCGCCCGGTACTCGGTGTAGTGGCGGTGGAAGACCACGTCCATGACCTCCCACTCGGCCTCGGTGGGCAGCCGGCCGAGCAGCCGTTCGTAGAACTTGGGCACCGGCACGCAGTACAGCGCCCGGTACCGCTCCAGTGTGATCGGCGCCATCCCGATCTCGGCGAAGGCCGCGTTCGTCGCCGCGATGATCGCCTCGTTGTCGTGGAACAGCGTGCCGTTCCAGTCCCAGACGATGTGTGCCCCTGTCCGCGTCCGCATGTCTCCAACGTACTCGTCGGCCCCGGCGGTGAGGAGGGGCCCGGACCGCCGGAAACGATCAGTCCCCGGAGCCGACCAGGCCGGGGATCTCCTGCGTCGCGAACCAGAGCAGCTCGTGCTCCTCGGCCGCGTCCACCAGGCGCCCCGCCGCGCCGTCCCCGCCGTCGGCCGCGGCGAGCGCCCCGGCGGCGGCGGCCACGTCGGGCCCGGCGCCGGGGTCGTCGGCGTGCACCGCCGCCACCCTGTCCAGCGCCACGTCCCCGGTGACCCGCACCGCGCCCGGCGCGTCCGCGCCGGCCCCGGCGTCCGCCACCGCCGCGTCGGGCACGTCGGCCGCGACCACGACCCGGCGCCGCGCGGCGCCCGCGTCCCCGGCCAGCAGCCGCAGGGAGGCCAGTGCGGCCCCGCCCAGGGCGGCGTACTCCAGCTCCTCCACGTCGTCCGTGCGGCACCAGGCCCGCAGCTCCGGGGTGACGGCGTAGGCGGCGAGCGGCCCGGTCCCCAGCCCGCCCGTCCGGTACGCCTCCGCAAGGCCGGAGAGGGTCAGGGGGACGTAGACGCGCATGGTGGCCGCTTTCCTGGTCGGGACGGGGACCCCGGGGCCGCCCAAGGCGCCCCGGCGGGCCTTCAGGATACGTGCGGGCGTCCCCTTTCGGGTTTCCGCGCC
This sequence comes from Streptomyces sp. NPDC107521, assembly GCF_055598485.1. Lineage (NCBI taxonomy): Bacteria > Bacillati > Actinomycetota > Actinomycetes > Kitasatosporales > Streptomycetaceae > Streptomyces > Streptomyces sp. NPDC107521. Next base: position 405,456 of record NZ_JBVKAT010000003.1, read on the forward strand.
CACCCCCCGGACGTCCACCCGGCGCCCCGGAACTCACCCGGCTCACCCCCGGGGTTGCGGGCCCGATCGGTGCCTCCGTCACTCGGACCGGTGAATCCCGGACCCCGCCGACCCGCCCTCCAGCCTCCTTGCCGCCACCCCCCGCCACCCCGTACAAGATCCACGACCACGAAGTTACCGCCCGGTATGCCACGGGCCGCCGAACGGGGAGTTCCATGCGCAAGGTCATGACCAGGACCCAGCTCCGCCCGCCCCTCGCCCCGCCCGCCCCCGTCTCCCCCGGGCCCGCCGGGGCCGTCCCGCCCCGGCGGCCCGGCGGCAGCGCCGTCCGGGCCGCGGCGTCCGGCGGGCGTCCGCCCGGCTCCCCGGGCCGGGGCGCGCGCTCCCGCACCCGGCCGGCGGACACCCGCCCGGCGACGGCGGCCCCGGGCGCCTCCCGCACTCCGCCCCGCGTCCCGCCCCGTGCCCCCTCCGGCGGCCCGTACGCCGTGCCGTCCGGCGGTCCGGGGGTGCCCGGCGGTCCGGCGGTGCCCCGGGTCCCCGAGCAGTCCCCGCGCCGTCCGGTGGCCCGGATGCGCCCCACGGACCACTTCGCGGAGCTGCTCCTCGACGTGCTCAGCGGGCGGCGCCCGGTGCACGCGATGCTCCGGCACACCGTCGGCCGCGCCTACGACGAACTGGCCCTGCTGGCGGAGCGCGGCCCCCTGCGCACCCGGGGCGGCGCCCATCCCGTCGTCCGCGACATCGGCTTCTTCGAGCCCCGCCCCGGCGCGCTGGAGGTCTTCGCCCGCATCGGGGCGGGCGACAGGGTGCGTGCCATGGCCTTCCGGCTGGAGCGGGGCCAGGACCTGCGCTGGCGCTGCACGGCGGTCGAACTCGGCGGCCCCCGCGGCTGAGTTCCCGCGGTGGACACGGCGACGGGGGCGCCCGGGGTCCGTGCCCGCGCGGCACGAGGCGCGTCCGGGCCCCTCCCCGTAGGCCCGGCGGGGACGCGAGCCGGGGCAGTGCCCCGGGAGCACGACGAGGGCGCGGGCCGGGCGGTGCCCCTCGAACACGGCAGGGGCGCGGGCCGGGCAAGGCCCCGCGAACACGACGGGGGCACGGGCACGCGGGGGCCCCGGGGTCCGGCGCCCCCTGCGGAGCCCGTACCCGTGCCGGACCCCACGGGTACGGGGCTCGCCCGCAGCGCGTGCCGGAGCGGGGCAGGACGAGGGGAAGCGCGGGAGTCAGCGAGGGCGTGGAGGTGCGGGACAACAGACGCCGAGGGAACCCCGGGGCGGTGGGCCGGGCCGGGGTGCGGCCGGGGTCGGCGGATGCCACGCCGGGGGACGGCCAGGGCGGCGGTCCGGGCTCCCCGGAGCCGCACACGCGAAAGCGCCGGGCACGCCGAGGCCCACGCACGCGAGAGCACCGGGCGCACAAAGAACCACGCACGCGGAACGCGGGGCACTCGGCCCGCCGCACACCCGTGAGGCCGGACACGCCGGAGCACCGGGCACCCGGGAGCCGGAGCCGTAGCCGTAGCCGTGAACGGGATCGAGCACGCGAAGGGACCACACACCTGGAGGGGCCCGGTACGAGGGAGCGCCCGGCGCCCGGCAACCGCACACGCGGAAGGAACCAGACACCCGGAGGTCCACGCACACGACAGCACCGGACACCGGAAGCGGCGCGCGCACAGGAGCGCCCGGCACCCGGAAGTCGCCCGCACGCGGCAGCACACCCTGACGCATCCGCACGCGAGAGCGCACCCGGAGGCGTCGCGCACGCGGGAGGGCCGGGCACCCCGTGGATGCCCGGCCCTCCCGTCGTCACGTCGCACCGGCGTCCCCGCCGGGCCGCCCGGCGGCACCGCGGCCCGGCGGCACCGCGCACGCACCGCGTCCGCGTCCCCGCCGGGAGCTCACCGCCCCGGAGCCGTCACTTCTTGCGGCGCCGCCCGCCCTTGGCCTGCTTGCGGCGCTCGGCGCGGGTGAGCCCGTCCGTCTCGGACCGCACGGGCTCGTCGTCGGTGGCGAAGTCACCCTCGACGACACCGCCCTCGCCGTCCACCGTGGGAGCGGAGAAGTGCAGGTCCCGGCGCTGCGGGGCGTCCAGGCCCTTGGCGCGGATCTCGGGGCGCGCCCCGGCCTGGGCCGGAACGGCGTCCTGCGGACCCTTCTCCAGGCTCGGCGCGGCGTCCTCGACGGGGACCTCCTCGACCTGCTGCTCGACCTGGACCTCCAGGTTGAACAGGTAGCCGATGGACTCCTCCTTGATGCCGTCCATCATGGCCTGGAACATGTCGAAGCCCTCGCGCTGGTACTCGACCAGCGGGTCCTTCTGGGCCATCGCGCGCAGGCCGATGCCCTCCTGGAGGTAGTCCATCTCGTAGAGGTGCTCGCGCCACTTGCGGTCCAGGACCGACAGCACGACCCGGCGCTCCAGCTCCCGCATGATCTCGGAACCGAGCTGTGTCTCGCGCTCCTGGTACTGCTCGTGGACGTCGTCCTTGATGGACTCCACGATGTAGTCGGCGGTCAGGCCGGCCCGCTCGCCGGCCGCCTCCTCCAGCTCCTCCACGGTGATCTTCACCGGGTAGAGCTGCTTGAAGGCGCCCCAGAGGCGGTCGAGGTCCCAGTCCTCCGGGAAGCCCTCGGCGGTCTCGGCCTGCACATAGGCCTCGATCGTGTCGTCCATGAAGTGCTGCACCTGCTCCTGGAGGTCCTCGCCCTCCAGGACGCGGCGGCGCTCGCCGTAGATGACCTCGCGCTGGCGGTTGAGGACCTCGTCGTACTTCAGGACGTTCTTGCGGGTCTCGAAGTTCTGGGTCTCGACCTGCGACTGGGCGGAGGCGATGGCGCGCGTGACCATCTTGTTCTCGATCGGCACGTCGTCGGGGACGTTGGCCATCGACATCACGCGCTCGACCATCTGGGCCTTGAACAGGCGCATCAGGTCGTCGCCGAGGGAGAGGTAGAACCGGGACTCGCCCGGGTCGCCCTGACGGCCGGAACGGCCGCGCAGCTGGTTGTCGATGCGGCGGGACTCGTGCCGCTCGGTGCCGAGGACGTAGAGGCCGCCGAGCTTCTCGACCTCGTCCTTCTCCGCCTTCACCGCCTCCTCGGCCCGCTCCAGGGCGGCGGGCAGCGCGGCGGCCCACTCCTCGATGTGCTCCTCGGGGTCGAGGCCGCGCTGGCGCAGCTCCGCCTCCGCGAGGTCCTCGGGGTTGCCGCCGAGCTTGATGTCCGTACCGCGGCCGGCCATGTTGGTGGCCACGGTGACGGAGCCCTTGCGGCCCGCCTGGGCGACGATGGACGCCTCCCGCTCGTGCTGCTTGGCGTTCAGCACCTCGTGCTGCACCCCGCGCTTGCTGAGCTGCTGGGAGAGGTACTCGGACTTCTCGACCGAGGTGGTGCCGACCAGGATCGGCTGGCCCTTCTCGTGCTTCTCCGCGATGTCGTCGACGACCGCCTCGAACTTGGCGACCTCGGTGCGGTAGATCAGGTCCGACTGGTCCTTGCGGACCATCGGCCGGTTGGTCGGGATGGGCACCACGCCGAGCTTGTAGATCTGGTGGAACTCGGCGGCCTCGGTCATCGCCGTACCGGTCATGCCGGACAGGCCCGGCACCTCCTTGTCGCGGTGGTCGCGGCGCTTGTAGAGGCGGAAGAAGTTCTGGAGGGTGATCGTGGCGAGCGTCTGGTTCTCGTCCTTGATGTCCACCCCCTCCTTCGCCTCGATCGCCTGGTGCATGCCCTCGTTGTAGCGGCGGCCGGCGAGGATGCGGCCGGTGTGCTCGTCGACGATCATGACCTCGCCGTCGATGACGACGTAGTCCTTGTCCTTCTTGAACAGTTCCTTCGCCTTGATGGCGTTGTTCAGATAGCCGACGAGGGGGGTGTTCACCGACTCGTAGAGGTTGTCGATGCCGAGCCAGTCCTCGACCTTGGCGACACCGGCCTCGTGGATGGCGACCGTGCGCTTCTTCTCGTCGACCTCGTAGTCGCCGGTCTCCTCGATGCCCTTGAGGGTGTTGCCGGCCTCGCCGCGCTTCAGCCGCGTGACCAGCTTGGCGAAGTCGCCGTACCACTTGGTGGCCTGGTCGGCCGGGCCGGAGATGATCAGCGGCGTACGGGCCTCGTCGACCAGGATCGAGTCGACCTCGTCGACGATGGCGAAGTTGTGGCCGCGCTGGACGAGTTCGTCCTTGGACCAGGCCATGTTGTCGCGGAGGTAGTCGAAGCCGAACTCGTTGTTCGTGCCGTACGTGATGTCGCAGCCGTACATCTCGCGGCGCTGGGCCGGCGTCTGGTTGGCCAGGATGCAGCCGATGGTCAGACCGAGGAACTTGTGGACGCGGCCCATCATCTCGGAGTCGCGCTCGGCCAGGTAGTCGTTGACCGTGACGATGTGGACGCCCTTGCCGGACAGGGCGTTGAGATACGCGGGCAGGGTGCCGACGAGGGTCTTGCCCTCACCGGTCTTCATCTCGGCCACGTAGCCCAGGTGCAGGGCGGCGCCGCCCATGATCTGCACGTCGTAGTGGCGCTGGCCGAGGGCGCGCTTGGCGGCCTCGCGCACGGTGGCGAAGGCCTCGGGCAGCAGGTCGTCCAGGCTCTCACCGTCGGCGTAGCGCTGCTTGTACTCATCGGTGAGGGCCCGCAGCTCGGCGTCGGAGAGGTCGACGAAGTCCTCTTCGATGGAGTTGACCTGGTCCGCGATGCGGTGCAGCTTGCGCAGGATCTTGCCTTCGCCTGCACGCATGATCTTCTGGAGGACGGACACGGGGGTTGGTCTCCTTGCCGGTCGGGCCTGGGACGGTCGGGTTCCATGTGACTGATCTGAGCAACGGCCATCGTATGCGAGGACCCCGCCGCCCCGGGAGGGCTGCCGCATGGGGACCCTGTGCCTTCCCGGCCGGGCCGGGCCCGCCGCCACCCCGTCCAACGTCCCGGGGGCCGGGATGGTGCCGCGGCGGGCGGGCGATTTGCACGAACCGTGACCGCGCGCTCGCGCCCCGCGGAACCCGGTGGCACCGGCAGCCCGGCCACCGGCATCATCCGCTGATGGAGCCCGTCACCCTCACCACCGACCGCCTCGTGCTGCGCGCGCCCGGCCCCGGCGACACCGCCGCCGTGCACGCCGCCTGCCAGGACCCGGCCATCCAGCGCTGGACGCTGGTCCCCTCCCCCTACCTGCCGGAACACGCGCGGGTCTTCACCGAGGAGATCGTGCCCAACGGCTGGGCCGACGGCTCGGAATGCGTCCTCGGCCTCTTCCTCCCGACCGGCGAGCTGGTGGGGATGACCGGCGTGACGATGCGGTCGCCGGGCGCGGGCGAGATCGGTTTCTGGTGCACCGAGGAGCACCGCGGGCACGGCTACGTCACCGAGGCGGTCGTCGCCCTCGCCCGCTGGGCGTTCACCGAGCGGGGGCTCGGCCGCCTGGAGTGGCGCGCCGAGGCGGGCAACGAGGCGTCCCGCGCGGTGGCGCTGCGCGCCGGGTTCGCCCCCGAGGGCACGCTGCGGGCCGGGCTGGAGCACCGCGGGGTCCGCCGCGACTGCTGGATCGCCTCCCTGCTCCCCTCGGACCTCTCCCTCACCCCGGCCGCCCCGTACGTGCCCGCCGGACGGTGACCGGGCGGCGGGGCCGTGACCGGGCGGCGGGCAGCGGGCCGTGACCGGGCGGGACGATGAGGCGACGGGCTGCGGGCGGCGGGCCGGACGACGACCGGGCGGCGGGCGGCGGGACGACGACCGGGCGGCGGGCGGCGGGACGACGACCGGGCGGCGGTCCCGGCGGCGGTCCGGAGGGTACCCCGGGCGGTCCCCGGCGCCTCCTCCCGGACGGACGCCGACTGTCTGCGGGACCCCTTATCGTGCACTCGCATGACGACCCTTCCGCCCCCCGCCACGGAACTGTCCGCCGACGAGGCCCGCCGCATCGCCCTGCGCGCCCAGGGCCTGCTCGGCGCCCCCGACCGCCGCGCGGGCGTCCGCGGCGTCCTCCGCCACCTCGGCGCGGTGCAGCTCGACACCATCTCCGTCCTCGCCCGCTCCCACGAGCTGGTCCCCTACGCCCGGCTGGGCGCGGTGGGCCGCCGGACCGTCGAGGACGCCTACTGGAAGGACACCCGCAGCTTCGAGTACTGGTCGCACGCCGCCTGTCTGCTGCCGGTCGAGGAGTGGCCCCACTTCGCCTTCCGCCGCCGCGCCCACCGCGACCGCCCGCACTGGAACCACGCGCTCCCCGACGGTGTCTACGACCAGGTCATCGGGCAGCTGCGGGCCGAGGGCCCGCTCACCGCGACCGATCTGGGCGGCGCCAAGCGCACCAGCGAGTGGTGGGACTGGTCGGGCACCAAGATCGCCGTCGAACGCGCCCTGATGTACGGCGAGGTGGTCTGCGTCGAGCGGCGCGGCTGGAAGCGGGTGTACGACCTCGCCGAGCGCGCCGTCCCCGACGCGCTGCTCCACGACGACCTGGACGACGCCGAGTGCGTCCGCCGCCTGGTGGCCCTGGCGGGCCGTGCCCTGGGCGTCGGCACCCGGGCGGACATCGCCGACTACCACCGGCTGCGGGGCGAGCAGGTCGACGCCGTGATCGCGGACTCGGGCCTGGTGCCGGTGACGGTGGCGGGCTGGGGGCGGCCCGCCTGGGCCGACCCGGCGGCCCTGGAGACGGTCCCGCGCGGCCGGCACCGCACCACGCTGCTGTCGCCGTTCGACTCCCTGGTGTGGGAGCGGGCGCGCACCGAGCGGATCTTCGGCTTCACCCACCGCCTGGAGGCCTATGTGCCCAAGCAGAAGCGGGTGCACGGCTACTTCGCGATGCCGGTGCTGGCGGGCGGGCGGCTGGTCGGCCGGGTCGACCCGGCCCGCGAGGGCCGCACGCTGGTCGTCAAGCAGATCACGCTGGACGGTGCGGGGGCGGCCCCGGCGGCGGCCCGCGCGCTGACGGAGGCGGCGAGCTGGGTGGACTGCGTCGACGTGCGGCTGGAGCGCGTCGAGGCCCCGGAGCTGCGCGAGCCGCTCACCAGGGAGCTGGCCCGCCTCCTCGGCTGACCGGGCGGGGCGGCGGCCGGCGCCGGGACCGGCCCCGGGGCGGGTGAGGCCGGACCCGGAAGCCGGGGGCGGCGGCCGGGCGGCGGCCCCTCCCGGGAGGACGGCCGGGGGCGTCCCCGGAGGGGGCCGGGGGCGGCGGGCTCAGCGGATCTCCAGGATCTTCTCCCGCATCGCGTACACCACGGCCTCCATCCGGGAGTGGAGCTGCAGCTTCTCCAGGATGTTGCGCACATGGTTCTTCACGGTGTTCTCGGAGATGAACAGCTGCTTGGCGATGTCCCGGTTGTTCATCCCCGTGGCGACCAGCTTGAGGACCTCCAGCTCGCGGTCGGTGAGCCGGGGCGCGGGCACCAGCCGGCGCTCGTCGGTGCGCTGGATCATCGACTTGAACTCGGTGAGCAGCTTCGACGCCATCGACGGGCTGATCTGCGACTGCCCGTCGGCCACCGCGCGGATCGCGGTGGCCACCTCGTCCGTGGAGATCTCCTTGAGGAGGTAGCCGGTCGCGCCCGCCTTGATCGCGTCGTAGAGGTCGGCCTCCTCGTCGGAGATCGTCAGCATGATGATCTTGGCGCTGGGGGCCACCTCCTTGATGGAGGTGCAGGCCTCGATGCCGCCCCGCCTGGGCATCCGCACATCCATCAGGATGATGTCCGGCAGCAGGTCGGCGGCCTTCTCCACGGCCTCGGCGCCGTCCCCGGCCTCCCCGACGACCTGGATGTCCTCCTCGGCGGCGAGCACGATCTCCAGACCGCGGCGGAACAGGGCGTGGTCGTCCACGACCAGGACCCTGATCGGTTCCGCCCGTGCCGGGCCCGCGTCCGGGCCCCTGCCGACGACATCTTCGTCGACGCATCCGTTCCGCATCGGTCCGAAGCTGTCCGCCATCGTTCCTCCCCCTGAAGGCTGTGGCCCCCGCGTGGTCCTGAGCCATCGCCAACCCAGAGCAAAGACCCACGTGTTGGGCCGTTTGCGGTCATGATTCCATGTCCGGCCGACCCGGGAGCGACGGAACGGCCCGCCGAGTGGTAGCACACCCGGGCGGACCGTCGCACGGCGTCGCACACCGGTGCCCCCGGGGGCGCACACGCCACCGGGGGCACGGGTACCGCGGTCTTCACCGGCCGTCGTCAGCCGCCGAGCGCGTCACCCGCCTCCGGAGCGGGCTCCAGGGCGACCATCGTGTCCGTGCTCAGGTGGATCACACCGTAGTCGTACGCGTGCCGCCGGTAGACGACGCTGGGCTCCTTGGACTCGGAGTCGACGAACAGATAGAAGTCGTGCCCGACCAGCTCCATCTCGTAGAGCGCCTGGTCGAGGCTCATCGGGGCCGCGACGTGGGTCTTCTCGCGGACGACCAGCGGGCCGTCGCCCTGCACCTCCAGCGATCCGATCCTCTTCGTCGGCACGCCCTCCTCGCCCCCGGACTCCACGAGGGCCCCGTTGCCGTTGAGCGTCGCCGCGTCGGGGACGCGGTCGGCGACCTCCGCCGCCGGGATCCGGCGCGTCCCGCGCCGCGAGTACCGCTTGTCGTGCTGCTTGCGCAGCCGGGCGCCGAGCTTCTCCGCGGCCAGGTCGAGCGCCGCGTACGCGTCACTCGCCGCCGCCTCCGCCCGGATCACCGGACCGCGCGAACGGAGCGTGATCTCCACCCGGTCACTGCGGTCGGCCTGGCGGGGGTTGGGCTCCTTGGACACCTCGACGTCGAGGCTGATCACCTTGCCATCGAGCTTCTGGATCTTCTCCAGGTTCAGCTTCTCGGCCACGTGCTTCCGGAACCGCTCGGGCACCTCGGTCTTGCGGCCCTTGACGACGATGTCCACGCAGAACTCCGTTCCCGGATCGCTCCGCTCCGACGGCGGAGCATCTCCCTTTCGCACCAGGTTCCGGTAGGCCCCGGAACCTCGGACTCGGTGACTTCCACCTCCTGCCCCGCGGGCGGGTTCTCCACGCCACCAATGCGGGTGATGAACGGCGAATACCCGCGGCACGGCATAGTCATTCAGGGAGGTCTGGCCTGCGGCTTTTCCTCTGAACCGAACATATCTCGACCGGAGGCGAATCGTCACCCTCTACTGCCGCGTACCTCCGTTCCGATGAAATCGGACCCTCATTACCTGCAACGTCAGAAGTTCTTCATCAGTTCCGGTTTATTTCAAAGGAATCCGGTGAAGCGGCGACGACGGCCGCGCCGGTCACCACCTCGGCCACCCCGCGGACCACCGCACCACCTCCGTCCGGACCGGCCGTCCCCGGCCGTACCCTCCGTCCTTCTCTGCCTTCCCCCGTCCCCGGGGTGTACACAGACGATCTCCCCCTTACCGCCCGGTATGCGCCGGCCCCGCCGCTCCGCTCGGCCACGGCGGCCCGCACGGCGCGCGCCGCCTCCGCCAGCGAGGCGCCCGTGGTCATCAGATCGTCGACGAGGACGACCGGGCCCGCCCCGCACAGCAGCCCCGCCCCGCCCGGGGAGACCCCCAGCGCACCGGCCAGATTGTCCCGCCGGTGCCGCGCGCCCAGCCCGGCCTGGTCGGCCACCGCCCGCCGCTGCCGCAGCACGGCGAGAACCCGGGCCGGGGTTCCGCCGCGCCGCAGCTCGCCCGCCGCGGCCAGGGCGATGCGCCGCGCCGGGTCGTGGCCCCGGGCCCGCACCGCGCGGCGTGCCGACGGCACCGGCACCAGCACCACCGGCGCCCGCCACCCCGCGCCCCGGCCCCCCGCCCACGCCCCGGGCAGCCCGGCCCGCACCGCTCCCGCCAGCGCCGCGCCGAGCGGGACCGCCAGGGGCAGCGCGCCCCGCTCCTTGTGCGCCAGCAGCACCGCCCGCACCTCGTCCCCGTACCGGGCCGCCGCGTGCACCACGGGCAGGCCGGGCGGCGCGGGCCGCGGCCGGACCCTGCCGGGCGCCGCCCCGCCCAGCGCCGCCCGGCACCGGCGGCACAGCACCGTACGGGCCCTGCCGCAGCCGGCGCACTCGGCCGGCAGCACCAGGTCCTCCAGCTCCCGCCACCATCCGCTCATGGCCCCACTGTGCCAACGCCCCGGACGCCCGGCCACCCCTGTGGAAAACCCCCTGTGGACAACCCGGCGGACGGCCGGAAGCGGCACGTCCGCACGGTTTCCTCGCACCGGCCCGCGCCTTCCCGGCAGGAGCCCCGACGCCCGCCCGGCAGGAGCCCCGGCCGCCCTTCGGCCGCCCGCCCGGCAGCCTCCCGCCGGGACGGACCACAAACCACGGACCCCTCCCGGCGGACACCCGGACTCCCTCCCGGTGGACACCCGGGCCCTCCCCGGCGGACGTCCGACCGCCCCTCCCGGCGCGGACCGGGGCGGTCCCGCACCCGCCCGGCCGACGGTCGCCCGGCACCCCGGCCCCGCCCGCCCCGGACGGGCCGGGGCCGTCAACCCGGCGCCGCCCCCGTCGCGCGGGCCAGCCCCGTCGCGCGGGTCAGCCCGGATAGACCGGTGCCGTCCCCTCCGCGACCTTCTGCCACTGCATCCCGGAGGGCAGCCGCACGATCAGGTTCTCGGAGCAGGCCACCAGGGGCCGCCGCTCGTCCTCGGTCGAGGCGATCTCCTTGACCCCGGTCAGCGCGGCCGGCACCGACGCCTCGGGGGTGGAGCCGTCCACCTGGACGTAGCCGATCTGCTGCACGCCGCCGCGCTCGCGCCCGGCCACCACCAGACGGCTGTCACCGGCCCAGGACATGGCCGTGACCTCCTCCAGCTCCGGTGTCGCGGTGCGCAGCCCGACCACGGTGATCCGCGGCTCCTCGGCCGGCCGCTGGTCCCGCTCGATCCGTCCGATGAGCAGCGACCGCCGGCCGCCGTCCTCCACGATCAGCGCGATCCGCACCCCGTCGGCGGCCACCCGCACCGCCGTGATGCGCCCCTTCAGGCCCGGTGTCCGCACCTGCACCGGGTCCCCGGCACCGTCCTTGAGCACCAGCAGGCGCGGCGACTCCGGGTCGCGGTCGGCGATCCACAGCCCGCCCCGCGCGTCCCAGCTCGGCGCCGTCAGGCGGTCCTTCTCGGCCCGGCCCCCGCTGGACAGCACCGGCTCCCCGCGCGAACCGCCCGGCACCAGCGTCCCGACGTACAGGTACCGCCCGTCGAGCCCGGTCGCGGCCGCCGTGCGCTCGTCGCGCGAGACCGCCACCGACCGCAGGGACGTGGCGCCCTCGCCCAGCGCGCCGGGCACCGGTTCGGCCCGGTTGGCGTTGCCGCCCGCGGCGATCCGCACCAGCCGGTGCTTGCCGTCGAGGAAGTAGAGGTGGTCCGGCCGGTGCGCGGAGCCGCGCGTCGCCACCGCGTCCGCCCGGTCCCCGGACAGCTCGCAGACCCGGCGCCCGCCCGAGGTCAGCTCGACCTCGTCGACCGCCGGGGTCACCCCGCGCAGCGTGAAGAGGAGCTGGGCCGCCATCTCGTGGCACTGGCTCCCGCCGACGCGGGCCGCCCGGTCGTTCAGCGGCACCGTCAGCCGGTTGCGGTCGTCGGGCGTCAGCGCGGTGACGCCGTCGGCGAGCGCCGTGCCGCTCGGGAAGCCGGACCGCACCACCGGGCCGAGCGCCCGGGCCGGGCCGCTGATCAGCGACCGCACCACCTGGGTCATCGGGTCCACGAGCCGGCGCACGTAGACGGGGTCGGCGACGGCCGCCGGCTGCCGGGACGTCTCCTCCTCGGCCTGCGGGCCGCTGTTCGCGGCGAAGTAGTACTTGTTGACCGACATGTAGGTGCGCTGGAAGTCCGACTTGCCCATGACGACGCCCTGCGGCAGCGCGTCGATCCGCCACTGCCGGGTCTTGCCGTCCTTGGTGAGGTGCACCGACTGGCGGTAGGTGCCCCGCGCGGGCGTGTACGACTGCCGCGCGTCCACCGTGGCGACCCGGGTGCCGGTGAGGGTGACGGCGTAGTCGCCCGTCTGCTCCCGGTTGCCCGGCGGCTCCGCCTCGGTGCTGGGGCCGCCCGCGAGCACCGTGGTGGTCTCCTCCGGCCGCCAGGTCCGCGACGCGTCGGCCGTCAGGTACTTGCGGGCCGTCTCGAAACGGGGGTCGTTGCTGGTCAGGGCCTCCAGGAAGCCCTGCACGATCGCGGACGGCGGGGCACCGTCGGCCGGGGGCATCGCGAACACCCGCACCTGCGGGTCCTGCCGCGGCGTCGACTCCACGCCGCGCAGGTCCCCCCGGTCGGGCATCGACGCGCAGCCGGACAGCAGGACGGCACCGCAGACCGCGTACGCCGCCGCGCGGCCCGCCGCCCCCCGGCCCGTCGGGCCGCCGGTCCGGCCTCCGAAGATCCCGCCGCGGCCGGCGGCGGCCCCGTCGCGGCGCCCGCCGCCCGGGTCCCGCCCGTCGCCGAGGTCCCGCCCGTCGCCGAGGTTCCGGCCGTCGCCGCGCGCGCCCCGGTGCCCGGTGCCCGCGCTCCGGCGGTCAGCGCCCACGAGATGCCTCCCCCTGCCTGTCCACCCCGCCGGACCCGTCCTCCGGGCGGCTCGCCGCCCCGGGACCGTCCGGACCGTCCTGTCCCGCCGTCCCCGACACCGGCCGCGGCACCACCCGCGCCCCGTTGCCGGGCAGCGCCGTGGGATCGGCCGTGGCGGCGACGGCACCGGGCCGCGCCGGTATCGGCCCCCGCGTCCCGGCCGAGGGCGCCCGGTCGGGCGCCGGCTGGGCCGGCACCCCGGCCGCCCTGCCGCCGTCCGGTGCCCGCCCCGCGCCGGCGCGCTCGCTGTTGCGCCGGGAGTCCTTGGGCTCCAGCGGTATCGGGGAACCTCGCAGCGGCTCGTCCGCCGTCCGGGGCAGCGTCAGCCGGAACTGCGAACCGCCCCCGGGCTCGCCCCACGCCTGGAGCCAGCCGCCGTGCAGCCGCGCGTCCTCCAGGGCGATGGACAGGCCCAGTCCGGTACCGCCGGTGGTGCGCGCGCGGGCCGGGTCGGCCCGCCAGAAGCGGCTGAAGACCCGGGCGGCCTCGCCGGGCTTCAGGCCGACGCCGTAGTCGCGCACCGCGACGGCGACCGCGCCGCCGGCCGCGGCCAGCCTGACGACGACGTCCCTGCCCTCGCCGTGCTCGACGGCGTTGACGACGAGGTTGCGCAGCACCCGCTCCACGCGCCGGGCGTCCGCCTCCGCGACGACGGGCTGCTGGTCGCCGACGACGCGTATCCGGGTGCCCTTGCGCTCCGCGAGCGGCTCGGCCCCGCTGACGACGCGGCGGACCACCTCGCGGAGGTCGGTCGCGTCCGCCTCCAGGGCCGCCGCGCCCGCGTCGAAGCGGCTGATCTCCAGCAGGTCCGCGAGCAGGGTCTCGAACCGGTCGAGCTGGTCCGCGAGCAGCTCCGCCGACCGCGCGGTGACCGGATCGAAGTCGACCCGCGCGTCGTGGATGACGTCGGCCGCCATCCGCACCGTGGTCAGCGGGGTCCGCAGCTCGTGCGAGACGTCCGAGACGAACCGCCGCTGCATCCGCGACAGGTCCTCGAGCTGGCTGATCTTGAGCTGGAGGTTCTGCGCCATCTTGTTGAAGGCCTCGCCGAGGCGGGCGATGTCGTCCTCGCCGGTGACCTTCATCCGTTCCTGGAGCCGCCCGGCGGACAGCCTCTCCGCGATGCTCGCCGCCATCCGGACGGGCGTGACGACCTGCCGCACGACGAGCCAGGCGATGGCGCCCAGGAGGACGACCACGAAGAGCCCGGCGGTCGCCAGGGTGCCCTTGACCAGGCTGAGCGACTTCTCCTCCTGGGTCAGCGGGAAGAGGTAGTAGAGCTGGTAGGGCTCGCTGTTGGGATCGCTGACCTGCTTGCCGATGACCAGGCCGGGCCGGGACGGCGCCTTGGAGTCGTAGACGATCCGGGTGTAGCTCTGGGCCGCCCCCGGCGCGCTGTCGATCCGCTCGCGCAGTTCCTCGGGGATGCTGGCCGACCAGTTGACCAGGCCGGAGGCGCGCGGTCCGCGGCCGCTGCCGCTGTCGCCGCCGGTGGGCAGGGTGACCACGTCGAAGGCGCCCTGGCCGCCGCTGGAGAGCGACTTGACGAGGTCGCTCATCCACTGGATGACGTTCTGCGAGGGGCGCCCGTCGCCGTGGGTGCCGTCGTCGCCGGTCGCCCCGGCCGCCGCCTCCTCGGCCTTCTGCTTGGCCACCGCGAAACCGCCGGTGGCCTGGCTCTGGGAGGCCTTCACCTTGGCCTCCAGCAGTCCGTTGCGGACCTGGCCGATGACGACGAAGCCGAGCAGCAGGACGACGCCCAGGGACATCAGCAGGGTGGTGGCGACGACCTTGAGCTGGATGTTGCGCCGCCACAGCCGCATGACGGGCAGCAGCGGGCGGCGCACCCAGCGCACGAAGAGGCGGAGCACCGGGCTGCCCTGGACGCCGCCGTGCAGCAGACCGCCCTCCAGCAGACGGCCCCACCGGGAGCCCTTGGGCGGACGGCCGACAGTCCGTCCGGCGTTCTCCCCGGGACGACCGGGCGCCGGAGCGGCACTGTCCCCGGCCATGTCAGCTCGGTCCGGCCTTGTAACCGACGCCGCGGACGGTCACCACGATCTCCGGCTTCTCCGGGTCCTTCTCGACCTTGGAGCGCAGCCGCTGCACATGCACGTTGACCAGGCGGGTGTCGGCGGCGTGCCGGTAGCCCCAGACCTGTTCGAGCAGCACCTCGCGGGTGAACACCTGCCAGGGCTTGCGCGCGAGCGCGACCAGCAGGTCGAACTCGAGCGGGGTCAGCGCGATCGACTGCCCGTCCCGCTTCACGGAGTGCCCGGCCACGTCGATGACCAGGTCGCCTATGGCGAGCTGCTCGGGGGCCGGCTCCTCGGAGCGCCGCAGGCGGGCCCGGATACGGGCCACCAGCTCCTTCGGCTTGAACGGCTTGACGATGTAGTCGTCGGCGCCCGACTCCAGGCCGACCACGACGTCGACGGTGTCGCTCTTGGCCGTCAGCATCACGATGGGCACGCCCGACTCCGCCCGGATCAGGCGGCAGACCTCGATGCCGTCCCGTCCCGGCAGCATCAGGTCGAGCAGCACCAGATCGGGCTTGGCCTCGCGGAAGGCGGCCAGCGCCTTGTCGCCGTCGGCCACGAAAGACGGCTCAAAACCCTCACCACGCAGCACGATGCCGAGCATCTCGGCCAGTGCGGTGTCGTCGTCGACGACCAGGACTCGTCCCTTCATAAACGACATCATCCCATTCTCGTAACGACGGCGAAGGTCCAGGTGAGACAGCTCACTGACCCGTGACGATAGTCGTACGGCGGCACTACTGTCTGCTCGGCCGGGCGGGGGGAGCGCCGTCGGTGCCCGGGGAGGAGGCCGGATTCCCCGGCCGCGGCGCCCCGCGCGGGCGTCGTGGGTCCGGGTGGAGGAGGTCGCGGTACCGCCCCGTCCCGGACACGGGCGCCGGTCCGGAGCCGCCTCGCGCCGGACCGCGGCTCAGACCGGGGAGCCGGGGTCGGTCCCGCAGTCCACGCACTCGGTGCGCGTGAAGATCTCGCCCCCGAGCCCCTTCCACTCGACCGACATGCCCTTCTCGGTCAGCCCCCAGACCTTGCCGACCGTCCGCTCCTCGCCGGGGTCGTCGCAGTCGAGGCGGATGACGGGGACCTCGTGCTCCTCCACGGCGACGGTCCCCTCGCAGGGCTTCGGGCCGCCCAGCATCTCGACCCGGTGGCCGCTGATGTTGAGTACCGCCAGGTCCCCGGCCCACGAGCCGTCGAGCGCGTCGCCCACCGGCTTCGCGGGAGCCGGTCCGGGCGAGTACGCCCCGGGCGACGCGGAGGGGGACGCGGCTCCCCCCGCCGACCCGGAACCACCGCACCCGGCCAGGCCGAGCATCCCCAGCACGGCCGGCACCGCCAGCACGGTGCCCATCCGTCGTTCCATCGAATCCCCCGTATGCGTCCCGGCGGGCGGTGGAAGACGGCGGCCCGGCCGGAGCACGAGGATAGCGGGGGCGTACGCCCTTCCCCTCACGGATTTCCGCGCGCCCTGCCTCCGTCCCCCACGGCTCTCCGCGCCCCGCTCCACGGGCTCACGCCCCGCGGCGCCCCGGCCCGGGCCCCCTCGCCCGTACGCCCCCGCCCAGCGCTCCCCGGGCACGAGGCAGCCCCCGGCCGAGCCGCCCGACCCGGTAGCGGTCGTGTCCGACGCGATCCGGGCCGCCCCCGGTCTCCCCGACCGCGGGCACCGCGCTCCCGCGATCCGGGCTCCCGGAGCGGATCTCAGCGGCGCAGGGCCGCGAGCGCCGCGGCGGTGACCGGGGAGATCGTGCCCTGCTCCGTGACGAGCGCCGTCACCAGCTCGGGCGGGGTCACGTCGAACGCCGGGTTGTACGCCGGGGTCCCCGGCGGCGCCACCGGAACGCCCCCGGCCGTCTCCGTCACCTCGTGCCCGGGGCGCTGCTCGACCTCGATCGACGCCCCGTCGGGGGTGCCCGGGTCCACCGTCGTCACCGGTGCCACCACGATGAACGGCACATGGTGGTACCGCGCCAGCACCGCCAGCGGATAGCTGCCCACCTTGTTGGCGACCGAGCCGTCGGCCGCGATCCGGTCCGCCCCGATCAGCACCGCGTCCACCTCACCGGCGGCGAGCAGCGAACCGGCCGCGTTGTCGGTGAGCAGGGTGTGCGGCAGGCCGTTGCGGGCCGCCTCGTACGCCGTGAGCCGGGCGCCCTGGAGCAGCGGCCGCGTCTCGTCCACCCAGAGCCGCCGCAGCCGCCCCGCGCGGTGCGCCGCCAGGGCGACCGCGAACGCGGTCCCCTCGCCGCCCGACACCAGCGCCCCGGTGTTGCAGTGGGTGAGGACGCGGTGCCCGCCGCCGGGCAGCAGTTCGTCCAGCAGCGCCAGTCCGTGCGCGGCCATCCGGGCGGCGGCCCCGGCGTCCTCGCGGTGCAGCGTCCGGGCGGCGGCCAGCGCGGCGGCGGCGGCCTCCCGGGGGTCGCCGGTGCGGGCCAGCGCCTCCCGGTGCGCGTCCCCGGCCCGGCGCACCCCGACGCCGAGGTTCACCGCGGTGGGCCGGGCGCCCTCCAGCGCGGCGGCGGCCCGCGCCACGTCCGCCCCCCGCGCGGCGGCGAGCGCGACACCGTAGGCGCCGGCGATGCCGAGCAGCGGAGCGCCGCGCACGGCGAGCGAGCGGATGGCCCCGACCAGCGCGGGGACGTCCGCGCAGACCAGCTCGGCCTCCGCCGAGGGCAGTCTCGTCTGGTCCAGGAGGACCAGCACCGGGCCCTCGGGGGGTTCCTCCCAGCGCAGGGCCGGGATCGGGGAGGACCGCTCGTCCTCGCCGGGTCGCGCGCACGGATCAGCCATGCGGTCAGTCTGCCCCTCCCCGCCGGACGGGTGAAGGGCGTGACCGCGGGGCGCACGGGCGCGGAGGGGGCGCCGGGGCCACCGTGCCCGGTCACCGCCCGGCCGCCCCATGGCACGATGGCTGACACACTGCCGCCGCGAACGCGGACGGGCACCGTGAAGGAGCGACGATGAACGACACTCCGGGCTGGGCCTCGCCCGGATCGGCCCCGTCCGACGGACACGAGACCGGCGGGACCGGCCCCGGCGACCGTCCCGAGGGCGAACCGGCGGCCCCCGGCACGAAGTGGTCGAAGGAGCAGCCGCCCCCCGGGCAGTGGGCCGCGCCCACCGGCCCCCCGGCACCGCCGTCTCCCCCGGGCCCCGGCTCGGCGCCCCAGCCGCCCGGCCCCGGCTGGGGCGCCCCGCCGCCCGCCGGTCCCCCCGGCGGCTGGGGCGGCGGCCGGGGTCCCGGTGGCCGCGGCCCGTGGGGCGGCGGCTGGGGCGGTCCGCCCCCGGCGGCCAGGCCCGGCGTGATCCCGCTGCGCCCGCTCGGCGTCGGGGAGATCCTCGACGGCGCGGTCTCCACGATGCGCGCCCACTGGCGCACCGTCCTCGGCATCTCCCTGAGCGTCGCCGTCTTCACGGAGATCATCGTCGTCCTGCTCCGGGGCTTCGTGCTGGACACCGACACCGGGGCGCTCGGCGATCCCGACGCCACGCTGAGCGAACTCGGCTCCGCGGTCACCGACTCCACCATCGACTCGCTCGTCGTCCTCCTGATCACCCTGCTCGGCACCGTCGTCGCCACCGCCCTGCTGACCACGGTCACCAGCCGCGCGGTGCTGGGCCGCCGGGTGAGCGCGAAGGAGGCGTGGCAGGACGCCCGCCCCCGGACGGCGAAGCTGTTCGGCCTCGTCCTCCTGCTGCTGCTGATCGTCTTCGGCATCGTCCTGGCCGGCGTCGCGCCCACCCTGTTCGTGGCCCGCTCCGGGGGAAGCGACGGCGCCATGGCGCTCGCGTCCCTCTTCCTCCTCGCGGCCGGTGTGGTCGTCGCCTGGCTGATGATCCGGCTCTCCCTGGCCTCCCCCGCCCTGATGCTGGAGAAGCAGGGCATCAGGAAGGCCATGGGCCGCTCCATGAAGCTGGTCCGCGGCTCCTGGTGGCGGGTCTTCGGCATCCAGCTCCTCGCGGGGATCATCGCCAGCGTCCTGTCCGCGATCATCGTCCTGCCCTTCGCCTTCCTCGGCGCGACCCTCGGCGGCGACGGCGTCGGCGGTTACCTGGAGGGCGGCGGCGACCTCGGCTGGACCTTCCTCGTGATCAGCGGCGTCGGCTCGGTGATCGGCTCCATGGTCACCTTCCCGATCACCGCCGGTGTCACCGTGCTCCTGTACATCGACCAGCGCATCCGCCGCGAGGCCCTCGACCTCGAACTGGTCCGCGCCGCGGGCCTCACGGAATCCGGCGCCCCCGGCGCCGTCCCGGGGAGCTGATGCGGTGAGTCCCGCGGGGGGAGTCCTCACCGAGGCGCTGCCGCACGCCGCCGTACGGGCGTCGCCGCGCGTCGGCGGGCTCCTCGCGCGGGCACCGGCCGGCCAGGGCGACGGGCCGCCGCTGAGCGTCCCGAGGGACCCCGCTCGGGAGGCCGCGCGGCGCGAGCTGGCCAGACGGATCTACCACGAGAACGACCCCAACTGGTTCGAACGCGCGCTCAGCGCCTTCTGGAAGTGGGTCGACGCGCTGTTCACCACCGCGTCCACCGCGACTCCGGGCGGGGCGGCCGGTCTGGTCGTCGTGGTCGTGGCCGTCCTGGCCGTGCTCGGCGCCCTCTGGTGGCGGCTGGGCACCCCGCGCCGCCCGCCCGCCTCCTCCCCCGCCCTGTTCGGCGACCGTCCCCGCACCGCGGCCGGCCACCGGGCCGCCGCCGGGGCCCACGCCGCCCGGGGCCACTGGGACCTCGCCGTCCGGGAGCGCATGCGCGCCGTCGTCCGCGCCCTGGAGGAACGCGCCCTCCTCGACGTCCGCCCCGGCCGCACGGCCGACGAGGCGGCGGTGGAGGCGGGCCGCGCCCTGCCCGCCCACCGGGTCCGGCTCCGCGCCGCCGCCCGGGATTTCGACGACGTCGCCTACGGCGGACGTCCCGGCACGGAAGCCGCGTACCGGCGGCTGACCGCGCTCGACGCCGAGCTGGAGCACAGCAGACCGCGGCTCGCGACCGCCGCCGCCACCAGCACCGGCACCGGCACCGGCACCGGCACGGACGGCGGGAACGACGGCCGGGGCGGCCCGGGCCACGACGGATCCGGCCCCGGCGGCACGCGTCCCGGCACCCGAGGGGGAGCCGCCCGATGACCACCCGGACCGCGCCCGCGGCCACCTCCGTCCAGCCGGGCGCCCGCCAGATGTGGGTCCGCGCCCGGGGCATCGTCCTCGCGCTGGTGCTGCTGCTGGCCGCCGCCGTGGTCATCGCCCTCGTCCGCTCCGACGCCCGGCACGGCGCGCTCGACCCCCGCTCCGCCGACCCCGGCGGCAGCCGTGCCGTCGCCGGACTCCTCGCCGACCGGGGCGTGGCCACCCGTGTCGTCACCACCCTGGCCGAGGCCCGCGCCGCGGCCGGCCCCGACACCACCCTCCTGGTCGCCGTGCCCGACCGGCTGACGGAACAGCAGCGGACCGCGCTGCGCTCCACGACCGCTCGCGCCGGCGGCCGCACCGTCCTCGTGGCCCCCGGCGACACCACCGTCCGGCACCTCGCCCCCGGCGTCACCACCGACCCGGCGCCCGCCACCCGCTCCCCCCTCGCCCCCGGCTGCGACCTGCCCGCCGCCCGCCGCGCCGGCACCGCCGACACCGGCCCCCTGCGCTACACCAGCGACGACCCGTCCGCCGACGCCTGCTACCCCGGCGACGGCCCCGCCACCCTGCTGGTCCTCCCCGAGACCGCGGGCGGCACCGGGCGGGCCGGGGCCACCGGCGACACCGTCGTCCTCGGCGGGAGCGCGCTCCTCACCAACCGCTCCCTCGCCGACCACGGCAACGCCTCACTCGCCCTCCAGCTCCTCGGCTCCCGCGACCACCTCGTCTGGTACCTCCCCTCGCTGTCCGACGGCACCGCCGCGGACGGCGAACGCGGCTTCTTCGACCTGCTCCCCTCCGGCTGGCTCTGGGGCACCCTGCAACTCCTCGTCGCCGCCGTCCTGGCCGCCCTCTGGCGGGCCCGGCGGCTCGGCCCCCTGGTGCCCGAGAGGCTCCCCGTGGTCGTCCGCGCCTCGGAGACCGCCGAGGGCCGCGCCCGCCTCTACCGCAGGGCCGACGCCCGCGACCGCGCGGCAGCCGCCCTCCGCTCCACCGCCCGCACCCGCCTCGCCCCCCTCGTGGGCGTCCCCGTGGCCCGGGCCCACGCGCCCGAGGCCCTGATCACCGCGCTGACCGTCCAACTGCACGGCGACGGACGCTCCCTGCACACCCTCCTCTTCGGCCCGCCGCCCACCGACGACGCGGCACTCATCGCCCTGGCCGACCGACTCGACGCCCTCGAAAGTGAGGTACGCCGTCCATGACGGATCCGACCACCGACACCACCGGGCGGGCCGGGGACCCGGGCGGCCCCCGCGCCGCCCTGGAGGCCCTGCGCACCGAGATCGCCAAGGCCGTGGTCGGCCAGGACGCCGCCGTGACCGGCCTCGTCGTCGCGCTGCTGTGCCGGGGCCACGTCCTCCTGGAGGGCGTCCCCGGCGTCGCCAAGACCCTTCTCGTCCGCGCCCTGGCCGCCGCCCTGGAGGTCGGCACCAAGCGGGTCCAGTTCACCCCGGACCTGATGCCCAGCGACGTGACCGGCTCCCTCGTCTACGACGCCCGCACCGCCGAGTTCTCCTTCCAGCCCGGCCCGGTCTTCACCAACCTGCTGCTGGCCGACGAGATCAACCGCACGCCCCCGAAGACGCAGTCGTCCCTCCTGGAGGCCATGGAGGAGCGCCAGGTCACCGTCGACGGCACGCCCCGCCCGCTCCCCGAGCCGTTCCTCGTCGCGGCCACCCAGAACCCGATCGAGTACGAGGGCACCTACCCCCTGCCAGAGGCGCAGCTCGACCGCTTCCTCCTCAAGCTCACCGTCCCGCTCCCCTCCCGCCAGGACGAGATCGACGTCCTCACCCGCCACGCCACCGGCTTCGACCCGCGCGACCTGCGCGCCGCCGGGGTGCGCCCGGTGGCGGACGCGGCCGATCTGGAGGCCGCCCGCGCGGAGGTCGCCGCGACCACGGTCCACCCGGGGATCACCGCCTATGTGGTCGACATCTGCCGGGCGACCCGCGAGTCGCCGTCCCTCGCGCTCGGCGTGTCGCCGCGCGGCGCCACCGCCCTGCTCGCCACGTCCCGGGCCTGGGCCTGGCTGACGGGCCGCGACTACGTCACCCCGGACGACGTGAAGGCCCTGGCCCTGCCGACGCTCCGGCACCGCGTCCAGCTCCGCCCGGAGGCCGAGATGGAGGGCGTCACCACGGACTCCGTGATCAACGCGGTCCTCGCCCACGTCCCCGTGCCGCGCTGATGGCGCTCACCGGTCGCACCGCGCTGATCGCGGCCCTGGGCTCGGTCCCCGTCGGCGTCTGGGCCCCGGGCTGGGCCGGCGTCCTCGCCGTCAACGCGCCGCTGGCGGTGGCGTGCGCCTGCGACTACGCCCTGGCCGCCCCGGTCCGGCGGCTGCTCCTGGAGCGCTCCGGTGACACCTCCGCCCGGCTGGGCGAGACGGTGGACCTCACGCTGACGGTGACCAATCCGTCCGGGCGCCCGCTGCGGGCCCGGCTCCGCGACGCCTGGCCGCCCAGCAGCTGGCTCCCGGGGACGGAGACGGAGGGCTCCCGGCACCGGCTGGCCGTGCCGCCCGGTGAACGCCGCCGCGTGGTCACCCGGCTGCGGCCGACCCGCCGGGGCGACCGCCGGGCGGACCGCGTCACGATCCGCTCCTACGGGCCCCTGGGGCTGGCCGCCCGCCAGGGCACCCACCGGGTGCCGTGGACGGTGCGGGTGCTGCCGCCGTTCACCAGCCGCAAGCACCTGCCGTCGAAGCTGTCCCGGCTCCGTGAACTCGACGGCCGCACCAGCGTCCTGACCCGTGGTCGGGGCACCGAGTTCGACAGTCTGCGCGAGTACGTGCCGGGCGACGACACCCGGTCCATCGACTGGCGTGCCACCGCCCGCACGTCGGCCGTGGCGGTGCGCACCTGGCGCCCCGAGCGGGACCGGCACATCCTGCTGGTCCTGGACACCGGCCGCACCTCGGCGGGCCGGGTGGGGGACGCCCCCCGCCTGGACGCCTCGATGGACGCGGCACTCCTCCTGGCCGCCCTGGCCTCCCGGGCCGGCGACCGCGTCGACCTGCTCGCCTACGACCGCCGGGTGCGGGCGCTGGTCCAGGGCAGGACGGCCCGGGACATGCTGCCGTCCCTGGTGGACGCGATGGCGACGCTGGAGCCCGAGCTGCTGGAGACCGATGCCCGGGGGCTCACGGTGACGGCCCTGCGGACGGCCTCCCGCCGTTCCCTCGTCGTCCTGTTCACGACGCTCGACGCGGCGCCGGTCGAGGAGGGCCTGCTGCCCGTCCTGGCCCGCCTCACCCGGCGCCACACGGTCCTGGTGGCGGCCGTCGCGGACCCCTTCGTCGCCCGGATGGCGGCGTCCCGCGGCAGCACGGAGGCCGTCTACGAGGCCGCGGCGGGCGCCCGGGCCGAGGCGGACCGCCACCGCACCGCCGAGCGGCTCCGCCGGCACGGGGTCGTGGTCGTCGACGCGACCCCCGACCGGCTCCCCCCGGCCCTGGCGGACGCCTATCTGGAACTGAAGGCGGCGGGACGGCTCTGAGGCGGCGGAACGGCCGCCCCGGAGGCATCGTCCGCGGGCCCGCGGGCGGGCCGGGCGCCGGGGGAACGGGAGAACGCGAAGAAGAACGAGAGCGCCGAAACCGCCGAGAACACCGAGAACACGGTGGCCCGGTGGAAGCCCCCTCCGCGAAAAGGGCCCTGAACGCGGAAAAGCCCCGCACCATCAGGTGCGGGGCTTTCCCCAACAATTGTTCGGCGGCGTCCTACTCTCCCACAGGGTCCCCCCTGCAGTACCATCGGCGCTGTAGAGCTTAGCTTCCGGGTTCGGAATGTAACCGGGCGTTTCCCCTACGCTATGACCACCGAAACACTATGAAACACAACCCGAAACCCCGGAAAATCAGGGGCCGGTTGTTCGTGGTTTCAGAACCAACACAGTGGACGCGAGCAACTGAGGACAAGCCCTCGGCCTATTAGTACCAGTCAACTCCACACCTCACGGTGCTTCCATATCTGGCCTATCAAC
>NZ_JBVKAT010000004.1:0-182066 GCF_055598485.1 Streptomyces sp. NPDC107521
CAACACAGCACCCCCAACACCACCCCACCGCGCGGCACCACCCCACCACCAGCACAAACACCACCACCGCACCACCCGGCCACAAACCGGCCCCCCACACACACCAATCCTTCCCACGGGCCCAGTGCTCGCCAGGAAGAGGAACCGGAGCTTCCCCCTCCTAACAGGAGTCCCTTACGTGAGCAAGTACGTCATCGCGATCGACCACGGTACGACCAGCACCCGGGCGGTCATCTTCGACCACGCGGGCCAGGTCGTGTCGCTGGCCCAGCTTCCGCACGACCAGATCCTGCCGAAGCCCGGCTGGGTCGAGCACAATCCCGTTCAGGTGTGGAAGAACACCCAGGAGGTCATCGCCACCGCCTCGATCCGTGCCGGGATCAAGGCGTCGGACATCGCGGCCGCGGGCATCGCCACCCAGCGGGCGACCGTCCTCATCTGGGACCGGCACACCGGCGTCCCCGTCTACAACGCGATCGTCTGGCAGGACAGCCGCGTCGAGCAGTACCCGATCGTGCTGGACGAGGAGGTCGCCACCGGCTTCAAGCTGCGGCTCGGTCTTCCCGAGGGCGCGCCGATGTCCATCCACCGTGCGACATGGATCCTCGACAACGTCTCCGGCGCGCGTGAGGCGGCGGAGCGGGGCGATCTGATGCTCGGCACGATGGACACCTGGCTGGCCTGGAACCTCACCGGGGGAACGAAGGGCGGGGTGCACGTCACGGACGTCACCTGCGCGACGCAGAACTGGCTGATGGACGTCGACACCATGGAGTGGATGCCCGACTTCGCCGAGATCATGCGGGTGCCCGTCGCGATGCTGCCGGAGATCCGCTCGTCGTCCGAGCTCTACGGCCATGGACGGGAGGGCGGCGTCCTCCCCGGAGTCCCGCTCACCGGCATCCTGGGCGACCAGCAGGCCGCCCTCTTCGGACAGGCGTGCTTCACCCCCGGCTCGGCGAAGAGCACCTACGGGACCGGCAACTTCCTGCTGATGAACACCGGTGTCCAGCGCCACGCGTCCCAGCACGGGCTGCTCTCGACCATCGGGTACAAGATCGGCAACGCCCCCGCGATGTACGCGCTGGAGGGATCGGCGGCGGTCACCGGCTCACTGATCCAGTGGCTGCGCGACAACCTGGTGATGTTCTCCGACGCCGAGGACGTCGAGTGGCTGGCGCGCAAGGTGCCCGACAATGGCGGGGCCTACTTCGTCCCGGCCTTCTCGGGCCTCTACGCACCGTACTGGCGGCCCGACGCCCGCGGCGCGATCGTCGGACTGACCCGCTTCGTCAACCGGAGCCACATCGCCCGGGCCGCCCTCGAAGCGGTCGCGTACCAGACGCGCGAGCTGATCGACATCATGCACGCCGACTCCGGCGTCGATCTCGCCGAACTCAAGGTGGACGGCGGGATGACCGCCAACGAGACGCTCATGCAGTTCCAGGCGGACATGCTCGGCGTCGACGTGGTCCGGCCCGTGCTCGCCGAGAGCACGGCGCTCGGAGCCGCCTACGCCGCGGGGATCGCCGTCGGCTACTGGGACGGCGAGGCGGACATCGTCAACAACTGGGCCGAGGGCAGACGCTGGCGCCCGGAGATGCCCGAGGCCGACACCGAGCGCCTGTACGGCGACTGGAAGAAGGCCGTCACGAGGACGTTCGGCTGGGTCGACGTCGAGCAGAAGGAGAACTGACGTGGAGATCACGCTCATCGGCATCATGGCGGCCGCGGCCGGAGGCTTCCTGGGAGCCGTGATCGGCGGACTCATCTCGTTCGTCTTCCTCGGACTCGGGCTGTTCGTCGGCATCGCCGTCGCGGTGGCGACCGGGGACGGCACCTTCCTCGACGTCGTCGCCTGGGGACCGGTCTTCGGACCGCAGACCCTGTTCGCCGGCGGTGTCGCGGCGGCGGCCTACGCCGCACGGATCGGCGTCCTCCCGGGAGGCGGACGGGACGTCGGGACACCCCTGGTGAGCCTGAGCCGCCCCGACGTGCTCCTCGTCGGTTCGGTGTTCGGCGTGTTCGGTTACGTGCTGCAGCAGGCGATCCTCGCCACACCGTGGCTCGACACCCGGGTCGACGCCATCGCGCTCAGCATCATCGCCTCCAGCATCGTGGTCCGGTTGGCCTTCGGCAGGACGGGCATCATCGGCGCGCACAGCCAGGGGCTGACCGGCTGGAGGAAGTTCGAGCCCACGGCGGAGCACACCTGGCTGCCCTGGCAGCAGAAGCCCCTCCACATCACCGTGCTCGGGTTCTTCCTCGGCGGCTTCTCCGCGCTGATCACGCTGGAACTCGCCAGGATGTTCCCCGAGGCGGCGGGCCAGGTCATGTTCGTCGGCTTCGCGATCTCCGCGACGGCCCTGCTCTTCCTCGTCCTCGGGCATCCGATGCCGGTGACGCACCACATGACACTCCAGGGCGCCCTGGCCGTCATGCTGATCTCGGCGCGCTGGGCGGACACCCCGGTCTGGCTCCTGGTGCTGATCGGCGGTGTCGTGGGAGCGATAGCGTCCCTCGTCTGCGAGGCGGCCTCCCGGCTGTTCACGATCCGCGGGGACACCCATGTCGACCCGCCCACCGCGGCGAACCTCGTCGTCGCGCTGGCGCTCAACCTCACCCTCGCCGCCTAGGCTCTTCCGTTCGGCTCAGGCCGGACCCCGCGAGCCCGGCGTGATCCAAACGAGAGGCGCCGGCTCCCGTCCCGCCCGGTCACGGGCGGGACCCCGGCCGTGACCGGGCGCCGTGGTGAGGGTGCGTGGCAGGCGTGGGCCCGGTCGGCGCAACGGGCCGCCACGGTGCGGTGGTTCCGGGCGGACGGGTGGGCCGCTCGGCCCCCTCGCACCGCCGGGGGCACTCGTGGCCGGGACCGGCGGGCCGGCCCCCGGCGCGGACATCGCGGCGGGGGCCGGCCCGCCGGTCCTCCGGCTCCGGCCGGGGCCGTTCCGGACCCGGCCGGTTCGCCGGACGCCGGGACGGTTGCGGCATGATCGGGTCCAGCCGATCCTTCCGGGGGGCCGATGTGGCGTGGTCCGAACGCGTGGTGGTGCGCGACGGTGTCCGGCTGGTCTGCCGGGACCGGGGCGGGCCGGGGCAGCCCCTCGTGCTGCTGCACGGCCTGGCCGGTCACGCGGGGGAGTGGGACGCGCTGGCACGGAGCCTGGACTCCCGGTACCGGGTCGTCGCCGTCGACCAGCGGGGGCACGGCGCCAGCGAACGCCACCCCCGGGACGTCTCCCGGGCCGCCCATGTCGCCGACGTCGTCGCCGTGTCCGAGCGACTGTCGCTGCGACGGCCCGTCCTGGTCGGCCAGTCGCTGGGCGGGCACACGGCCCTGCTCACCGCCGCCGCGCATCCCGGGCTCGTCCGCGCGCTCGTGCTCGTCGAGGCGGGCCCCGGCGGCACGAACCCGAACGGCCCCGCGGACGTCGGCCGATGGCTCGACTCCTGGCCGACACCGTTCCCCTCGCCCGGAGCGGCGGCCGCCTTCCTCGGCGGCGGACCGGTGGGCGCGGGCTGGGCGGCCGGTCTCGAGGAACGCGAGGACGGGTGGTGGCCCCGCTTCGACCGGGACGTCATGGTCCGCTCGCTGGCGGAGAACGCCCGGCGCTCCTTCGGGACCGAATGGGCACGGATCGCGTGCCCCACCCTGGTCGTCCTGGCCCAGTCCGGTTTCATCCCCGCGCCGGAGACCGACGAGATGCTCCGCCGGGGGCCCGTCACCCTGGCCATGAGCGTTCCCGGCACCGGCCACGACCTGCACCTGGAGCGGCCCGACATCCTGGGCACCGCGCTCACGGCCTTCCTCGGGGACATCGAGCGGGGCGGAGCCTGACACATGACCCCGGCGGGGTTCGCCGGGCGGAGGACGAGCGCGGCGAGGCGGAGTCCTGCCGGGTGGCGCGGCGAGTCCGTCGGAGCGGCCGGCGGCGACACGGAACGCCGGAGCCGGTCGAAGCGGTGCCCGACGGCCTCGCGGGCGTGGCGCCGCCGCCGGGGACCGCCGAACCGGTGGCGCTCCGCCCCCTGTTCGAGCGATGGTTCCCGTGGGGGCGGACGTCCGGCGGGTGTTGCCCCTACGCTTGTTCCGGCGGACCCGCACCGGACTTGGGAGGCTGCCGTGGTGCCCATCGCACCGGAACTGCTGATGGCGTTGGCGGGGGGTGCGTTCGGCGCGGCGGGTGAGCAGATCTGGACGTCCCTGCGCGAACTGGTCCGACGGCGGACGCCGGACGACGGGTCGCCGCCCGCCGGCCCGCACGGGGAGGGAGCGGCCGGCAGCGAGCCCGAGGTGACGGAGCTGGAGCGTGAGCCGGGCAGCATCGAGCGGGGCCGTCGGCTGGTCGAGGTGCTGACGCTGCGCGCGGAGCAGGACCCGGAGTTCGCCCGGGCCCTGCGGGAGTGGCGGCGGGCCGCCGACGCGTGCGAGCGCCGGGCCGAATCCGGCGAGGTGCACAACTCGGTCTCCGGCGGCCGGCAGCAGAACGTGATCCAGACGGGGGAGATCAACGGCTCCATCCACCTGGGCGGTTGAGCAGCGGCGGGCACGGTCCGGGAGGAACCCGGCCACGGCGGCGGGCGGTCAGTCGGCACCCGTCCGGGCGCCCTGCCGCCAGCGCGGCCCCGCGAAGCGCGTGAGGGCCGCGGCCAGCGGAGGGTCGATGTCGGTGGTCAGGCCCAGTGGGAAGACCATGGCCCAACCGCCGTCGAGCCGGAAGCGCAGACCGACCCTCGGCGCGTCCGGTGTCGGACGGACCTGCAGTCCGTAGAAGTGGGCGTCCTGGCCGTGGGCCACGACACGCCGTACGGCGATGTCCTCCACATGGCACCACGCGTGCCGGCTCCGCCGTCGTCCGACCGAGGACCGGACGCCCTCCGCGGTGAGTTCCAGCTCCATGCGCCGGGCGGGCAGCAGCAGGCCGACGAGGGTGACCAGGACGCCCAGGGCGGGCCAGAGCAGCAGCGCGGCCCATGTCCCGCCCTCCTGCAGCCGGCCGGTGACGGACACCCGGATGGCCATGACCGCGGTGAACGTGCCGATCAGCGTCCAGTGGAACATCGGCAGGCGCCGGGAGCGGCCCTGGATCCGGAAGACGCTCGGCGAGTCCTCCACGGAGAAGGCCGGGGGCCCGAACAGCGGGACGCCTCCGGGCCCGCCGCCGGAGCGCACGGGGGGACGCGCGGACGGATGGAGAAGGGGCCGCTGAGCCGGTGGCCGGGGCGGGGACGGCCCGGTCCCGGAGACGGGCGGCGGTGTGCCGTCCGGCCGCGCACCCCCGGCCAGGTGCTCCTGCAACCGGCGGTGACGGAAGCGGTAGCTGCCGCCCGCCCGCTGCAACAGGCCCGCGGCGCGCGCGTCCTCCAGGAAGCGCATCAGCGACCAGGGCACCCGCCCCACGAGGGCGAGCGACGTCCGGGCCAGCAGCCAGCGGCTCCACGGGCTCAGCAGGAACAGGGTCACCGAGGCCCCGATCCAGGTGGTGATTCCGGGCCCGATCCCGTCGGAGGTCCCCGGCCCGGTCCGCCAGAACAGGGCCGTGCCGAGGCCGATCAGCGGTGCCACCACGGTGACGGTGGCGACCAGCGCGCGCCGTTCGTCCCGCAGCAGCCCGTCGGGGGTGGCGGCGTCCACGACGTCGGCGGGCGCGGCCAGGACGATCATCGTCACGGCCGGGAGGACCACGCCCACCGAGAACAGCAGCAGGACATGGTCGTGCCCGCCGAGGAAGTACATCGCGAGGAGCCCCACGACGAGCGCGGGACCGGCGAGCAGGACCACGAGACGCAGCGCCGGCCCCACCTTGGAGTGCCGTTCGACGGAGCGGAGGGCCGCGAGGAACCGGAAGGGATCGGCCGTGCGCCGGGGCTCGCCCAGCGGGTGCCCGTACCAGTGCTGCGTCATGGTGCGGCCCACCAGCGAGTAGGTGACGCCGCCGAGCAGCGGGGCGGTCACGCTCAGCTCGCTCAGGAAGGGGCCGGGGGCCAGGCCCGGCGTCGCGGCGGAGACGGCGAAGGAGACCAGGACGCCGACGCCGAGGAGCGCCGGCAGGGCGAGCGCCCGGACCAGGGGCGTCGACGACAGCCGCCACCACGCCAGTTCGCCCTCCCCGCGCCGGGTCATCAGCCGCGCCAGGTACGACAGCCAACCGCGTGCCCGGTCGGGGTTCCACGTCCTCGGCCGGTAGCGCCGGTCCGGGTGCGACGGCAGCGCCGGGAACGAGGCGTGCACGATCCGGTCGAGGAGGTGGGTCTCGACCTCCTCCGGGCTGCGGAACCCGCCCGGCGCCACCAGCTCCGCCGGGTCGGCGGGCCGACGCGCGTAGGCCTCGCGGGTCAGCCACACCATCAGCGGGCTGGTCAGGGCCCGCGCGGCCGGGAAGCGGTCCGGCTCGCGGCGCAGGGCGAGCACCAGCGGACGCCAGTCGTCGGACCGGCCGGAGTTCTCCGCCACCTCGGCCAGGTAGTCGGCGGCCTCCAGCGGGGGCAGCGGCCGGGACTCGACCGTCGTGGCGCCGGGCAGGCCGTGTCCCTCCGCCAGCAGCAGCCGGTACTCCTCGGTCCGCGAGACCAGGACGGCGCCGCTGCCCCGGAGCAGCGGACCGCCGCTCGCCCGGGCGATGCCGCCCAGACCGCTCGCCAGCGCCGCGCAGACCTCCGCCCGCCGGTGGTAAGGGAGTTCGTCCAGCCCGTCCAGCACGGGCAGCACGCGGCGCTGCCGCACCAGCAGCCGGGCGGGGTGCTCGCCGTCCACGAAGGGCAGACCCGGGTGGTCCCGTCGCAGCCGCTCCTCCAGCCACTCGTCGAGGGAGGCCCGCCTGGTGTCCCAGGACTCCAGGGACAGCATCAGCGGAATGGGCGACCCGGGCCGGTCGGGCGCCGGTTCCGGGCTCTCCCCGAGCCGCCGGGCCAGGAGTTCCAGGGCGAGCAGGACGGTGAACACGGTCTTGCCGGAACCGGCCGAACCGAGCACCACCAGACGGCGGTTCTCCAGATGCAGCAGGGCGTCGGCCATGGTCCGTCCGCCGCCGGTGTCGGCCCAGACGGGCCCCGGCGGCGGGGCCGCCGACGCGGGCGTCGGCTCACTCCAGGTCCGCCACTGCACGGGCATCGGCCACGGATCGTTCATGTGCCAGGCGTCGGCCTCGGCCCGCCACTGGTAGAGCAGACTCGCCGTCAGCCCGCGCTCGGCCTCGGCGAGCGGGGACACACCGGGCGGCGCCGCGACCCGGACGCTGAGGTTCAGGTCGCCGTGGAGCACGCCGACCTGGACGAGGTACTCGATGGTGCTGTCCACCACGGTGTTGCTGATGAAGGGCTGCTCCTGGCCGCCCGGCTGCGCCCGCATGGTCATCCGTCCCGCCCCCGTGCCCGGCTCGAACCCCACTGTAATGACTGAGGAGTTGGCACGCACCCGTACGGACCGCGGCACCGGCGCACGCTCATGTCCGCCACGCCCCGGAGCCGCCGCCCGACGGTCCTGCGCCGTGCCGTCCGTGCGATTTTCCGAATGCCCCGTTTTCCTATGGCGCCCGGGGTGACAATCGGGGCCATGAGCCAGCAGGGGGGAAGGTCCACCGGTTCCGGCGGCGACTGGTGGGCGCGGTTGTACGACGACTCCGCCGACGACACGGGTCCTTCCCGGGCCCCCGACTCCCTGGACGACCGCTTCACGTCGGCCGTGGACACGGTCCGGGGCACGAGGACGGTACCGGACGCCGGGGCGACGGGGACCGCCGAGGGCGGGGACGCGGACGACGGGCGGTCCGGCGCGGAGGAGGGGCGTCCCGGCGCGGACGCGGCCCGGGACGCGGGGCCGGATACGCGGCCGGGCGGTGCGGGTGCGGCGCGGAGGGGCGCGGGTCTGTGGGTGCGCGGCGCGCAGTCGCCGGTGCCGGGGTCCGGTGAGGGGGCGGATCCGGGGACGAAGGGTGCGGCGGGGCCGGCGGCCGCGGCGGACCGGCGGCACGAGGGGCCGGACGAGAGGGCGCCGGACCCCGGAGCGGAGGCGCGGGACCCCGGCGGCGACGCATCGGGCGCGAGTGGCGGTGCGCCGCCGTCGGCGCGTGCGTGGTGGGAGCCGGAGGAGCCGCCCCGGCCACGCCCGGACGGTGACGGTGTGCGGCCGTCGGCCCCGGGCGGGGAGGCGTCCCCGGGCGGCGGCGCGGGGGAGGAGCCCGCCGTCGCGCCCACGGCCTCCGGAGCGGCTGCGTCTCCGTCGGGCCCGCTGTGGCCGTGGGACGAGGAGGAGACGGTCGGCGGCTGGTCGTTCCCGCCCGGGACGCTCCCGGCCGCCCCCGACCCGACGGCACCGGAGGACGGCCCCACGTCCCGCCCGGAGGGGGAGCGGGCCCCGGAAGCGCGGTCGGAGGGGGCCGGGCCCCGGTCGGAACCACCGGGCGCCGGGACATCAGCCGAAACTCCGGGGGCCGAGGGCAACACCCCTCGCGCGGCGCCGACGACGGACGGCGCCGACCCGGCGGCGCCCGATACGACGACCCGGCGCGGGACGCCCCCGCCGGGCAAGGACGACGGTGCGCCCGGTGCGGAGCCGTGGTTCCGTGCGGCGGTGTCCCCGTCCGCCTCGGACGCGGTGGCTCCGGACGACGGAGTCCCGGTGGGCGGGGACGGGGTGCCGGGCGGTGAGCCCTGGTTCGGTACGGAGGTGTCGCCGTCCCCGGGAGTGGTGCCCCTGGGCGACGGACCCCCGGCGGGTGCGGGCGAGGGCGAGGGGCGGGCGCCGGGTGCGGAGCCGTGGTTCCGTGCGGCGGTGTCCCCGGCCCCCGACGTGACGGCCCCGGGCGACAGTGTTCCGGTGGGCGAGGACGGGGTGCCGGGCCGTGAGCCCTGGTTCCCCGCGGAGGTGTCTCCCGCTCGCGATCCGAGGGCCCCGGCCGACGGACCCGGCTCCGGGCAGGAGACCGGAGCCGGGCCCGGCACTTCCGCGCCCGTAATCCCCGCGTCCAGTGGTGCCACGCCCGCGCTCGACGAACCGCCGGGCGGAGCGGCTCCCCGGGGCCCCGCGCCGCAGAGCGAACCGCCGGGCGGGACGGCTTCCCGGGGCCCCGCTCCGCAGCCCCGCTCCGCGCTCCGCGCGCCCTGGGAGCCGCCGTCGGGTCTGCCCGCCGTCCCGGTCACCTTCTCGGGCGTGGGCCCGCGCACGGACACGGAACCCGGCGGGCCGGACCCGGGGCGGCCGGACGGCGGCCGGGACCCGGGCCGGGGCGACCAGGATCAGGGTGACCCGGGCCGGGGCGACCAGGCCGGGACCGGGGCGGCCGGTGCCGCGGAGACCACCGCGATACGGCCGCGCGCCCCCTGGGAGCCGCCATCGGGCGCCCCGGGAGCCCCGGTGACCTTCGCCGGCGGGCGCGCCGACCCGCGCTCCGCGCCCCCCGCCCCTACGGGGACCGATCCCCGGGCCCGGAAGGGTCCCCGGCCAGAGGTCTCCGGGGCTTCCCGGACCGCCCCCGAGGAGTCGCCCCCGCCCGGCGACGGCGACGGTGCCGGCGATGGCGACGGTGTCGGTAACGACGTCGGCGCGGTCCCCCCGCTGCCCGTACGGGATGCCCCCGGTGCACCGGCGCCGTCCCGGAAGGACGTCCCCGAAGGTCCGGCCCCGACCACCGACGCCGCAGGGGAAGCGGCGCCCCCGCCCCTACGGGAGTCCCCCCACGCAGGGACCGCCCCGTCCGTCCCGTACACCCCCGGTGAGCCCTCCGCGCCCCTGGAGGAGAACCCCGACGGGGACACCACGTCCCCCGAACGCCTCCCCGAGGACCCGGACTCCTCCCGGCAGGGTGCCGTCCCCCGGGCGGCGGCCCCGCGCACCGCCCCCGGCGACGGGCCCCCGGCCCCTCCCGTCGGCTTCGGTGACCCGGGAGACGTTCCCCCGGCACCGTCCCCGTTCCCGCGTACGCCACCGGGGGAGCGGGCCGGTGGGGAGGGGAGCGTGCCCGCGTACGTCGGGTCCCGGCCGCCCACGTACGAGGCCGAGCCCACCGCCCTGCCCCCCGCCGATCCGGAGGACCTCGGCGGGCTCGTGTCCGACACCGTGCTCGACGGCGCCCGGTACGGGACGTGCACGCTGCGCGCCGTCTCGGTGCGCGGGGACTCCGCCCGGTACCGGGGCGACCCGCGCCGCGACGCCCTGCTCACCGCCCGCTTCGGCACCGGGGACGACGCGCTGCTGCTGGTCGCGATGGCGACCGGCGCCCGCGCCGCCGCCGGGGCGCACCGCGCGGCGGCCGAGGCGTGCCTGCTGATCGCCGAGGCCGTCGGCCGCAGCCACCCGCGGCTCTCGGCGGACCTGCGCGCCGGCCACCGCGGCGACCTCCGGGCCGGGCTGCACCGGCTGACCGACCGCGGCCTCGGCCGGCTCCGCGCCCGAGCCGCCGAACAGGGGCTCTCGCCCGAGGAGTACACCGCCGGGCTGCGCTGCCTGCTGCTCCCCGCCGACCCCGGCTGCCGCACCCGGGTCTTCTTCGGGGTCGGCCCCGGCGGGCTGCTCCGGCTCCGCGACGGTGCCTGGCACGACCTGGAGCCCCGCCCCGGCGGCAGCGGCGGTGCCCCGGGCCCGGCGTCCCCGCGACCCGGCGGGAGGGACCGGCCCGCCGGGGAACCGGGCCTCCCCGCGCCCCCGGCCCCGGACGGCCCGGCCCCCGCCGGACCGCCCCGCGCGCCCTTCCGCTTCCGGGACTGCCTGGCCCGACCGGGTGATGTGCTGCTGCTCTGCACCCGGGGCCTCGCCGAGCCGCTGCTGGACGAACCGGAGCTGGGCGCACTCCTCGCCCGCAGGTGGTCCGCCCCCGGGCCGCCGGGCCTGGCCGGGTTCCTCGCCGATGCCGGGGTCCGGGTCAAGGGCTACGCGGACGACCGGACCGCCGCCGCTCTTTGGGAGGCGTGAGGCCGCCGGGTGTGCCATAGCTAGACGCATGGCCAAACAGAACGTCGCGGAACAGTTCGTCGACATCCTCGCCCGCGCCGGGGTCGAACGGCTCTACGGCGTGGTCGGGGACAGCCTCAACCCGGTGGTGGACGCCGTGCGCCGGCACTCCGGCATCGACTGGGTGCACGTGCGGCACGAGGAGACCGCCGCCTTCGCCGCCGGGGCGGAGGCGCAGATCACCGGGAGGCTCGCGGCCTGCGCCGGCTCCTGCGGCCCCGGCAACCTGCACCTCATCAACGGGCTGTACGACGCGCACCGCTCCATGGCCCCGGTGCTAGCCCTCGCCTCGCAGATCCCGTCCAGCGAGATCGGCCTCGGGTACTTCCAGGAGACGCACCCCGACCAGCTCTTCCGCGAGTGCAGCCACTACAGCGAGCTGATCTCCAACGCCCGGCAGATGCCCCGGCTGCTGCGGACCGCCATCCAGCACGCCGTCGGCCGGGGCGGCGTCAGCGTCGTCTCCCTGCCCGGTGACATCGCCGCCGAGCCCGCCCCGGAGAAGACCACCGACACCGCCCTGGTCACCTCGCGGCCCACCGTCCGCCCCGGCGACGCGGACCTCGACCGGCTGGTCCGGATGATCGACGAGGCCGGGAAGGTCACCCTGTTCTGCGGCAGCGGCACCGCCGGGGCGCACGCCGAGGTGATGGAGTTCGCCGGGCGGATCAAGTCCCCCGTCGCGCACGCCCTGCGCGGCAAGGAATGGATCCAGTACGACAATCCCTACGACGGATACCTGCGTAGGTATACTCCAGCCCATGCAGACACGCGTGTTGGGCGCTCGACGACTGTCCCGCGTCAGGGACAACTCGACATCGTTTGAGCGACAGGGGAGGGCCGTCACTGACGTAACAGCATCCATCGGAGGAAAGGTCATCGCATGGGCTGACGACCCGGACGTCAGTGCGGCGAAGGTATCTCCGGAAGACCGCCCAGGACTGGGCCCGTGGTTCGATCGAGCTGACGAATTCGACGCTATCGCATGGTGGCGGCTCGACAGGGCCGTTCGCAGTATGCGGGATATGGCGTGGCTCGCGGGCTGGGCCAGGGACCACAAAAAGCGACTGATCTTCGCGGAGGGACCGGGCGGAGGACGGCTCGAACTCGACATGACGTCGCCCATGTCAGAGCTGATTCTCATGATTCTGGCGTTCGCAGCGCAAATGGAAGTACAGGCCATTGAGGAGCGAACTCAGGGAGCGGCCGAGTACCTCCGGTCTGTTGGCCGGTGGGGTGGGGGACGCATTCCCTTCGGGAGGGTTCCCGTACCCCACCCCGAGGAGAAGGAGGGATGGTGGCTGGGGCGCCACGACGAGACCGCCGAGATCATCGGCGACATGGTCACGCTGGTCATTGACGGTGCGTCATACCACGCCGTCACTGCGTGGCTGAACGAGAAGCACCCCGGAAAGACGCCTGCCAACCATCGCCGGGCGATGATGACTCCCCCAGGAGAGGAGAACCCGGCGCTCCGGTGGAATCCAGGAATGGTGAGTACCTTTCTGCGTCATCCGTCGCTGCGGGGAAGGCTCATGAAGGGCACTGAGCCCGTGCGGGACGAAACCGGAGAGCCGGTGAGGCTGGGACCCGCCCTTGTCGACGACGAGACGTGGAGGCGCCTTCAGGAAGAGATGGACTCCCGGGACAACCCCGGCCGTCGCCCCAAGAGCGACGCACACCCGCTCCTCGGCGTCCTCTTCTGCGGCTCGTGCGGCGGCAAGCTGTACCAAGGATGGATCAGCGCCGGAGAGCGGCGGAGCGCCAAGCGGCAGTACCGCTGCGCAGCGCGAGCGCATGGGCGGGCGTGCCACAAGCCCGCGTACGTCACCGCGGACCCGGTTGACGACTTCGTCGAGGAGGCGTTCCTCGACGCCCTGAGCCGCTTTGAACTGGTGGAGATCGTCACCGTCCCCGGCGTCGACCACCGAGACGAGATCGCAGAGCTTGAGGGCGATATCGAGACGCTCGCCGGCCAGCTCGCCAACCTCCGCGGCGCTGCTGCCGACGCCGTCGGCCGTCAGATCCAAGGGCGTTCCGACAAGCTGGAGCGGCTCAAGCTGCAACCGGTAGTCCCGGCTCGTACGGAGGAGGTCCGGACCGGTGTGACGTACGGCGACGCCTGGCGTCAGGCGAAAGGGCAGGCGGACATTCGCGGGCGCCGGAAGATGCTCCTAGACGTCGGTCTCCGTGTATCGGTCGGAGAGACGTACCGGGGCGCGCGCGACGTCCGCAAGCGGCTCACGGCGTCGTTCGAGACGCCGGATCACGTCGACTTGGCTCAGGATGCGTTGGATGACGTGCTGGCGCAGGAGCGCTCTTAGGTAGCGGGGCCGTAACGAATCGCCGGGCGTCCGGGGCGGAGGGGCCTTCGTCGATCGGAGCCCCCTCCGCCTCCACCCGGGTCGCGGGTAGCGGTGAGTGACCAGATGGGCTCGCATGTCGCTCACGGTAGCGAGAGGTGCCAAACCGAGTGCCAAAGTGTCGAACTAACCCCCTGTTTTCATTTTTCTCTACACGCGTTAGAGAGAAAGTGAAAAGGGTGGTTAGTTCGACACTTTGGCACTCACTCTGTCCACGGGCCTCCGCGGAGGACGGGGCGGACCCCTGCGACGACCGCCGTCACATCCCGCCGCGATTACGACACCACACAGGTAGGAGGTGGTGTCGATGGCCGGCGCGGATGGGGAAGAGGGGCGGCTGACGTGCCGCCAGGGCGGCTGTGCGGACACGGCCGTGATCGCTGGCCAGTGGTGCCCCCGGCACGCTTTGGGGCGGCTCGGGCGGAGTCTGGCGCGCCCTGCGGCCCGTACGACGTTCAAGAGCAGCCGCGTGGGCCGCACGCTCCCGGGGGAGGGGGTGCGCCGTGACCCCCACGGACGCAAGCTGTGCACCCGCTGCCGGGCGTGGAAGCGGCCCGTGGAGTTCGCCCCGTCCACTGTCCGCCCTGACGGCCTTCAGAGCCGCTGTGCGGCCTGTACGCGGCTCGTGAGGCATCACGTGTCCCGAGATCAATACGAGGCGCTGATAGAGGCTCAGGGGGGCGCCTGTGTCGTTTGCAGACGTCCCCCGGCGGGCGGCCAGGCGCTCGCGGTCGACCATGATCCGCGATGCTGCCCGACGGCCACGGCCTGCGGTCGGTGCGTACGCGGGCTGCTGTGCGCGGACTGCATCACCGGACTAGGGCGGTTCCAGGGCTCCCCGACGGCGCTCCGGGAGACTGCTGCGTACCTGACGGCCTGGAACGCTCGACCACCCCGTGACGTTGTCGAGCCTCCGCCGGGGCGACGGGGAAGGAGGTGGCCGAAGTACCGGCTCACCGATGCGCAGTACGCGGAGATGGTGGAGGCTCAGGGCGGAGCCTGCGCCGTCTGTCGCCGGTCACCCGGCAAGCGCACGCTGTCCGTCGACCGGGACCGCGCGTGCTGCCCTGAAGTGCCGACGTGCGGTCGGTGCGTACGCGGGCTGTTGTGTCTGAGCTGCGTCCTGGGGGTGCAGCGCTTCGGCGAGGATGCGGGGAGGCTTGTCCGGGCGGCTGAATACGTGGCGGATGCATGTACTTAGTCGAAAACTATCACCTTACGACATAACAAGAGTAGACAGGCAGTTTGGCGAGCCGTAGCGACTGGCGTATGGCCCCGCTCCTGTCCTGACGGCCGGCGCCGCTCCCGTGCTCCCCGCACTCTCCTCCGGGTTGAAGCGTGGTTGCAGCGGCCCCGGCCGTCTTAGGTTTCCCGTCCGTCAGGCAGCGTGCGCCGGATCTCGCGAGGGTCGGCACGCAGACGCGGACGGGGAGGACGAGCCGGAGCGATGCGCACGCTTGCGCGGTAGCTCAGTCAGGCAGAGCAACCCGACAAACCCGCTGGGTCACTGAAGGGTCTGTCACGGGTTCAAATCCCGTCCGCAACGGCTCGTCACATGGACCCGTAGCTCAGTTGGATAGAGCGCAGCACTACGGATGCTGAGGGCGGAGGTTCGAGTCCTCCCGGGCCCACGGCTGTAGCGCGAGGCGCCGGGAACGGGGCTACTTGCCGCGCACAGAGGCCGCGGGACGACGTCCGCGACGGCCAACACCCGGGCCTCACGGTCCGGACGCGAGCCTGTGACCGTGTGGGGTCAGGTAGCTGCTCCGGTTCGATGCCGGACAGGCTCACAGAGTCGCCCTACGCCCCTGCCCGAAGCCGCCTCGGGGCATGCCACGGCGGCACCCACCCTGGCGCCTATGACGAGGTGGGCGGGACATCGAGGCCCGCGAGAATCGGCGCGCACCCACGCAACGTCAGGTCGGCTCTGACGGTGGGTGGCTAGCCGCACTGGCCCAACTTGGTAGAGGCGCCTGGCTCAGGTCCAGGAGGTTGGGGGTTCGAATCCCTCGTGCGGTACACAACCCTGGAGCGCTGGGACGCAAGCGGGCCTGTAAAGCCTGCGCCGGCAACGGCTAGCGTGGTTCGATTCCACGGCCAGGGACAAGACGTCACGCGGTGTGAGGCAGTACACGCGCGCCGGGAAGTCCAGTCGGCGGTGGAATCGCGGGTTCGAATCCCGCCGTGACGTCGACGGGACGTAGCCAAGAGGTACGGCGCCCGCTTTGGGAGCGGGAGAGCGCAGGTTCGATCCCTGCCGTCCCGACACAGACACGCCCCGCCCCGGAGGCACGTTCCCGGGAGCGGGGCTGACGTGTGTCAGGAGGACGGCAGCTCCACCACGAACGCCGCATCTGCGTTCGGGTCGTGTGTCCCCACGTAGCTCACGATCCCGCCCTTGGCGGCGACGTCGAGTACGACCTTTCCCGTGACGGACTGGCCGGGCTTGTACAGCGTGTCGAGAGACGGGCCGTCTCCGACCCCTTCCAGAGTCGTAGCGTCCTGCGCGGCGTGGGTGTCGTCCTCCCACTTCATCATCCCGTAGAGCATGACCTCTGCCGGGCCCTCGCCGACGTTCTTCAGCGTCAGCGTCAGTTCGACGAACTGGCCGTGCTCCGGCTTGCTGTCGATCTCTTCCGGTGTCACGTACCGGGCACTGACCACGGTCACGGACATCTTCGATGTCACCCGGTAGTTCTCTCCGGTGTCGTCGGTGTCCCCGTAGTCCCACGTCTTCGTCTCCCCGACCTTCACGACGGGCGCGGGGGCGGATGGAGGCGACGAGGGCGGCTCTTCCGACGGTAGGTCCGCAGGGTCGATCGGCACTTCGGACGCGGGTGGCTGCACCGGGTCGGCGGCAGAGTCGCCCGACGAGCATCCGGACAGCAGGAGTAGCGATACGGCGACGGCCGGCAGTACGGCACGGCGGATGTAGGTGCGCACAGCGCATCCCCCCTGAGTCAGCGGCCTCCCCTGGCCGCACGGAGACGTCAGCGTAAGACATCGGCGCAGGAAGCGGAGGACGAATGGGTGTGGTGTTGCTGGCGCTCGGCTGCCTGCCGCTGGTGGTCGGGCTGGCAGCCGTCGCGGGCGTGGAAGTGATGGTCTACCGAATGCGTACCCGGCGCTGGGGAATCGGCCCTGTCGGGGGTTCCTGGCGGACGGCTATCGGCATCAGCGGTGGCGCGTTCGGCTACGCAGTCGCAGTCTTCCGCGTCCCGACGGAGATGCGTCGTCGGCTCAAGGGTGCGCCGAAGTAGTGGCGTGGGAAGGAAGCACGCGTAGACGTCGCCTTCCGTCGAACTGGTCTGTCCTGCGACGCCGTGTCCTGCGCAGAGACAAGGGTGCGTGTCAGATGCCGTTCTCTGACGGTCGACTGTGCGGCGCAGAAGCCACCGACGTGGACCACATCGAGCCCGGGGACGATCACAGCATGGCGAACCTGCGTGCACTGTGCGCCTGGTGCCACGCCAGGAAGAGCGCGAGTGAGGGAGGCAGAGCAGCGGCTCTCACGCGCGTTCGAATCGATCGCCCGAAGTCGACACATCCGGCCCTGGAGGAGTAGGCGTGAGCGGTGCCCACGTGGTGCTGGAGGAGGCCGACGACACGGGTGAGGACGGCGTGAGCGTTACGCGTGTCCTCGTCAATGGCGTCGACGTTGGTCGGCTCGCCGCCGCTC
The DNA here is from genome assembly GCF_055598485.1 of Streptomyces sp. NPDC107521. Taxonomy (NCBI): domain Bacteria; kingdom Bacillati; phylum Actinomycetota; class Actinomycetes; order Kitasatosporales; family Streptomycetaceae; genus Streptomyces; species Streptomyces sp. NPDC107521. The sequence continues at coordinate 16,988 of NZ_JBVKAT010000004.1, forward strand.
CGAAGGTCAACATCGGAACAGACCAGAGCTGCACGACGGTGACGATCAAGCTCGTGCCCAGCCGGCTGGAGGTCCGGGGCGAGCACGCCAACAGCGAGCGCAGGGCCCCCCGGGCTGGCTTCAGTTTGAAGATCGAATAGCCCCGCCCGGACCAAGATCAACCAGGGGGGTGACCCCCTGCCGGAAGATCCCCACACCGAAGAGGTGCTGGGCCTCGCTGTCTGTACGGGTCTGGGGGAAGTGGCCGAGGCGTCCGCAGGCGCCCCCCTGGAGGGCCGAACGCCGGCGTACCGGGCTGATCCGAACCCCGAAGCGGGAGACGGGCGCTCAGGGCTCCGCGATCACAGACTTCTGCATCACCCCAGGTCAGGGCTTGTTTTACCGTTACACGCCCCGTAGGATGTACCTCATGAACACACGGAACTGCGAGTGGTGCCCGGAGCACCTCGGAGCGCGGCACTCACACCGTGCCCGGTTCTGCTCCACCCGCTGCCGTGTCGCCGCCCACCGTGCGGCAAAGAAGGACGCGACTCCCCGTGAGCTGACGACCCGCGACAGGTGGGTCCGACGCGACGCGAAGAAGGTCCCATTGACGTCAGCCGGCATGGCAGCGTCGTCGACGGACCCGCGGACGTGGAGCACGCACAAGGACGCCGCCGCATCGTCGGCCGGTGTCGGTCTGGGCTTCGTCCTCTCGGACGTCGACGACATTGTTTGTCTCGACCTGGACCACTGCTTGAACCCGCTCACGGGCCACCTGGCGCCGTGGGCCGCAGCCATCGTGCGCGACGCGGGCGCCACCTACGTAGAGGTGTCCCCGTCCGGCGACGGCCTGCACATCTGGGGCCGCGCTGACGTCCGGCAGGGACGGAAGCTCCGGCGGCCCGACGGTACCGCCGTAGAGATCTACGGCACGGGCCGGTACATCGCAATGACGGGGCGCCGACATGGCGACACCCCGTCAATTCTTGCGGACCTTTCCGCGATGGTTGCTGGGCTGACGGCTCGCTAACTCCCGGGTCGCTTCCTGATCTCGTCCCGGAGATCCCGCACGGCGCGGACCGCACGGGTGGCCTTTTTGCACAGCTCGGGCACCCGATCGAGAATTCCGTTCAGAATTCGCCCGCTATGGCCGACGATGATCAACACTGCGGCGGCCCACGCGAAGATCCCCATTGATTCCTGGCCCTCCATGCCGGGTGGCCGGGCCTTGGCATGGGCGCACTCGGCCCGACCACACATGAACTTCATGTGATCGAAACCGAGAAGCGCCCCGGCGGAGGCGTCGATTTACGGACGCCCCGAGCGAATCTCGACTCTAAAGCTAGGTATTTTTAATCAGTAAATGATATGGGCGCGAGTCGGGTGCGTCCCTGGCCGGACAGGTTCGCTCCCACTTTTCCGGGGTCCCGAAGGGCCCCTTCATGTCCGCTATACGTCCAACGACCTTACCACTATCTGGCGGAGCAGAAGGAGGACCCGATGGCCGGACGAGGCCCCGCCCCCAAGGACCCATCGAGGCGCCGCCGGCGCAACGCCACGGAGCCGGAGACGACGCTCACCCCCGACGACGAACTCCGCGGGCCGGATCTCCCTGACGGCGTCCTGGGCGTCGACGAGAAGACCGGCGAGGTCGTTGAGTGGCATCCGCGGACCGTTGCGTGGTGGGAGTCCTGGCGCACGTCGCCGATGGCTCAGACCTTCGTGGCTACCGACTGGGACTTCCTCATAGACACTGCCCTGATGCACCACACCATGTGGGCGAAGGGCCGCTGGGAGTTCGCCTCCGAAGTGCGTCTCCGTGCCGCCAAGTTCGGTGCTACGCCGGAGGACAGAGCGCGTCTGAAGCTGAAGGTCGACAACCCAATGGCGCGCCCCCAGCCGCACGTACAGCACCCCGGCGGTGCGATCGACATCAACTCGCGCAGGGCGCGCCTGACCGGCTAGGAGACCAGTGCCGCACGTCACCGTGCGCGCCCCCGGTCATGACCGCTCCCGCGCTCTCGGGTGGATGGCGGTCGCGTGGATGGAGTACTTCGTCGTGCACGGCCCCGGCGACGTCCAGGGCGAGCCCGTACGACACGGTGACGAGTACACGGGTTTCGTCGTGGACTGTTACGCGGTCGACGACCACGCCGGGAAGATGCTGTACGACTCCGCCTTCTTCTCCCGCCCCAAGGGCTGTGACAAGAGCGGACTCGGCGCTCGTATCGGCCTCTTCGAAGCCTTCGGCCCCTGCCGCTTTGCCGGCTGGGCTGAGGGTGGAGAGGTCTACCGCGATCCATGGGGCCTGGGTTTCGAGTACGTCTACGAGCCCGGCGAGCCGATGGGCCGGCCGGTCAAGGTCCCGTACCTCCGCATCATGGCGACGGAGGAGGGCCAGACCGGCAACGTCTACGACACCATCTACTTCAACTTGACCGACGAGGCGTCGCCGCTAAGTCAGATTCCGGGAGTCGACCCGGGCCTTACCAAGATCAACCTTCCTGACGGCGGGGAAATCACCCCGTCGACCGCCTCCAGTTCCTCGAAGGACGGCGGCAAGGAAACGTGGGTTTGCTTCGACGAAACGCACCTGTACAACACTCCCGAACTCCGCAGGATGTACGCGACGGTTACCCGTAACCTCCGCAAGCGGAAGAAGGGCGCGGGCACGTGGTACCTCGAAACAACGACCATGTTTGCCCCTGGGCAAGACTCCGTTGCTGAGCGCACGTACGAGGAAGCGGAGGCCATCCGCGAGGGGAAGAAGAAGCGCGGTCGCGCTCGTCTCCTCTACGACCACCGCTACGGCGTCTGCAAGAACCTGAAGGACGAGAACGAACTTCGCGCGGCCCTCATCGACTCCTATGGCGACGCCATGGAGTGGATGGACCTCGAAACGCTCGTCGACGACTTCTACGACCTCCGCAATGACAGCGCCGACGGTAAGCGGTACTTCCTGAACTCCCGGACGAGTAGCTCCGATGCGTGGATGGAGCCGGACGCCTGGGAAGTTTGTCGTCGACCGGAGCAGCTCCAGTCCGGTGACCTCGTCACCCTGGGCTTTGACGGCTCGATTCGGGACGACGCCACGGCGCTCGTCGCCTGCCGCGTCTCTGACGGTCATCTCCAGCTCCTCGGGGTCTGGGAGAAGCCGGAAGGCGTAGCGGGGGAGGGCTGGCAAGTCGACCGCGAGGCGGTGGACAACGCCGTTGCTCGCGCCTTCGACCGGTACGAGGTCTGCGGCTTCTACTGCGACCCGCCGCACTGGCAGGACTACGTGGACAAGTGGACGTCGGAGTACGCCGAAGGGCTCCAGATCAGCGCCACGCAGGCGCGTCCGTTGGAGTGGTGGACGAACCGACCGACGGCTATGGAGCACGCCCTAGACCGATTTATCGAGGCCGTCGACGACAGGGCGCTTTCTTTCGCCGGCACCGCCAAGGCTGAGGACGACGAGTCGGACTGGTCACGGCTGGGCGCCACGCTCACGCGGCATGTCCTGAACGCGAAGCGTCGGCCGCTGGGCCGCAACCACATGGGCATTGGCAAGGAACACCCGAAGTCGCCGAAGAAGATCGACGCCGCCATGGCCGCAACACTCGCTTACGAGTGCCGGGCCGATGCGGTTGCCGCAGGAATCACGAAGCGCAAAAAGAAGACCGGTCGCCTAGTCGCCTTCTGAGGGAGGTCCGTAAGTGCCTATCGATGCATCGAAGGTGGAGTCTCCCGGATGGTGGCTTCAGCGCCTCGGTAAGAAGCTCCTTGACGAGCGGGAGGACGTCACCGACTTCTACGGCGAGACGACCCCGGGGCTCGACACCCTCCGCGACTTCGCCGAGGGACGCCCGCCCGTCCCCCACGTGCTTGGCGTTGACCCGCGCGAGGCGCGCGAATGGATGAAGGACGCGCGTACCAACTGGACGGCTCTCGTCCTCGACTCCCCGACGGAGCGTATGCATGTCGACGGCTTCCGCTTCGGCGATCCGGACAACGACAGTGAGGACGTCCGCAAGGCTGACACCGAAGCCAACCGCATCTGGCAGGAGAACAGTCTCGACGCGGACGCGGACCTGATCCACTACGGTGCGCTAAGTCAGCGAAGGGCTTTCGCTCTCGTCGAGCGGGGCGACGACGGACGTCCCGCCATCACGCACGAGACACCCCGCCAGGTGGCCGTGGAGCACGTCCAAGGGAGCCGACGGAAGCTTGCTGCGGGCCTGAAGCTCTGGCGCGACGACTGGACCGGAAACACCCGGGCCACGTTGTGGACGCCGGACCGCATCTATGACTTCGTGTCAGAGACCGACCTTGTCTCCTTCTCCGGACGTGCCGCCGAACTGCGCGGCTGGGACGCGATGGTCCTGCCTGACGCCTCCGACGGCGAGCGGCCGAACGATCTGGAGGTTGTCCCGCTCGTCCCCTTCATCAACCGCCGTAACCGGCGCCTGACCGGTTTCGCTGAGCACGAGGACGCCCTTAGCATTCAGAACCGGATCAATCTCAGCCTGATTAATCTCCTGGCTGCGATGAAGTACGGGGCCTTCCGGCAGCGCTGGGCCGCCGGTCTGGAGGTTGGGGAAGACCCGGTCACCGGTAAGCCCATCGAGCCCTTCCAACTCGACATTCGTCGGCTCTGGACGACGGATGACTCCGACGTCGAGTTCGGCGAGTTCGCTGCGACAGACCTGAAGCCCTATGTCGCGGCCGTACAAGCTGCGGTGCAGGATCTTGCCGCCATCTCTCGGACGCCTCCGCACTACCTCATCGGGGCCGTTGTCAACGTGAGTGGCGACGCTTTGAAGGCGGCTGAGACAGGCCTGATCTCGAAGGTGCGCGACCGTCAGCGCTCCTTCGGTGAGTCCTGGGAGCAGACCATGAGGCTCGCATTCCGCGTCCTGGGCGACGAGACGAAGTCGACGAGCTTCGCCGCTGAGACCATCTGGCGTGACCCGGAGTCCCGTTCCATGGCGGAGATGGCCGACGCAGCCGTGAAGAAGCAGGCTGCCGGCGTTCCGTGGCGTCAGCGCATGGAGGACATGGGCTACACCCCGACGCAGATATCCCGCATGGAGATCGATCGGGCGGCCGACGCGCTGAACGCTCAGACGGCGCTTGACCCGACGGCCCCGCCGCCTACGTCGCTCGACGGTCGTCGTACGGGACGTGACCGGCGCACCGTGATATCGCGCGGGGCGGAGGACAATGACCCCGTCGCGGCTTGACGAGCGGTACGGCTCTGCTGTCCGCGGCGTCTGGACGTCCGTCCTGGGGCGAGCGAGCCGGGCCTTTCGTGGGCTCGGCTCGTGGCGCGACGCCGACATACAGCGCTTCCAGCGTCAGGCACTTCCGGTCGTCCTGGCTGGGGAGCGCCAGGTGGCGAACCTGACAGCCTCCTATCTGGAGCAGCTTTACAGGGACGTTGACGGAGGCTCCCGGCGGGTGTCGCTGGACCTCGACGAGGTCACTGGCACCGCCCTCCGGGGCGTCGACCCCACCGACGTGTACGAGCGGCCGTTCAAAGAGATGCGCGCCGCCCTGGGCGACGATGTCGACTTTGACGAGGCCCTCGACCGGGGCTCTCATCGCCTAGAGACCATCATCAAGACGGACTTGCAGCTTGCCCGCACGCACACCGTGCGCCAGGTGGCGGCCCGGATGCCACGCTTCACCTACACGGTGCGCGTCCTCCAGGGCGAGTACGACTGCGCCCTCTGCATGATCGCGTCGACGCAGCGCTACCACAAGCGCGACCTGGCCCCGATACACCCCGGCTGCGACTGCCTCGTCAAGCTCGTCACGGCCGACTACGACCCGGGCCAGATCATCGACGAAGACCTCCTGGAGGCCGTACACGACGCGGTCGAAGGCGCGGTCGGCATGTCCGACCGTGGTGGGCGAGCAGTCGACTACAGGAAGCTCCTCTTCACTCGCGAGCACGGCGAGATGGGGCCGCTCCTGACCTTCCGCGACCAGAAGTTCACCGGTCCGAAGGATCTCTCCGGAAAGCGTCGGCGCACTACCGGCCGCCCCGCGCCTTCGACGGACGAGACGGAGACCCCGGACCGTCTGGGGGACAGCCTCGTCGACGTGGACGAGTCGACGGACATCGGCCGCGCCGTGGCTCACGCCCGCGCCGTGATTGCGTCTGTCCACTCGATCGACCGGGACATGCCGGAGATCCCCCTCGTTCCCGAGGACCGACCCGGCTTCCTCGGCTCCTACGTGCGGAACCGGGGCGGCGACTCCATCAAGCTCACGATGAACCCGACCGGCCCATGGCCGCACCTCACGGCCGTGCACGAGCTGGGGCACTTCCTGGACCACCAGGGTTTGCCGACGTTCGGTGTCGCGACGCAAGCCGAGATCGATGAGGGTGGTCTCCTCCACGAGTGGTGGACGACCATCCAAGACACTGCCGCGTATCAGGTGCTCACGTTCATGCGGGAGCAGCCGGACGGGACCGTACTCGGGCACGTCGAACGCAACGGGGTCGTGACAGGGTTCGAAACGGACCGTACGCATCTCGACTACCTGATGTCGCCCACGGAACTCTTCGGACGGGCGTACGCTCAGTGGATTGCCACGGTCTCCGACGACCCCACCCTCCGGGAGGAACTGGAGCGGGCGTCGGACCCGGCGCAGGGCGGCATGCTCGTCAGTGGCTTCATCTCCGGGTACCCGCGACAGTGGAGTGACGAGGACTTCGCGCCTGTCGTCGACGTCATGAACGACCTGTTCCGCCGTATGGGACTGCTTACCGAGGAGGGACTGTGACCGACCGTCTTGCCGACTTGGCTGCCCTCCTGCGTGAACAGGGGCCGGAGGCGGCTGCGGCTGCCGTGGCTGAGTCGCTGCGCGACGCCCCACCGCCCGACGTCGTGTCGTCGAAGGACGCGATCATGCGCGAGTACGGCGACCATCCCGACGTCGACGTGATCGACGACTGACTACGTCCTGACCTGATCGGCTGGCCACTGACGTGGACCGGCCAGTTTCGCATGCCCGACATGGGCCACCTACTCCCGACAGGGGAACCGCATGTCTCGCCGTACTCTCGCACGCCACCGTCGCCTCCTGACCCTGGCCAACGAGCCCTGGACCTTCTTCGAGACCGACCCGAACGACCAGAGCGGCGGGGGAGGTGGCGGAGGCGGCAACACGGTGGCCGTCAACGAGCACGGCTACCCCGACGCTACCCCCGTCGCCGACATGACGGCGGAGCATCGGGCCGCCTACTGGAAGCACCACGCCCGCAAGCACGAAGCGCGCGCGAACGCTGCGCCCGACGCTGCGGAGCTTGAGCGTCTCCGGGCCGCCGACGAGGAGCTGAAGAAGCGCCAGGCGGCCGACCTCAGCGAGACCGAGCGGCTCCAGAAGGAGCGGGACGAGGCTGCGGCCGAAGCCGCCACTGCGAAGGCAGCCGCGGAGGAGGCCCAGCGTAAGGCGCTGGTCCTCGAAGTCGCCGCGGACAAGGGACTCACTCCTGCGCAGGCGGCCCGACTCCGGGGCTCCACGAAGGACGAGCTGGAGGCCGACGCCGACGCGTTGAAGGCGGAGTTCGGCACCACCGGCCAGGGCGACAGCACCGCTGGCACTGCCCGCTCCGGGGGAGCCCGCGGCTCCGATGTCGGCAGCGTGACCACCGTCTCCGCGGGAGCTGAGCGCTACCGCCAGAAGCACGGCAAGTAACCACCTACTACGGAGGGAATCCGTATGGACCTCAGCCTGAAGACTGAGTCGTTCACGCAGGACCGTCGGGACTGGCTGGGGTCCGCCCACGGTACCGACGCTCCCATGAGCGTGACGCTCGACGTCGCCAAGTTCACGGCTGGCACCCACTACCCTGACGGCTTCATCAAGTCGGGCATCTTCCTCGGCAAGATCACCGCGACCGGCCTCTACGGACCGTACGACGCCGCCGCGAGCGACGGCCGGCAGACCTGCGTGGGTGTTCTCTTCACCGCGCAGGACGTCAACGCCCGGCGTGTTGCCTCGGCGAAGGTCGTCGGTTCGATGCTCGTCCACTGCTTCATCCGCGAGGCCAAGCTCCCCGTGCCTGTCGATGCCGACGGCAAGGCGGACGTTGCCGGCCAGATCATCTTCGTCTGAGAGGTACCCCTAGATGCAGCTCATCACTGAGTACGCGACTCCGGCGGAGCTGACCGGCTACGCCCGTGAGGCGCTGCGGGACCGGGAGGAGAATCAGTTCTCCCTGAACCGCTGGCTCCCGAACGATACGGTCAACGACCTCGTCTACCGGTTCAACAGGGGAGGCGGAGGGCTCGTCGAGGCGGCCGTCTACCGGGCGTACGACGCTGAGTCGGACATCGGCTCCCGGTCCGGTGCCGCGCGGGTGACCGGTGAACTGCCCCCGATCTCCCGGAAGTACCCGCTCGGCGAGTACGACCAGATCAAGATGCGGAACGTCGACTCGCAGAAGGCGGAGATCCGCGACGCGATGGAGACGGACGCCGTCAAGGGCGTGACCGCCATCGCGGCGCGCGTCGAGGTTGCGCGGGGCGACGCCATCTTCAACGGTGGCGTGACCATCAACGAGAACCGGGTGTCGGCCGGCGTCGACTTCGGCCGCAAGGCGAATCACTCGGTCACGGCCGCGATTCCGTGGTCGTCGACGGAGACGTCCCTCGCCTACGACTACTTCCAGTCCTGGCTTGACGTCTACAACGACACGAACGGCGATCTCCCCGCCTTCACGCTGATGTCCCGCAAGGCGTACAACTTCCTGCGGCGCAACAAGCAGATCCGGGAACTGGCCTACCGTGGCGCGTCGACGGCCCCGACGGTCCTGACCCGGGATGACCTGAACAACATCCTGGGCGACTTCGACATCCCGCCGGTGCAGATCTACGACGCGAAGGTGTCCGTCGACGGCGTGGCCACTCGCGTGACGCCGGAAGACAAGGTCGTCTTCCTGCCGGCGCAGGGCGATGCGCTGGGTAAGACCCTCTGGGGTGTCCCGGTCGAGGCGAACGACCCCCGCTACGGGCTTCAGGGCGACGCCGCCGGCGTGGCCGTGGGTGCCTACAAGTCGGAGGACCCGCAGACCGTGTGGACCCGGGCGACCGCCATCGCGCTTCCCGTCCTCGGTAACCCCGACCTCACCTTCGTCGCCGACGTCATCTGATCAGAAACGCGAGGCACTGACACATGGCAACCCTGGCCAACATCGTCCACGTGACGGACGACAAGGGCGTGACCCACGTGTTCGGCCCCGCGGACGACGTCCCGGCGTGGGCCGTGGAGGCGATCACGAACCCGAAGGCGTGGGCGGAGGCGCCGAGCGCAAGTCGACTCGCGGACCCCGCCCCGTCTGCGGCGAAGCCCGCTGCGAAGCGTGCCGCGCCCCGTCGGAAGGCGGGCGGCAGTGGCACTGTTCAGTGAGGCCGAACTCCGGACGCTGCTCGGTCGCCCGCTGACGGACGACGAATGCGCGCTCGCCCACGACCTCACCGCGGATGCGTTCTACGGTGAGGTGGGGGAGCGGCTAACGGACCCGCCTCAGCGTGGGATCAAGGCCGTCGCCCTGGCGGTCGCGGCTCGGGTCCTGACGAACCCTGGCGGTCTACGGAGTGAGCAGGCGGGTGGCTTCCTCCAGACCTACGCCGACGCGGAGACGGGCATCATGCTTTCGGAGGACGAGCGGCGGAGACTGCGTCGTGCTTGCGGCATGGCGGCCGGCGCCTCGTCCCTGGACATCGCTCCGGACGACGGCGCCTACGTCACGGTTCGGGTCTGGAGGCCGGCATGAGCCTCGTCTCGCAGCTCATGTCCGAGACCCTCGTCATTGAGCGTCCCGGTCCCCCGGTGCGCGACTCGACGGGCTCCGAGATCCCCGGTCCACCGGTACGGATCACTGTCGATCACTGCGGCATCATCTCGCCTTACGGCGTGCTGGTCGGGGCATCGACGGAGACGCACGACGCCTCCACTGTCGTCGAGACGCGCCGGGTCTTCGTGGCCCCGCTCGGTACCGATGTCCGCTCGGGCGACCGCATTTTCCGAGGCGCCGAGTCGTGGCAGTGCGACGGAGAGCCCTTGATTCTTCCCCTGACGGCCCTGGCCCGGGTCGAGATCCTTGTGAGGCAGGTGACGGGCTGATGAGCTTCCGGTCCAAGTACACCGGGCGGTACTCCGGGATGGGCGCGATGCTCTCGCGGCCGTGGATTCGCCGTCCCTGCACGGAGGCAGCGGAGGCAATGCAGGTCATTGCCGTGGCTCGGTCTCCGCGACGTACGGGCGACTACGCGTCTTCCTTCTCTGTCGAGCCGATCATGAAGCAGGTCCCGTTCCGAGGTAAGCCGCGGATGCGCGCGAGTGCCCGACTGCTGAACTCCTCGGACCACGCGCGGATCGTCGAGCATGGCTCCGGCACTACGCCTCGGTACGCCGTCCTGTCGAAGTCCATGGACGACATGAAGGGCCCACATGTCGGCTGACATCGAGGCCGTCCTGAATCCGTGGGCGGAGGCGGCGACGGGCGTTCGGGCCGGGGCGGAGACGCCGCCGGAGCTGGAGAAGAAGCTCCCTCGCATCCGCATCGAGCGTATCGGCGGCTCCGACGAGCGTTTCGCGCTTCATCCGCGGGTGGCGGTCGACGTCTTCGCCGCTACCGCTGACGAGGCGCGCGCCCTGGCGAGTGCCCTGCGTGACGCGCTGCTGTTCCTTCGCGGTCCCGTGAACGGTGCGGTAATCAGGGGCGTCCGGTGTGACTCGGGGCCGTCCAGGCAGCCGTGGACGAACGAGCTGATTCACCGACGTGGAGCCACCTTCACCGTGTCTCTCCGGGCTGCGTAAACCACTGACCTTCTGACCCGCCGTCCTTCGGGGCGAGCGGGTTCTCTCGCATGCCCTGGAGGGCACATGGCGGACACCCGCGATGCCGATCTGACGTTCGGCGCAACCGACTACCTCGTCCACATGGCCGCACTGAGCACCACGGCTCCCGTGGACCTGGCCGACCCCGCGACTCCCTGGCAGTGCCTTGGGTGGGTCACGACCGACGGCGGCACTTTCACGATCGAGGAGGAGAGCCAGGACGTCAACGCGGCCGGCTCTCTGGAGCCCATCAGGACCCTGATGACCCGGTCGACGAAGAGCCTTCAGGTCACCTTCCTGGAGGCCCTGAACCCCCTCGTCAGGTCGCTTTACGACAACGTCCCCGTGGCGTCGCTGAAGCCCGACACGGCGTCGGGTATAGCGACCTACGACATGCCCGACAAGCCGTCTGACCTGCGGTATGCCTTCCTCTTCGACACCGTCGATGGCGACAAGCGCATGCGCTACTACATGCCGAACGGGAAGGTCATCGAGCGGGGCGACGAGCAGCCGCAGACCGAGGACGTGATGTCGGTCCAGATGACCATGCGCTTCTACCGAGGTGCGTCGGGGGTCGCGGCTGTGAAGCGGCTGATCGACTACGGCGCTGCCGACGTCAGCGGCTTCTTCCCCACCACTCCGTGACGACCAGCGGGGCCCGTATCTGCGCGGGTCCGGGCTCCGCTCTCTTACCTACGCAAATCGTTTTGCGGAGGAGACCCGCGCCCCACACTCATGAGAGGCAGACCCGCGCATGTCTGAGACCACCACCCCCGCTGAGGCTCAGGAACTGGAGGCGACGGAGGAGTACGCCACGGCCGACCTGTGCGGCGTCGACCTTCGCGTGAAGAACGCGATGCACTGGCGTCCGTCGCACATGCGGGCCCTGCGTCAGTCCGACTTCGACACCTGGGCAGCCGGCGTGCTCCACGAGGACGACGTCTCGACCTTCATCGAGATCGACGCCACCTTCGCCGAGATCTTCGACTTCGTCGGCCAGGCCAGCGAAGCCGTCGGCGAGCCGGTGGGAAAGTCCACTGGACGTGCCAAGTCCTCACGGACCACGCGGAGGCGCTAGAGGCGGACATTCCGCGGTACTACCCGGGCGCGCGAGTGCTCGACGTGTACCGCGGAACGCTGTCTCTCCGGACGCTTCGCATCTGGATTGAGCGTCTCCCGCCGGAGAGCGAGACGAAGACGGCCATGCGCAACGCTGCCCCGCCCCGGGACACGGAGGAGGCGGCCGACGAGGCACGCCCCGACCTGGCCCCCTGGAGCAGTACGGAAATGCTGCTGGCCTTGGTGAAGGACGAGTTGGTGCGGGTGCGCCACACGCTGATCGCCGTCAACGGGGGCAAGCCGGGGGTATTCGAGCCGATCCCGCGTCCGGGTGTCCCGCCGAAGAAGGCCACGAAGTATCGCCGTCTCACCGACGAGCAGCGCCGCGCCCTTGATCCGCGGCTGAGGAACCAGCCGAAGGAGTAATCGTGGTCGCTGCTGACCTGGACATCGTCGGTAAAGCCGCCGTCGACGTCGTGCCCGTGATCCCCAACTTCCACACCAAGCTGTCTGCTCTGGTTCTGCCGGCGGCCGACAGGGTCGGTGAGGAAGCCGGCCGGAAAATGGGCGATGCGATCTCGCGGAACATCGTCATCTCCATCCCCGACGCCGTCGTCAAGGGCGGCCGAATGGCCACGACGGCAGCGGGCAGGCAGGGCAACGACGCTGGTGGTGCCTTCGCCCGTTCCCTTCGCGCGAAGCTGGAGCAAGCCTTTCGCTCCATGCCGAAGCTCAATGTCAGGCTTAGCGATACGGGTGTTGATGCCGAGCTGGCTCGTATCCGCGCGAAGTTGGAGCAGCTCTCCACCAAGCGGATCGGTATTGACGTCGATGCCGCTACGGCGCGGGCGCATGTGGAGGAGTTGGAGGCGCAGCTCCGTCGGCTGGGTGCGGCGCATCCGAACGTTGCCGTGCGTGTCGATACGGCTGCCGCTCGTGCTGCTCTCGCGGCGTTCCGCGAGGAGATCGACGCAGCGACGGCGGACCCGGCGCGTATCCGTATTGAGACGGATGGTGCGCTGGGTGCGCGTATCCGGGCTGCGGTGCGTGAGGCGGAGGCGAGCCTCCCCAATATCAACATCGATGCGGACACGTCGCCGGCGCAGGCGGAGCTTGCTTCTCTGCGTGCCCGGCTGACGGCCATGCGGGATCTGAAGATCGGTGTCGATGTCGACGCCGCGACGGCGATGGCGCAGCTCGACGAGGTTCAGGCCCGGCTTGGTGTTCTCGCTGCGCAGCGTGTGCAGGTGGATGTGGACACGGGCCGGGCCCGTGCTGCGGTCATGAACCTAAACTTGATGATCGACCGGCTTCGGGGGCGCACTCCGACGGTTGATGTCCGGGCTGATGCTGCTGCCGCTCAGGCGCAGCTTGCGGCTGTTCAGGCGCAGGTGTCGGCGCTGGACCGTAGTAAGGCGACGGTCAAGGTCCGTGCCGACACGGGCCGGGCCCGGTCTGCGCTACTCCAACTCGCCATTGCGATTGGTGGCGTTGCGGCTCTGCCGGTCATCCCTATTGCCGGTGCGGCTCTTGGCGCGTTGACGTCGGCGGCCGTGACGGCTGCTGCGGGTATGGGGTCGCTGGCTTTGGTGGCGATCCCGGCCATCAAGGACATCACGGCTGCTCTTCAGGCGAAGTCTGCCGCGGAGAAGGAGGCGGAGTCCGCGACGGACAAGTCTGCTGCCGCGAATGTCCGTGCTGCTCAGCAGGCACTTCAGATGGTGAGTGCGCAGGAGTCTCTTGCGTCGGCCCGCCGGAACGCCGCGAAATCCATCTCTCAGGCGAACCGTCAGATCGAGGACGCTGAGCGTTCTCTCGGTCAGGCTGCTGCCCGTGCGATGGAGCAGCGGGAGCGTGCTGCGAAGGCGGTCGAGCGTGCTGAGCGTGCTCTCGTCGACTCGAAGCGGGGCGTGGAGCGCGCGGAGCGGTCCCTTGCTGACGCGCAGAAGGCCGCTGTCCGTGCTCAGGACGATCTCAACAAGGCCCGTGAGGACGCTGCTCAGCGGCTCGCGGATCTTCAGGATCAGCTTGAGCGGGGCAAGCTTGACGAGCGGGAGGCCACTCTCCGCGTCCTGGAGGCTCAGGAGGAGCTGAACAAGGTCACGGCCCAGTACGACGTGGGCCGTGCGACGGAACTCCAGCTCCAGCGTGCTCAGCTTGCCTTCGACCAGTCGGTCCGTGCGGCCGATCAGCAGAAGAAGGATTACGCGCAGCTTCAGAAGGATGCGAAGGCTGCGGAGGACGCGGGCGTCGACGGCTCGGAGGCCGTTCAGTCCGCCTCCGAGCGTCTGGCCGACGCTCAGCGGGGCGTGCTCGACCAGCTCGAAGCCGTGGCGGAAGCACAGCAGAACGTGCGCGAACACGCCCTGGCCGTCGCGGAGGCGCAGAAGGACGCTGCGAAGTCGCAGAAGGACGCTGCGCGCGCCATGCAGGACGCTCAGCGGGCCGTTGCCGACGCTGTGCGGAACGCTGCCGACGCTCAGGTCAGCGCCGCGGAGTCGGTCCGGTCCGCGGAGCGGGGCGTGGAGTCGGCCCGCCTGTCGAGCATTGACACGACGGCGAAGGCCGTCACCAAGGCCGACGAGTATCGCGAGGCACTGGCGAAGATGTCGCCGGCTCAGCGGGCACTGTACGACTCCCTTGCGGGTGATGGCGGGCTCATCTCCGCGTACAAGGAGTGGTCCCGGTCCCTTCAGCCCGACGTGCTTCCGCTGTTCACCCGGAGCGTTGACGGGGCGAAGAAGTCCCTGCCCGGCCTGACGCCGCTTGTCCGCGGTGCTGCTGCCGGTGTGCAGGCCCTCATGGACCGTGCGAGCGCGGACTTGAAGCGCCCCTTCTGGCAGCGCTTCAAGGAAGGTATTGCCGAGTCCGCCGAGCCTGCTATCGAGGGGCTGGGCGTCGCATTCGGCAACGTCTTCAAGGGCATTGCGGGCATTGTCGACGCATTCCTTCCGCACATGGATTCCATATCCCAGCGGATGCAGGGCATCACGGCCCGCTTCGCCAATTGGGGGACGGGACTGCGGGGAAGCCCGGAGTTCGAGGACTTCCTCGACTATGTGACGGAGCACGGGCCTGCCGTGGGGGAGGCATTCGGAGACCTGGCCGACGCCATTATCGACGTCGCCATGGCTCTGGAGCCGTGGTCTCGGGTCATGCTGACGCTGATGGGCTATACGGCCGACGCGATCAGCTACGTGTCGGAGCACGCACCGTGGGCAATTCGCCTCATCTATGGGCTCTGGGTTGCCACAAAGCTTTGGGCGTTGGCGACGAAGGCCCATCCGATCGGCATGGTCATCATGGCGTTGATCGGCCTTGCACTGGCCGTGAAGTACGCCTGGGATCACTTCGAATGGTTCCGGACCATCGTCCTCGGCTGCTGGGAAGCAATCCAGACTTCGGTTTCGTGGGCGTGGAAGCGTGTTCTGAAGCCGACGTTCGACGGGATATGGGGCGCCCTGAAGTGGGTGGGCGACCAGTTTGTGTGGCTCTGGCGGGACATCTTCACGCCGGCCTGGAAGATCATCTCCACGGTGGTCAGGGTGGCGGTGGCCATCATCCTGACGGTGGCGATCCTGCCGCTCTACGTGGCGTTCCAGGGGCTTGGCCTGCTGGTCGGCTGGCTCTGGACGGACTGCTTCAAACCGTCCTGGGACAACATCACTGCCGCCTCGTCGTGGCTCTGGACTCATGCCCTGAAGCCATTCTTCAAATGGATCTGGGACGGTCTCAAATGGATCGGTGACCAGTTCGTCTGGCTGTACCGGTACGCGATAAGCCCGTCGTGGGACTGGACGTCGACGAAGGCCCGCTGGCTCTGGGACAACGCCCTGAAGCCTTTCTTCAAGTGGGTGTGGGACGGTCTCAAGTGGGTGGGAGACCAGTTCGTCTGGCTGTACGACCGTGCCATCAAGCCTTCCACGGGGTGGATTGCCGACAAGGCTGACTGGCTTTGGCGCAAGGGGCTGAAGCCTGCTTTCGATCTGATCAAGTCCGGTGTCGGGCTTGTTGCTGACGCGTTCGAGGACGCGAAGACGATGATCGGCAAGGCGTGGGGCAAGGTGAAGGATATCGCCGCCGCTCCCGTCAACTTCATCATCGAGTGGGTTTACCGGAAGGGCATCAAGGCCGTCTGGGACCGGGTAGCCGAATTTGTCGGCCTGGACCCGCTCCCGAAGGGCCCCGATCTCCTGGAGGCCGGCGGGACTGTCGGACAGGGCTGGGGCGTGGCGGCCCCGATGAGGGTCAATCGGCCGACGGCGATCGTCGGTGAGGGTAACCCGCGGTACCCCGAGTACGTCATTCCGACGGACCCGAAGTACCGCTCTCGTGCCGTCGCACTGCATCAGCAGGCGGGCACACAGCTCCTCGCGTCCGGCGGTGTCCTCGGCGGCGCCTGGGACTGGACGAAGGACAAGGTGTCCGACGTCATCGGTACCGGTATCGACTGGGCGAAGACGGCCGCGGACCTGATGGTTCACCCGTCGAAGGTCTGGAACAGGCTGGTCAAGCCTGTGATCTCGCGGGTCCGTGACGGCGTCGGCTCTTCCCCGATGGGCAAGGTGCTGACGAAGATCCCGTCGCGGATCATCGGCGGTCTGCGGGACAAGATCGTCGACGCCGTCTCGCTCCTCACCACCGAGAATGGTGGTTGGGGCGGCGAGTGGACGAAGCCCGTGGCCGCGAACATCGCCACTGCCTTCGGAGTCCCTGGCTCCATGTGGGCGTCCGGCTATCACACGGGCGTCGACTTCCCCGCAGCGACGGGGACGCCGATCAAGGCCGTGGCCAACGGCCGCGTCTCCCTGGCGACGTCTGGCGGCCCCTACGGCAAGCACGTGATCATCGACCACGGTGGCGGCCTCCAGTCGCTCTACGCGCACATGTCCCGCATCCGCACCACGGTTCCGAAGAGCGTCAACGGCGGCGCTCGCATCGGTGACGTCGGCGCCACGGGCAACACCACCGGCCCCCACCTCCACCTGGAGGCGCGGCTCAACGGCAAGACCGTCGACCCCATGAAGTACCTGAGCGGGGGAGGCGCGGACGTCAAGGCAGTGGGGGCTGCGCAGGAGTACGCGAAGGGCATCCTGAGCCAGTACGGGTGGGGCCCGTCGCAGTTCTCCCCGCTGAAGAAGCTCTGGGAGGGCGAGTCCAACTGGCGCTGGAATGCGACGAACCCCAGCTCTGGCGCCTACGGCATCCCGCAGGCGCTTCCTGCGTCGAAGATGGCGGCTGCTGGCCCCGACTGGCGGACGAACGCACAGACGCAGATCAAGTGGGGTCTGGCCTACATCAAGGGTCGTCCGGACTACGGCTCCCCGTCGGCCGCCTACTCGAAGTGGCTGGGCCGGTCGCCGCATTGGTACGACGACGGCGGCTACCTCCCGCCGGGTCTCTCCCTCGTAGCCAACGGGACTGGCCGTCCCGAACCTGTCTTCACCGGTTCTCAGTGGGACGACATCCGTGCCGCGAAGAGCGGGGGGCCGACTCAGCTCCACGCCGACGTGCGGGTCTTCGTGGGTGACCGCGAGATCACGGACATCGTCGACACCCGCATTGAACTGCACGACTCCGAGATGGCAGCGGCGATGGCCGCAGGAAGGTGGACGTGATGACGACCCCCGTGGACGAGACACCCGAACCGCCCGAGCAGCCCGAGCCGGGCGGCGTCGTGGTGCCTCCGATCATGGACTTCATCCCGGACGACGCGGACGTCGAGCCGCCGCTCATCCCGACGGTGCCTCCGACGGACGACGGCTCTCCGATACCTGAGCCGACGTACCCGACGCCGGGGGAGATCATCGACTGATGGCCATCACCGGCAACCTTCTGCCGGCGAACGCGGAGAGCATCGAGACGGATGCCTCCGCGTGGTCGGCCTTGGTCAACGCGTCGGGCCTGGCCCGCGGGTCGGGCGGCACCCTTGGCTCGTACTGCCTCACCTTCAAGGCGACGGCTGCCGGTGACTGCCAGATCGGTACGGCGACTTCCGTCGACGTTGCGGCGGGGACGGAGTATTGGAGCTGTGCCTCTGTCTTCGCCCCTGTCGCCGGCGCTCAGTCCCGCGTGGAGATCAGGTGGTACCGCTCGACGGGGACGCTGATCAGTACCACGCAAGGCCCGCTGGTCACTGCCACGGGCGGGGCGTGGCAGCAGAACGCCGCCATCGGCGTGGCGCCGGCGGAGGCAGCGAAGGCGGTCGTGGTCGTCCGCGTCACGGCGACTGCTGCCGCGCAGACGTGGTTCGTGGACCGCGTCTTCCTCGGCGCCGTGGTGAAGTCGACGGGGAACCTGTTGAACTTCAACACCGAAACCGCGGAGATCGACACCGCCGGGTGGTTCGCCGCAACGAACTGCGTTCTCGCCCCCAGCCCCACCGCGCATAGCTGGTATCAGGGGCTCAGGATTACGGTCCCGACGGTTGGGGCGTGGATGAGCCGGACGGCTCTGTCGACGGCCCCGGCCGTGGCTCCCGGCACGGAGTACGCGGCGTCGGTCTACGTCACCCCGTCGGCCGCCGGTATCCCCGTCTCCATGCAAGTCTACTGGAGAGACGGGGCCGGGACCGAGATCGAGACGACGTCGGCTGTCTGGACGCCGCCCGCGGGGCAGTGGACGAAGATATCTGTCGTCGGCGTAGCTCCTGCCGGGGCTGCTGCCGCTCGCATCGCGGTATCCGGCACGTCGACGGTTGCTGAGCAGACGTGGACGATTGACCGCGCGGTTCTGGCCCCGACGTCAGCGCTCATGCCGGTGGGCAACCTGACTCCGTACCGGATCTCCGAAATGGAACAGGACATCACCGGGTGGGCGGTGTCGGGTGCGACGGCTTCGCAGTCGTCGGAGACGGCAGCGGCCGGCGCCTACTCCATGAAGTGCGTTGCCACGGGCGGGGACATCACGGTGACCCTCGTCGACCCGCTGCCGGTGACGCCGCTCGCCGGCTACCAGTTCCGCCCGCGCTCCCGGCAGATGCGCGAGGCTCTCTACCGCACGCGCGTCGAGTTCCTCGACGTCAGCGGGGAGGCGATCCGCACCCGCTGGCAGGCGTGGGCGGGGCGAACGGACGGCTGGCTGACCAGCCCCATGGGCGACCTGGCTCCCGCGGGTGCCGTCGCTGCCCGGCTCTCCATCGCCGTCCCGGACGCCGAAGCCGGAGACGTCTGGTACTTCGACCGAATGGAGTGGTCGGAAGGCGGTCTTACTGCGCATGCAGAGCCGGCCGGGGGAGGCGGAGTAGCCGTCACTCTCCGCGGCCTGACGACGGGCGGGTCCACCTGGAAGTGGTCGCTGTACCGACTGGCCGACGGCACGGAGCAACCCGTTCGCGGCTGGAGCGGAGACATGACCGGCCAGGCTGTAACCACGGACGCCGTCGTCGTCACGGACTACGAAGCGCCTCTGGGCGTGCCGGTTCAGTGGCGGGTTCGGCTGACCGCACCGCCTGGCACTGCGGGGACGCTCTCCTACACGTCTGACCCGCTCGCCCTGGAGGCCGACGGCGTCTCGGTTTGGCTGAAGGACCCGAGTCTCCCCCAGAGATCGTGCCGCGTCACCGTCGGGACACCGATGCCGACGTGGCAGACGTCAGCCCGGCAGACCGTCAGTCACGTCCGCGGCCGACGCCTCCCTGTCGTCATCTCCGACGTACGGAGCGGGCGTACCGGGGACCTGACGGTCGTCACGGAGACGGCAGCGGAACGGGACGCTCTCGACTGGGTGCTGACCAGCGGCGCCGTACTGCTGCTCCAGTGGCCTCCGGGCTGGGGCGAGAAGGACATGTACGTCTCCGTGGGAGATGTCAGCGCTGCGCCCGTCGTCGACTTCGCCGAGTTCCACGACCGCACATGGGTCCTTCCGCTGACGGAAGTTGACCGCCCCATCGGCGGCGTCACCGGCAGCGCAGACCGCACATGGGCCACGGTCGCGGGCTCCGGCAGCACGTGGGCGGAGGCGCTCGCCGGCGCGACGACTTGGCTCGACGTCTACACCGGAGTGTGAGGCACTGATGTACCCCGTCAGCTCGAAGTTCCTCCGCACCTTGGCCACGTCGCACACGATGGTGGCCAAGGTCGACGCCTACTACGCCGGTCAGCTCCGCCGGGCCGCGATCCCGTTCTCCGACGGGGCCGTCACGGTCGACCGGGCGTCGAAGATCCGCCGCAAGCTGTCGCTGACGATCCCCGATCCGGCGCTCCTTCCGTGGAAGGAGACAGACCTCCTGGCGCCCTACGGTCAGGAACTTGTGGTCTCCCGGGGAATCCGCTTCTCCGACGGCTCGGAAGAATGGGTCCCTCTCGGAACCTTCCGGATCGATAACCCGTCCGGCGACGTCTTCGAGGGGCCCATTTCCCTGTCGGGATCGTCGCTCGAAGCGGCGGTCATCGACGATAAGTTTCAGGTCCCAGTTACCACGCGCGGGATGGGTGGTTGCTTCGACGCCATATCCACGCTCATTCGTCAAACGCTCCCCAGTGCCGCGATCTCCAATCTGACGACCGGAAACCGAAACCCACTCGTGGCAGTCGCTACGTGGGATGCCGGGAATGACCGGTGGGACGCCGTTGCGCAGATAGCCCGCGCGATGAACGCTGAAGTCTTCGTCGATTCCCTTAACCGATTCGTCGTCAGGGATCTCCCGAACATCCTGACGGGATCCGTTGCGTGGGATATTGCGGAGGGGGAGGGCGGAACGCTGATCTCCTCCGCCCGTTCCGTTTCCCGAACGGCCGTTTACAACGCCGTTGTTGCCTCGGGGGAGAACGCGGCGAACTACGGAATCCCCGTCAGTGGAATAGCGCGGGATACAAGCCCCTCCAGCCCTACCCGGTGGGGCGGCCCGTACGGCAAGGTGACCAAGTTCATTTCGTCCTCCCTTTGGGTGACCCAAGGGGACTGCCAGAATGCGGCGGAATTCGAACTCTACGACGCCATAGCTGCCAATGTAGAAACCTCTCTTGACGCCCTCCCGAACCCGGCTCTGGAAGGCAACGACATTGTCCGCCTTACCCACGCCGGGCGAAAGGAGCGGTATCTCGTGCAGTCCGTGACGGTCCCTCTGACGGCCACTGGAGACTTCTCTCTGACGCTCCGCGGAGGGAAGGAGGAGGACGAGTGAGGCTCTCTCCTCAGCTCATCGACGCAGTTCAGCGCCTTGTCGTGCAGCTCGTGACGCAGCGGGCCGCCTCGTGGGGGCTGGCCAGCGTCACGGCCGTCAACCCCGACGGCACCGTCGATATCGAAACTGCTCGCGGCCCGGTCCCTGGAGTCCGCCGGATGAAGTCCTATTCGTCTCCGGCGGTCAATGACGTCGTCAAGGTATCGCGCAATTCCGACGGCAATTGGGTCGTCGACGGCGCACTGGCCTGACCAATTTCCGCAGCCTCTAGGAGGCGCCTCAAGCATGCCCAGAAACGATTCCTACGCCCAGGGAGTTCCGTACCCGGTGTTGGGCGACGCGCCCGATATCGAGGTCGCAACGCAATCCATCGTCAACGGGGTTGTCCCGCAGACTGTGATGCGTTTCGCCAATGCCAACGCGCGTTCTGCGGCGCTGTCTGGTGCTACGAAGCCTGTCCCCGGGATGGTTACCTATCTCGTCGCGGAGGATCGCTACGATCGGCGGGATGGTGACGGCGTTTGGCGTCCGCTGTCCCCCGGGCCGTGGAAGCCTTTCACGTTTGCCACGGGATACAGCGCGAATACCGGAGGCCCCGCTTACCGGGTCGTCAACGACGAGGTTCATCTCCGTGGAACATTCAAGCGAACGAGCGGCGCGGATCTCCTGACGAACGTCGAAACGCGTTTCGGGACGCTGCCCACGGAGGCCCGTCCGACGGGCGGATATAGGTACTTCGTGTCGGCTGGCAACTTCCAGAACACGAGCGGCGTTTCCTACTTCGCCGGCCGTATTGCTTTCGCGCCCGGCGGCGAAATGCTCTACATCATGCCGGTCAACTCCAAGAGCGACTGGCTCGCCCTCGACGGCATCCGATTCAGCATCAACTGAACGGCACACAGCCGACGTCCGCCCCGTAGTGACGGGGCCTTTTTCATGCCCTGGAGGGAATGCACATGGGTGAAATCTGGATCAAGGAAGCGGAGAGGCTGGGGAGCGGGAGGATAGGCGGCCTCATGGACACACCGTCGGCCGGTCCCCGTGTCGTCTGGCACACCACGGAGAGCGGGGCGGGGGACGCAGCCTTCGACGCCGTCGGCGCGTACCTGACCCGGGCGGCGTCGGAGCCGCACATCCTCTACGACCCGACGACGGACCGGCTCGGTCAGTACGGCCCGCTGAACGAGTCGGCCCGTGCTCTGCGGAACGACGGAAGCACGCGGACGAACCGGACCGGGCGCGTCTGTATCCAGATCGAGGTACTGGCCCGAGCCGGCAAGCCCTTCACGGACTACTGGAAGCCGGGCCCCAACTTCCGTGCCCTCATGCGAGCGATCCGCTCATGGGACGTCCCCGACGTCTGGCCCGCCGGCGCACTGGCGTCGAGCTATGGCTCTGACTCGTCGCGCAGCCGCGTCACCTGGGCGACCGAGGGCGGGCACTACGGTCACTGCAACGTCCCCGGCAACGACCACTGGGACCCGGGCGCGGTCGACCGGGCCGCCCTCCTGAAGGCGGGCAATCCGGTGAAGGAGCCCGGCGGCTCGATGTCGGCCGACACCTACACCGTCAAGGCGGGCGACACCCTGTCCGGCATCGGCGCGGACACGGGCGTCAAGTGGGAGACCATCGCGAGCCTGAACGGCATCAGGTCGCCGTACGTCATCAGGCCCGGCCAGGTGCTCAAGCTGAAGGCCCCGGCCTCGAAGCCCGCTGCCAAGCCGACCGTCTCCGTCGCCCACCTGAACGCCGCTCGCGCGAAGGACATCCCGGCGGCCACCGGGCACACGACGTACCCGGCTGAGGTCAAGGTGGTGGAGGCGGCGCTCAAGGCTGAGGGGCTGCTCGCGGCCAAGTACGCGGCCGACGGCTCGTGGGGGACGCTCACCGACGACGCTTACAACGCCTTCCGCCGGCAGATGGGGTACACCGGTTCCGCCGCGACGGGCTCCGTCGGTCTGGAGTCCCTGAAGAAGCTGGCCGCGCGCCACGGCTTCACCGCTAAGGCGTGAGTGCCTGGTGGAGATCCTCATCGCCATTATCGGCGCACTTGGCGTGGTCGTAGCGGCAGTGGTGCCCGCGACCTTCCCGCTCCTCCTGCGGCGTGCCCGCGGGGCGGTGGAGGCGGACGGCCAGGTGACGCGGGAGGCCGTGGCGCAGGCGGTCACGGCTCTCGGCTCCCGGCTCGATTCCCGCATCAACGACGTGCGCGACGACATCGACGACGTCCGCGAGGACGTATCCCGCATCCGTGAATGGCAGGCCGGCCACGACGCCGAACACCTGCTCATCGGGCGCCCGCAGCCCCCTGGAGGAGAGTAAATGGCCATCCCCGACGGCATCTCTACGGTCGTCGTCTCGGGCCGCTTCATCCGCCCCGACGGCCAGCCGCTCTCCGGCAGCATCTCCTTCGAGCCGCCCGGTCACCTGACCTTCCCTGACGCCGACTTCATCAGCGTGGGTGCCGTCACGGTGCCGCTGGACGGCGACGGGGCTTTCGCCGTGGCCCTCATCCCGACCGACGCGCCGGGGATGACGCCGCACGACTGGACGTACACGGTCGTCGAGCGGATGCACCGGGCCGACGGGCGGACCTACCACGTCGCCCTCCCCGCAGCGACGCCGGCGGTGGACCTTGCGGACATCGCGCCGACCGATCCGGCTCCGGGGGAGTACGTCGTCGTCACGGGCCCTGCGGGACGGGACGGTATCAACGGCTCGGCGATCTACAGCGGCCCCGCTGCCCCGTCTGCTGCCATCGGTGTGGACGGTGACTACTACATCAACACCACGCCCGGAGCCGTGATGTTGCACGGCCCGAAGGCTGCGTCGGCCTGGCCCGCCGGGGTATCCCTCGTCGGCGGCGTCTCCAGCGTCAACGGCAAGTCGGGGACGGTCTCCCTGGTGCCCGCGGACATCGGGGCGTACAGCTCTACCGGCGGCACTGTGACGGGCTCTGTCACCGCTCAGGGCGGGCTTCGGGTCAACACGACCGACCCGAACGTGAACAGTCTGATCGTCGACGTTCCGACAGGCTCTACGGCCCGTCTCATGGTGCTTCGGGCGGGAGGAAGCGACAAGTTCTCTCTGGGCCCGGCCGGTGACCTCCGTATCTACGGAGCCCTGGACGCGACGGGTCAGGTGGCGGTCAGGGACCGGGCCACTGACTCGGACAGCTTGGCCGGCGGCTCGGTCTTCTACTCCAGGGGCGGCAAGGCGTTCGTCCGGCAGGCTGACGGCTCGATCGTCGCACTCGGTACGGTCACGACGACGAAGGCGGCAGTCTTCCCGACCCCTACGGCCGCGACGTCCTACGTCGTCTGGCGTGCCCCGAAGGCGTGCACCGTCACAGCCGTCCGCGGCTACCGGACCGGCGGAACGGGAGCGACGATCAACGCCGCGAAGGGTGGGTCGAACCTCCTGGCCACGGACCTTTCACTCAGCACCGCGGACACCTGGCTGACGGGCGGCACGCTCCAGAACGCGGCGTTCGCCGCCGGAGACTCCCTCGTGCTGAAGGTCACGGGCGTTACCGGAAGCCCGTCCGCCGTGACGATCCAGGTCGACATCACGCAGGGGGCCTGATGCCCGGCGCGATCATCGTCGCGGATGACGAGACGTACCTCGACCCGCTGCCCGGGGACCTGTCCGTCGTGACCGTCCCCGGTCCGCCTCCGATACTCCAGGTGTCCGACGCACAGGGGCTCTTGGCCACCCTCACCACGGGCGCCAGGACGGTGACCATGAGGGGGCAGACGCGGACGTTCACTGAGCAGAAGCGCCCGTTCACTGACCTGTTCCAGCGGACAACCACGGCTGGTTGGGGCCCGTCGACAGGTGGCGGGACGTGGTCCAACTCCAACGGCACCGACGCCGACTACACCGTCACTCCGGGGCGCGGGCTGATCTCCGTGAGCGCGGAGAACGCAAGCCGGCACACGTCGCTGGTTAACGACATAACGGACTTGGACGCTCGGCTCTCGTGGTCGATGGACAAGCCCGCCACGGGCAACGCATCCAGCCTGGGACTGTCGTTCGCCTACACGTCTTCGACGTCGCAGTACCGCGCGCGGCTCTCCGTCCTCACCTCGGGGACGGTGCAGCTCGTGCTGGAGTGCCAGACATCGGCAGGGACGACCACGATCGGCGCCCTGACAACCGTCGGCACCGGATACGTCGCCGGAGACATCTGGCACATCCGCGCCCAGCGGGCCGGGACGACGCTCAGGTGCCGCGCCTGGAAGGACGGTACGACGGAGCCAGGCACGTGGACGCACGAGGTCGTGGACGCCACGCTCGGCGCCGGACGGATCGGCGTGCGCGCCATCGCGAGCACCGGCAGCACTGCCCTCCCGATCCAATTCCGAGTGCACGACATCCAGCTCTACTCCGGAACGTGGCCAAGCCCACCGACGGTCACACACAACACATGGGTCCGCGTCCTCGCCACCCCCTTCGACGGCACGTGGACGCCGACGCTTGCGGATCAGATTCGGGCGTGGGCGGTCGACACCAGCCCCGACGCGCTCGCGCACGCCATGTCGTACATCACTGGTGCTCCGGTGGTCACAGACTCGCGCATCGGCGGCCGGCAGGTGGCAGGGGAGGCGCTCTACGGACCGAACGACGCTGGGGGAGCCCGCGTCGAAGGCGCCGACTTCCACGACTACATCGGCACCGACTGGGTCTTCCCCAACGGGGAGGCTGAGGCGGCCAAGGCCAGCGAACTGCGCTGCATGGACTGCTCGGGCTACGTCCGCATGGTCTACGGCTACCACATGGGCGTCCCCATGGTCCGTACGCGGGCTGCGGACTTCGACGGTCTAGTGCTCCCGCGCCAGACGAAGGACATCGCACCGTACGGCCCTGGCGTGGTCGTAGCGCAGGCGACGGGCAGTGCTCCGCCGCTGACCGCGATGCGTGTCGGAGACATCCCGCTCTTCGACGCCGACTCGGGTGACGCCGTCAGTGGGCAGATCGACCACAACGGGATCTTCATCGGCATCGACAGCGCGGGCCGGTACCGCTTCCTGAACTCAAGGAAAACGCCCAACGGTCCGACCATGAGCGATCTGGGCGGCACCTCCATCCTCGACGGTGGCGGACTCTACGCCACCAGCCTGCGAATGATCCGAAGATTCTGACCCCTCCACCGTCACAACCCCTCGAAATTACGACACAACGCAGGTACGTACCGAGGAGGAGGACGCGTGGAGAACATCGGCATCATCGGGCGGGCCAGGAGTGGCAAGGACACCGCCGGCCAGTGGCTCGTCAACAACCGCGGGTACCGGCGGGTGGCCTTCGCGGACGCGCTGAAGGAAGCAGCGCTGAAGGTGGACCCGATCATCGCGGTGGAGGAATACGGCGACGTCGAGAATCGGCTGAGCGACGTACTGAGCATGCCTCCAGTGGTGGACTACCGGCGTCCGTACTCGAACCCTGACCGTCGGTCTCCGTGGGAGCGCGCGAAGGACGAGTACCCCGAGGTCCGCCGCTTCCTCCAGGAGTTCGGCGCATCCATCCGCGCCATCGACGAAGACTTCTGGCTCCGCGCCGCGATGCGGAAGGTCGTCGAGGCCAATGAATCGGGCGTCCCGGTGGTCATCACCGACGTCAGGTACCCGAACGAGGCGGAGTCGCTGAAGCGGGCTGGGTTCCACCTCGTCTACATCGAGCGCCCTGGCGTCCCGCGGATGGGCCACGAGTCGGAGAACTCCCTGACGGCCACGGACGCCGACGTCTGCGTTTTCAACGACGGCACGGTCGATCGCCTCTGCTCGCACGTGGCGTGCATCGTCGACCGCCTTCGCGCCACCGACCAGCCCGCCGCAGGGCAGCCCGCTCGCGACTGCCCTGCATGCGACGCCGGGATCGGGCACAGCGAGCACTGCCCGACACCCGAGACGCACAACTGGGGCTGCGGATGCCCCACCGAGCCGGCCGCCGGGGCGCGGCAGGGCGGGGCGCAGCGATGACTGTTCCGTACCGCGTCAGCCCCTACCCGCACAGTCGCCTGTACCGCTGGCGGTGGCAATGCCTGCACACCGCGCAGCTAGGTGTCTCCCCGCGGCCGTCTCCCTGCCCGAAGGGCGGCCTCGCGCTCGGACGTGGCGAGGCGGAAGCGGCTGCGTCCGCGCATGCACGAACCCACGAGGACGGGGCGCAGTGACAACCGCCCATCAGACACGAAAGGCACTCATGAAGCGCATCCGCACCTACCTGAACGACATCATCCTCCGCGGCTACGTCGCCCTCCAGATATTCGCCGCCCAGGAGCCCGTTCGGCTCCGTGCCGCTCTGACGTCGGCCGTGCTCGCTCTGGCGGTCGTCTTCCCCGCCATCAACGCCGGCACAGCAGAGACGATCGGTGCCGTCGGCGTCGTCGTCCTCCCGATCCTCGTCGGTGAGAGCGCGCGGCGGAAGGTGACGCCAGTCGAGTAGTGCCCAGCCCCCGTCTTCCCATTTGGGAGGGCGGGGGCTTTTTGCGTTGTGGCGAACAACGCAATTCGCCTGAATGTTCGAATGGGCTACCGCCAGTTACGCCGCTCTCGCACGGCATTCCCCAACGGGGATCGTCAGAGGTGCGTAAACCGACTCGCGATGGGGCACAGGAGGGGCCCGTACGGCTCATATACTCCGCGACATGCCGACCTCACCCGGCCCTCTGCTGTCCGTCATCGACGCCCTATGGGCGCGACTACGAGAGCACGTGGCAGACCTGCCGCCTATAGGCCCAGTCACCTCCCCCACTCCCCGGCTGCTCGACCACGGTCCGGCCCGGTGGAAACGCGAGCCTGGCGGACGCGTTCTCGGGCTCGTCATCTCCGTCGACGTGCTCCAAGCGGGGGAGGAAGCGGTACTGGAAACCGTCCTCCACGACGCCGCTCACCTGCTGAACTGGGTTCGTGGCGTGGGCGATACGACCATGCACGGGGTGTACCACAACGCGCGCTTCCTGGGCGCCGCAGAGGAAGTGGGACTGGAGTGGCCGGCCGGGACGGCTCGGGTCAGAGGCAAGGGCTACCACCAGCCGGTATTGAGCGATTTGGCACGAGACAGACACGCCGAAGACCTGGACGCGCTAGAGGCCATAATTCCCGCCGTCCTGCCTCATCTGGAGCTTCCGACCACGTCGAACCGAGGCCGTGTCGACAGGGTGACGTACGTCTGTAAATGCGCTCCACCAAGGTCGTACCGCATCTCCCGTACCGTCGCGGCACAGGGACCCATCATGTGTGGCATATGCAGCGCGGAGTTCACCCCTAAGTAACTTCCGGCGAATGCCGGTAAGGGCTACCTACGCAAAGTGATTTGCGCTACGGTGACGGACGGCAATGACACCGCATCATCGAGGAGTAGTCGTGGCGTCCCATGAGGTGGAGACCCAGCGCGGGCAGGGGAAGCCGCCTGCCCTGCGGTGGGAGTCTGTGCGGGACCTCCCACCTCTGGAGGTCGACGACCTGGCGGGGGAGACCCCGGAGGCACTCGTCGCCCGGGGCACCGCCTACGCCCGGGAGGTCATGCGGGTCTCCGACGTTGCCACGCTGCTGAAGAAGAATCTTGCCGTCGTCCTCGTCGCTTTGAGGAAGGACATGGACGACTGGCGCGGAGAGAGCTACGAGTACCGGCAGCGGGTCCAGGAGATGTACACGGCTGCCGGCGTATCGGCGGATGCGGACGGCGACTCGTTCAAGGCCGCTGTCCGCTACCACGTCTCCAATGCCTTGCGCCGGCACCTTACGCCGCGGGAGCTGACGCGGCTCGGGCTCAAGCACCTGTCGGCCCTGGAGACGGGGCAGGATGCCCGCGCCACGCACCGGGCCCTCGTCCAGGCGGTAACGACGTCGGCCGCCGT
Organism: Streptomyces sp. NPDC107521; assembly: GCF_055598485.1. Classification (NCBI taxonomy): domain Bacteria; kingdom Bacillati; phylum Actinomycetota; class Actinomycetes; order Kitasatosporales; family Streptomycetaceae; genus Streptomyces; species Streptomyces sp. NPDC107521. The sequence continues at coordinate 45,850 of NZ_JBVKAT010000004.1, forward strand.
CGAGTCGTCGTCCCCCGCCCCGAAGAAGGGCAGCAAGCCGAGCAAGCGTGCAGCACCGAAGGGTGAGGTGCGGGCCGACGTCGTCGAGGCTGCGGGCATCGGCGGGGCGATCAAGGCCACGGCCGACCATCTCCGCCTTGCTCAGGTGGTGGCGAGCATCGTGGACAACATGCGGCCGAACGTGATTGACGAGGACATGACCGACGGTCAGCGTGCCGCCCTTGATCAGCACCTGGCCGACATCGAAAGCAAGGTGCGCAGCCTGCGCCGCCAGATCAAAAACCGCAGGTCAGAGGGCTAGACCCGCCCCCGTCGACCGGCCGCCTCGTCCTCCCCGGGCCAAACCGAGTGCCAAAGTGTCGAACTAACCCCCTGTTTTCATTTTTCTCTACACGCGTTAGAGAGAAAGTGAAAAGGGTGGTTAGTTCGACACTTTGGCACTCAGTCTGTCCACGGGGCCGGCAGGGGGAGGAGGCGGAAGATTCCCCGACGTCGACCGTCACAACGGCCTCGGATTACGACACAACCCAGGTGTAGGCAACGGAGCACCTGGAGGCCACATGGCAGGCGTGTCAACGATCAAGCGGGGCGAGTCCCGTTTCTACATCGACCCCGATGACGGGGACATCAAGGTTCCCGGCGTGACGTCGGTCGGCAGCATGCTGCCGAAGGACTACCTCATGTACTGGGCGGCGAAGGAGGCTGCGGAAGCGGCTGTCGAGAACTGGGACATCATCTCCCAGCTCGTGCAGCGCGATCCGAAGGGCGCCACCGATTACCTCAAGGGCGCGCACCGGAGGAAGAGCAAGGCGGCGTCGGACATCGGCTCTGCCGCGCACGACTACTTCGAGCGTCTGGCCCGCGGGCAGACGGTCAGCGACCGGCACGTTCACATCGACGTGAAGCAGCACGTCCGCTGGTTCCGTGAGTTCCTCGCGGAGGTCCAGCCGAGGTTCCTCTACCTGGAGGAAACCGTCTGGTCGGACACACACCAGTACGCCGGCTCCTTCGACGCCATCGCGGAGGTCGACGGGGAGATCGTCCTCTTTGACTGGAAGACGTCGAAATCCGTGTACGACTCCGTGGCCCTCCAGCTCTCCGCCTACCGCTACGCGGACCGCATCATCCTGGCGGAGTCCGGCGAGTCGGTCGACGTCCCCACGATGCAGGGCGGGGCGGTCCTCCACGTCCGCCCGGAGGGCTGGCAGCTTGTGCCGGTGAAGTGCGACGAGGACGTGTTCGAGCACTTCCTCAGCCTGCGGCACACCTTCGACTGGGAGACGACGGCGAAGAAGCGCGTGATCGGGAAGCCCATCGCGAGCGGCGGGGAGTTCGTCACGGGCACGCAAAGGAGAGCGGCGTGAGCGGCATGACGCACCACTACCTCGGCTACGAGACGACGCTGAAGGAGTACACCGATCCGCTCCGCGCGGAGCTGACCATCACAGGGCACGGCCTCGTCAAGGTGACGGAGGGGCCTCACGGCCGACGCTGTACCTTCGCGATCCCCGGTAGCTCCTGGTTCGCACTACGCCGGCATCTGCGCAACACGGATCCCATCCGCGTCGAGCTGAAGCGCTCACTCGACGACGCCCTGAGTGCCATTGAGCGGCTCAGCGACGAGCGGGACGCGTGGCAGAGCGAGGCAGAGCGGTTGAAGAAGGAGGCCGACGAGCGCACGAGGGTGACGGTGGGGCCGGTCATCTGGCACACCACGTCGGCGGAGGAGCACACCTTCAAGCCCACCGACGACCCGCTGAACGTCAAGCAGACGGCAGAGCTGAAGGCCGTCATCGTCAGCCAGGCGCGGGAGATCGCGCGACTGAAGGGGGAGGAGAGCGAATGAGCACCCCAAACACCCTGACCGACCCGGAAGCAATCACCTTCGACGGCGTGGTGTCCTTCGCCGTGGTGCAGCACGACCACCCGAAGCCGGGGCAGGCGACCTCTACGTACGTCGACATCACGCCCGACGAGGCCGAAGAGTTCGCCCGCCGGCTCATCGTGGCCGCCCACGCGGCCCGGAACGCGTGAAGGGAGAGCAGATGACGACACAGTTGAGCATCTGCGGTCGGTTCGGCTGCTCGCTGCCTCGCGGGCACAACGTGGGCCGAGCCGACGTCCCGGAGAACCACCGACTTCCCACCAGGGCGACGGTCACCCTGTTCAAGCCCACCGGCAAGTTCTACACCACGGAAGAATGGCGTATTCCTAATGGCGCCATAGGTCCTTACGACATGCGGGAGAGCCCCGACTTCCGTCGCATTGGCGGCGGGGCGGTGCTCGTCGACACACAAGAGCCGTGGGGTTGGCCCCATCTGTTTCCCGGGGAGAGCGAATGACCATCCCGGACACCCCGCGCACGGCTGCGGAGTACCGGGCGCAGGCCCGGGACCGGGAGCGTAAGGAAGCGTTCGAGCGACGGGCGGCCAGCATTGCCGCGAACCTGGCGCTTCTGCCGCTCCTCGCCTTCGTCCTCATGCTGGCCGTCGGTGCCGTCCACGGCTTTGCGCCGGCGGTTCCGGCGGTTGGCTACGGAACGACGGTGCTTCTCGTCCTGGGGACGGACGCGCTGTCCGTGGTGGCCCGGAAGTTCCGCAAGTAACGGAGGCCGCAAGTGACTGACGAAGAGTACGCCGAGGCCCTGGAGCGGGAGCGGCGGGACCGGAACGACCGTGCCCGCTACATCGTCCGCGAGGAGCACGGCGCGCACCACCTGATGCGCCAGAACGGCTCGGGGCAGTCCTGGGGCGTCACCCGCTACGCGAACCCCGAGACGGCCGCCCTGGCGGCTGCGGTGCTGAACAAGCTGAAGGAGGACGAGGCATGACGCTCGTACTCGTTGTGACCCTGCACCTGGTCGTGGGCGCCATGGCGTTCGCTGCCGGCTACGCCCTGTACCAGTGGCTTTTCGGCTAGACACCAACCACACACGCACCACACCGCCCCCGGTTGCCTCGGCGCCGGGGGCTTAGTGCGTAAGAGCTACGAGAGGAGAGCCGCGCATGATCAACGGCGGAACCACCATTCACACGGCCGACGGGTCGACGGTCACCATCACCCCGCGGGGCCTGAAGTACGACCTCCGCGTCCGTAACGCGCAGGACGACACCATCGCGACGGTTGCCATGAGTCAGGACGACCTCGACGCGCTGTACATGGAGATGGACAAGCACACGACGGTGGAGTGGGAGGCAGCGTGACCCACATCGGCCGATCCTTCGGTGGCGGAGGCTACCTCGAAGCCGCCTGTCCGTGCCCGCTGGAGCCCTGCGGCCTCGTCGACCGGGACAAGGTCCGCGACGACTGTGATCAGCATGCGCCGGCGGCCTGCAAGACGATGCGCAGCGGTCATCGGGCGGATGACTGCCCCGGTGTGGGGCGTGTCGTGCCTGAGCACTGGCCCGACCGCCTCCGCACGGCCTACTGGGGCGCCGTCAACGCCCCGACCTACGCGGAGAGTGCTGCGGCCACGCTCGCGTTCGCGCACGCCCTGGCGGAGGAGATCCGTAAGCCGCTGAACGATCGTGAGTGCCGGCTGATTCAGGCTTACGTCAGGCTGGCCGAAGTACTGGCGCAGCGACTCGACCCGGAGGAGTCCTCATGAGCGCCTGGATAGACCTCGTCAACTCCGACGGCTCCGAAGGCTCCGACGAGTGGCTGGCGTTGTGTAGTCGCGCGTTGAAGGAGGTCCAGGAGGAGACGTCGCGGCGGAATGCACGGAAGATCCGGGCCCTGAAGTCCACGCTCGTGGGCCAGTCCGCATGGACGGAGGGCATCGACGACGCCGCGGATCTCATCGACCCCGACCTCAACACCCGGCGGTGCGCCAACGACACCGATGGCGACGGCGACTGCGCGGCGTGCTCGCGCAACCCCGGCGCACCTTGCAGGCGCCCGCGAGAGGAGACCCCGTGAAGTACATCGACCGAGACGGCGACACGTGGGAGACGCTGTCCGACAAGCACGCCTATGTGGTCTGCGTGCGGTCCACCGTGGACGGCTTCGCCGGACAGGCGCGCTCGCTGGCGGATGCGGAGACGACACACGGTCCCCTGCGCGTCGTCGAGTCGGGAGCGACGGAGTCGCCGGCCGACGTGCCCGTCCCCGTCATCCCGCCGGTCGGGGCGGTCATGGACCGGGCCGTCGTCTTCCAGTCCGCGCACGACCTGGTGACGGGGCTTGCGTGGGGGAGCGAGGAACCGAGCGTCGATGACGTGTTGAACGTGGCGCGGTGGCTGGAGGGGGAAGAGCTGTGAGCATGGTCGACTAAACCAACCGCGACGATCGCATCGAGACGTACTACCAGGGCTGGGGTGCGCGCGTGATGGCGGTGCGCATCGTGGAACTGGAGGACGCGCGTGACCGCTACCGCCTTGCCTGGCTCTCCGCCCGTCGCCGTGCTGCGGATGAGCACGTCTTCGGCATGGAGGCGCTCCAGATGCGCGACGACGAGATCCGGCGCCTGAAGGCGGAGCTGGCAGCCCGCGGGTAGCAGCGCAAGTCGACTCGTGCGTCTCCGAAGTCGACCGTCACAACGACCTCGGATTACGACACAACAAGGGTGTCGGGCAGAACCGACCACACGCACACAGCGACGAGAGGCACTCACACATGGCGAACAACCTCGCGAACATCTGGGACGCCGATCCCGACGCCGCTCCGAAGGAGGCCCCCTCCTTCTCCGATGACATCGTCGGCCGCTTCCGGTCCGGGCGGCTCGTGAAGGCCGGGCGGACGGAGACGCCGGAGGCGCTGAACGAGTGGCGCGTCACCACGGGCGACCCGAGCGTTGCGGCGAAGGTCGCGGAGATCCTGGGCGGCGAGCCGGAGCCCTGGGAAACCGACCGTGAGGACAACCTCGAAGTCCTGACCGACGCCAAGACGGTCCAGATCGTCATCGAACCCGACGGCGTCGACGCGAGCTTCAAGCAGTTCGTCCCCGGCGCCGGCCTGACGCACCACTGCGACGGCTTCACCTACCTCTCCCCGGACGAGGACAGGGGCCAGCCGTGCGGCTGCCCGTCGCTGATCGCGGAGCGGAAGATGAAGGCCACGCAGATGCGCGGCCCGAAGCCGTCCGTGGACATCACCTTCCGCATGGCCGACGCCCCGGACCTCGGCAAGTTCCGCTTCAACAGCGGAAGTTGGAAGCTCGTGGAGGCCCTGGGCCCGCTGTTCGCCGACCTCGATCGGCACGGCAACGCCGGGGACGAGGAGAGCGGCACCGACGGTGTGCCGGTCCGCGCGTCGCTCACGATCGAGAACGTCTCGTACGTGCCGAAGAAGGGCCCGCGTGCCGGCCAGACGGTTAGCTACAACAAGCCCGTCATCAAGGTCTTCGGCGCCGCCGAGGTCGCGGAGGAGCTGCCGCGGGCCGCATGACCACCCGCTGACAGAACAGGTGCCTCCCTCAATTCCGGTGAGGGAGGCACCTGCGCGCACGAGTCTACGCACACAGAGGAGAGCTGACATGGGCAAGGCCCGACTGACCGACTACACGGGGGCGGAGATCCGCCCCGACGTCCTCGTGTCCTACGCGACGCGACAGGGCAACCTCGTACGCCTCTCGGAGGCCGTCGTACTGGAGCTGGTGAGCAACCGGGCGGCCGGCGGCGTCGTCGTCCCGTTCGTCAAGGTGCGCCCCACCGGGCGTGACAGCGGGTTCATCAGCCGGAAGACGCTCGCGGTGCAGACGGTCGCCGCGGACCGCATGGTCGTCATCGGCGACACGAAGGGGGAGAGCAAGTGAGCGACGTCTTCAAGGTGGGTCAGAAGGTCGAGCACCCAATGCGCGGAGAGGTGGAGATCACTTACGGACCGTTCCGCGGTGGGGCCCTCGACGTGGCGTACCTGGGGAAGGAGAGCGGCGGCACCGAGGAGTGGATCTACGACGCCCGCGTGCTCACCGCCATCCCCGAGACGCCCGCGTTCGCCGTCGGTGACGTTGTCACCCTCACCACCCGCCGGGACGGCTCCCGCTACTCCGTCGAGTACGGCCCGTTCGACGACCGGGACGTGTACGTCGTCCGCCGTGTGGACGCGCCGACGGACCCGGACGACGTCCGTACCTTCGTGGTCTCCGTGCGCGCCATGCGCAAGGTGGAGGCGCCGGCCGTCAAGGTCGGGGATCGGGTGCGAGTGACGGACGACGACGGGGGCGGCGCTCACCGGTTCGTCGGTGTCCTCGGCACGGTGAGGGCGCTGAACGGACGGGAGCTGCTGCCCTACCTCGTGGAGTTCGGTGATGGCAGGGGGCACCACGGCGACCTGAACGGGACATGGAACTGCCGCTCCATCGAGCCCGTCACCGACGAGGACACCTACGAGTACGGCGGCGTGGTCTACGACCTGACGTCGAGGTACCGGGACACGGACGGCGACTCCCTCCGCATCAAGGTCGTCGACGGCGTCGCCCGCGTCGCCTGGTTCGGGGAAGCCCCGGACGCGCGCAGCCGTTCCTTGGGGGACGCCGTCGAGAACTACGGCCCTCTGACCCGCGTCGCCGACTAACCACCCCACCTCACGGCCCCCGGACACCGATGATCCGGGGGCCTCTGCGCGCAACACTCACAGAGGAGAGAGCATGGCGTTCAAGGCTGGCGACAAGGTGACCAACGAGGTCTTCGGTGCGGGCGAGATCATCTACGGTCCCTACGACGGTGACACCTACTTCTTCAAGGGCGACGACGGGCGGCACCGCACGGTGGCGGGATCGTTCTGCGAGCCCGCCGCGAAGTTCAAGGTCGGCGACCGGGTGACGGGCTTCCGCGACACGTTCACCGTTGTCGGGGGGCCGTTCAACGGCTCCACCGTGTGGTACGCCGTGGAGGACAGCGAGGGCAAGGCCGTGTCCGCGTCGGAGCACATCCTCACGGCCGCCATCCCGGAGTCGGGGCCGGACGAGCCGGTCAAGGTCGGCGACGTGATCCGCATCCTGGAGGACAACGCGTTCGCCGCGGACGTCAAGGCGGGAGACCTCTTCGCGGTGAAGTCAGTGGAGCCCGTCGCCTGGGACAGTGAGCTGCGTGTCAGGGTCGACGCCGCGCCCGGTGCGCGGATGCGCCAGTGGGTCTTCCGCCCGCAGGACTTCGAGAGGGTGTCGACCGAGGCGGCTGCCGTCGTCGACGGCGTGGTCTACGACCTGACGTCGAGGTACCGGGACACGGACGGCGACTACTGGACGTTCAAGAACGTCGACGGCACCGCACGAGGTGAGTGCCGGGGCCGCAACGTGGACGCCGCCATGTCGGTCGACAAGTACAGCGACACCCTGGTCGACACCGTCCGCGCGTACGGCCCCCTGACCCGCGTCTGACCCGCAACCCCTCAGCCCCCGGTGACTTCGGTCCCGGGGGCTTTCGGCGTAGGAGAACCCGTCGGCAAAGGAGAGAGCATGGCGAAGATCATCGCGCACAGTGGCGTCACGGTGGAGCTGAGTGCGCGGGAGGTGGAACTCGTCACGATGGCACTCGCCTACACGGTCCGCAACCACCTGGGCTGGGACGACGAGGAAGACCGCCAGGCGGACGGCGTTCGTCGAGTTCTGTCCGGTGAGGAGTGACCGGCACCGTCCACACCATCACCTCCGCCATGGCTCCCGCACTGGGCGACGTCCGCGCGGCCGGCGAAGGCGATTTGGTCTGCATCTTCCCCGATGCGACGGACCGGCGGGACTTCCCGAGGTACTGGGAGGCGGCCGGGGTGGCGTTCGTGCGGGGAGCGCAAGTGGTTGTGATGAGGAGAGAGGAGAAGCCGTGATCGTTGAGACCGGCCATTTCTACCGCGACCGGGACGGCGACGTCTGGCAGGAGGTGTCTACGAACGCGCTGATGTTTGCGGCGTACAGCGACCACGACCCGGACGTCATTCCGTTCGACATTCTCCCGGCGGAGACCGTCGCGCGTAAGGACGGTCCGCTGACGGAGGTTCGGCCGACCGGATGGGAGACAGTGTGAGGGACTCGTTCGGAACACCCATCGAAGCCGGGGACTACGTCCTGTCCGCCGCGTCGAGCAGCGCATTCTTCAAGCTGGGCGTCGTCTATCTCGCCCCATCGGGTCGCCTGATGATGGAGGTCACGCGGTCGAACTGGGACGGCGCGGCTCGGCGCAGTGAGGTCGGGTCGAACGTCCTCGTCCTGCGTAAGGCTGACGGCACCGTGCCAGCGGCCGTGGCGGGGGAGGACACTGAATGACCGACGACCTTGACCCCGACCGTCTCAACCGCGCACTCCGCGCCTACGTGGCGGAACTGGACTACGACATCCACAAGGGCATTCAGTGCGGCGAGTCCGACGGCCTCGACCACTACCCGCGCGAGGTGGAGTTCTTCCTCCGGTGCTGGGAGGGGGCGGCGTGAGCAACCCCCGTAAGGCTAAGGGCACCGCCTGGGAGTCCGCCCTCGTCGCCTACCTCCGCGAGCACCACAACCCCGGCGCGCGGCGCAACGTGCAGATGGGCGCCCGCGACATCGGCGACATCGACGGCTACTACCTCCACGCCGTGGAGGCGAAGGCGGAGAAGTCCATCACGCTCTCCGACTACATCGCCCAGGCCAACCGCGAGGCGGTGCACGCCGGCCAGCCCTTCGGCTGCGCGGTGGTGAAGCGGCGGATGAAGGGCACCGCGGACGGCTACGTCGTGCGGGATGTGCGGACGGACGTGCGGCTCGTGAACCGGCTGCGGGACATGGAGGAGGCGTTGAAGGACGCGGCCTTCGACCGCTGGTACGACATCGACGAGGAACATCGGGAGGCAGCGTGAAGCAGGCAGTCATTGAGTTCACCGGGACGTTGGTTGTCCGGCCTGACGGTGATGAGTACGAGGGTGGGCAGATGACTTCGGACGAGGTTCGGAGGTGGATCGGGCACGCTCTCTTGCGCGGCGACAAGCACGAGTGGCGCTACGACACAACCGGCTCCGCCGTCTCCGTCTCCTACGAGGACTACGCCGAAGACGAGTAGCGCAAGCCGACTCACGCAGCGACACCACAAGGCACTGACACAGGGGACGTCCTTCGGGGCGTCCCCTTCCGCGTACACGAAGAGGGGAGAGACGACGTGGCGAGCCGCTTCGATCCGTACAACGACGAGATATGGGGGTGCTGGTGTGCGCTGTGCATGGACCTTGCCAGCGCTCACGCACGGCACATACCGAGTGCCCTTGACGCCGCCTCTGAAGCGCTGTTCCAGGCATTGGAGGCAGGCGTCCACGTCCACGCGAAGCCGCGAGTGTCGCTGACGAAATGGGAGCCGCTGAAGTATCGCAATGACGGCTGGCAGATGCGCGAGGGACTTGGGATCGGTGTCACTCCGGGCGGCGTGACCGGCGGTGGGCGGCGAGCGAACGCACGGAGGGAGAAGTAGTGCGACTGTCCGACATCCTGGGGCGGCTGGACGGCGTGGAGGAGGATCACGACGGCCATCTAGCGCTCTGCCCCGCGCACAACGACCGGGCGCATCCGTCACTGAAGCTCACGCTCAAGTCCGACGGCATGCTTCTCATGGTCTGCCGAACCGGATGCCCGAAGCCGGAGATCCTGGAGAAGATGCGGCTGCGGGAGGCGGACCTCTACGACGTCGTAAACGACCTGGGGGCGTCGACCGTCAGCGCGCGGGCGCCGGAGAGTGTGGGTCCCGGGGAGATTGCGGGGCTGCGGATGTTCGTCGACGAGACGTCGGCCGCCCTGGCGGAGGACTCGGAGGCGGCGTCTTACCTCTTCGATCGGTTCGGTCTCACGCTGGAGACAGCGGAGGACTTGGGGGTCGGCTGCAACGCCCCCGGACCACGTCCTCAGTCGTGGCTCTCCCGCGGCTTCACCCGATACCCGCGGGTGACTGTCCCTCTCGCCGGCTTCGATGGCGTAGTCCGCGGTCTCCAGGGCCGCGACCTCTCCGGCAAGTGCCCCGCCCGGTGGGTCTCCCTGACGAACGTCGACGGGAAGCAGTGGGCTAAGTACGGCATGCTCCGCTCCGGTGCCGGCTACGACACGGCACTCATCTGCGAGGGTCCGGGCGACGCTCTGACGGCCGTCGGGGCGGGCTACGACGCCGTGGCCATCCGCGGTGCTGGGCTCGCTCGTAACGCCGCTCTCGTTGCTGAGTTGGCCGATGGACTCCGAGACCTGGACGTCGTCATTGCGGGCGACCGGGACCGGGCAGGGGCGGGGTTCACCGATTCCCTGGCCGTCGCTCTCGTCGGCGCGGGCGTCATGGTGCGTCGCTTGGAGATCCCGCACGACGGGGACGACCTCACCGATTGGAGGGAGCGCGACCCCGAAGCCTTCCCCGGGCAGCTCCACGCGGCTGTACGTGCGGCGCCGGTGGTTGAGCTGGAGGCGTCGAAGGCGGAGCCGGTGAGGGAGGACGCCGACGAGGAGTCGGAGATATCCGCGACGGACGCCGCCCTTCAGACGATGGGGGTCTCCGCCCGCGAAGCCTTCGACCAGACGGACGCTGGCATCGCAGTGCGCCTGCGTGACTACATGGCCCGCAACGGCGGGGGAGTGCGGTACGCGCGCGGGCTCGGCTTCCTCGTCTGGGACGGCAAGGTCTGGGCGCCGGGGAACGACGAGGTGAAGGCGGCCCTGATTCAGATGGGCGCCGAACTCATCGCGTCGGGCGACGACGGGGCCCGGAAGCTGGCGCTGAAGGCGCTGACGAACCGGGCCATCGAGGACGTGATCAAGGTTCTGCCGTCGGTGCCCGGAGTACCGGCGTCGGCCGCGGACTTCGACGCCGCACCGGAACTGCTCACCGTCGAGAACGGCACAGTAAACCTGCGCACGAAGGAGCTGCACCCGCACGACCCGACGCACATGATCACCCGCCGTCTCGACGTTGCGTACCGGCCCGACGCGAAGGCTGAACGGTGGCTTCGGTTCTTGGAGGAGATCTTCCCCGGTCACCCGGAGTTGCCGGCGTACATGCGTCGGCTCATCGGCTACGGGATCAGCGGATCGACGGCGGAGGAGTGCTTCGTCTTCCTCCACGGCGACGGTAAGAACGGAAAGTCAAAGTTCCTGGGCGCGCTCATCGACGCCTTCCAGGGCGTCACGAAGTCGACCGAGTTCAGCACCTTCGAGAGCCGCGTGTCCGTTGGCCAGGCGTCGCCGGAGGTGGCGGCGCTCCGCGGGGCGCGGCTCGTGACGGCGAGCGAGACGGAGAAGTACAGCCGCCTGGCTGAGGGGCTCATCAAGCAGCTCACGGGCGGGGACCCGGTGACGTGCCGGATGCTCTACGGCGCCCCGTTCACCTACGTACCGTCGTTTCTCCTCCTCGTCGCCGGCAACTACAAGCCCGCCATCCTGAGCCAGGATTACGGAATTTGGCGTCGTGTGAAGCTCGTCCCTTTCGAAGCCTCCTTCCGTGGGGCGAAGGCGGATCTGACCCTTGCCAACCAGCTCCGGAAGGAGCGCGAGGGCATTCTCGCCTGGGCCGTCGACGGAGCCGCCGAGTGGTACGCCACCGGCCTCCAGGAGCCCGACTCCATCGCGACGGCGACGCAGGACTACCGGGAGTCGGAGGACAGGCTCGCCGAGTTCCTTATGGCCCGGTGCGTCGAGGAGGAAGGCGCCCGAGTCGCTCCCATGGCCGTTCGTCGCGCCTACGCGGAGTGGGCGGAAGACGCCGGGCTGAGCCGGAAGGAGGTGCTTTCCGGCTGGGCGCTCGGTGTGGAGCTGGAGTCCCGCAACTTCCAGAAGGCGAAGAAGGGAGGCCGCTGGGGGTTCGAGGGGCTGCGGCTGAAGAGCGATGAGGAGATCCAAGCGGCGAACGCCGCGGAGAACGCACCGGCCGACGAGCCGGACGAGGACACGGACATCTTCAACCAGTCGAAGGAGGCAGCGTGAGCGAGGAACTGACCGCCTACGTCGTGACGGCGGGCGAGTACAGCGATTACAGGATCAAGGGTGTCTTCTTCGACGAGATGGCTGCGCGTCGGTACGCCGATGGCTTGACTGACAGTGACGTGGAGGTGGAGCCGTACCCCGCTCGTGGCCCGGAGTTCGTGGCCGGCCGCGACGTCCACATCGGAACACGTATCGACGCGAAGACCGGTGACGTCCTCCACTCGCACTCGTCGATCAGCGCGCGGGACGCCGGGGAGCACGATGGACAGTGCTCAACTCGCGTCTACTCGTCGAGCCTCTTTGGCGGCGGCGGAGCCCTGGAGTACACCGTCAGCACCACGGCCGACATCACGCAGGAGGAGCGCGCCCGCAAGTCACACGCGGAGCGCGTCGCGAAGCTGCGTGCGGAGGTGATGGGGCTGTGAAGTACTTCCCCTACACCATCGCGGGCGAAGAGACGATGACCCGCGTCCCGGAGACAGCCGCGGACCTCGACGAGTTCCGTCGCTGGACGGAGCGCAAGGCGTCGGCCGGCGAGATGATCGGCGCGGACACGGAGACGACGGGGCTTGATACGTTCTCCCCGACGTATCGCCTTCGCACCGCGCAGTTCGGCGACGCTCGTGACGCGTGGGTTCTCCAGACCGAGGTCAGCGACCGCACAGCGGAGGCGGCTCGCTGGGCCTTCCATATCTTGCCTCGCCTCGTCTTCCACAACGCCACCTTCGACATGCTGGTTCTGGACAGGCACCTAGGCGTCCCCCTGGCATCCATGGCGCCCAAGGTGACGGACTCGAAGATTATCGCGCATCTGTTCGATTCGCGACCCCGACACGAGGGCGGATACGGACTGAAGCTCAAAGAGCTGTGCGCGCGGGACGTCGACCCGAACGCCCCCGACACGCAGGAGGACTTGACTGCCGTCTTCCGCTCCATCGGCGAGACGAAGGCGACGGGGTGGCGGAAGATCGACATCAACCACCCGACATACCTCCAGTACGCCGGCCTCGATGCCATCCTCGTCTCCCGCTGGCTCCCCGTCGGCGTGGAGCGACTCCGCAGGGTCGGAGTCCGTCAGGCACTCGTGGACTTCGAGCATCGCGTCATGCTCGTCTGTGCGGAGATGGAACGCCGCGGGATGCTCGTCGATCAGGACTACGTGAGGGGCCTCGTCGACAGGCTGGAGGAGGAGGCGGCTCTCCACGCTGGGAAGGCGGCAAAGTACGGCGTCACGTCGGTCAACTCTCCGAAGCAGGTCTCAACGGCCCTCGTCGGCATGGGGGAGCCGCTCACGGAGCGCACGGACTCCGGCAACCTGAAAGTGGACAAGGAAGTCCTTCAGGCGCTCGCGGATGTCGATCGGAACTGGGAGCGCATCGGCGCCCGCACGCCCAATCCGCTCGCAGACGCGGTGCTGCGTAGCAAGCGCGCGGGGAAGTGGGCAAAGAGCTACGGCGTTGCCATGCGAGACGGCCTGGACGGCGCTGGGCGGCTGCATCCGAAGATATCGAGTCTGGCCGCGCGCACGGCCCGCATGTCGATCTCGTCGCCCCCGCTCCAGCAACTCCCCTCGGGTGACTGGACGATCCGTCGCGCGCTCTTGGCGGACGAGGGGCACCGCATCATCAGCGTCGACTACTCCGCCGTGGAGATGCGCGTCCTGGCGGCCCTGGCGGACGAGAGGACGATGAAGCGCGCCATTGCGGAGGGGCGCGACCTCCACGACTTCACCGCGGAACTGATCTGGGGACCGCACTTCACGAAGGCACACCGCAAGATCGGTAAGGGGGTCGGCTTCGGCAAGGTGTACGGAGGCGGCGCGACGACGCTGTCCCGTCAGACTGGTGCCCCGCTCGACGAGGTGAAGGCGGCCGTCGCTGCGTACGACCGCGTCTATCCCGGCATCAAGCGGTACAGCCGTACAGTCCAGCGCCAGGCGCGCGCCAACGGCTACGTCGTCATCACGCCGACGGGTCGACGGGTGCCACTGGACCGGGACCGGGTCTACGCCGCGACGAACTACGCCGTCCAGTCGACGGCTCGTGATGTCCTGTGCCAGGCACTCTTGAACATGCACGACAAGGGCCTGACGGACTTCCTCTACCTCCCCATCCACGACGAGTGCCTCGGATCAGCGCCGGCCGACATCGCAATGGACGTGGCGAAGGAGATCGGTGACGCCATGGCGATGGACTTCTTCGGAGTCCCGCTCGACACGGACCCGGAGGTCGGGGGCCGCTCTTGGGGCTCGATGTACATGAAGACGCCTGACGGCAAGTACGACGAAGCCCTCCGCGCCCGGGAGGACGAGTGGTACGCGCGTATGGGGTTTGCCGCGTGACACCCGCACGTCCGCCGCTCCCAACCCTGGCCCGCACGGGTTCAGTTGTCCGCACGGTGGCGGGATCGCGCCTCCCTGCCGTGCGGACGGTGGCTCGTCCCATGCGCGTCACGCCCCTTCTCCGGCCACCGGAGCCCCCGCTCTCCCCCTCCCGGCGTGACGTTCTGCGACGGTGGGAGGAGCTTGACGAGTGGTCCTGTGCCTACTGTGACGCCCCATTCACGCAAACGGTTGTAGCGCAGGTGGATCATATCCGTCCACTTGCGTCCGGGGGTGTTCACGCGTGGTTCAACTTGACCTTGGCGTGCGCCACTTGCAACGGGGCGAAGGGGGACCGGGACGTTGTCGAGTGGCTGACGGAATTCCCTGGTGAGAGCTTCACGGACCCTGATCGACCGGTCACGCATGGCGACTGCTGACGGTCGATCACGCGTGTGAGGGATCTGTGAAGATAACAAATTCATCACGGGAACCTGTTGATCACTTAAGCATGTCGGCCGACATAACCGCAGGTGAGATTGGTCGGCCGACATACGACCCCGCCGTGTCCGGTTCGCGTGATTCGGACTATCTATCACATAGCGGTCGCTTCACAGGGGTTGATTCGGCCGCGGACTCATTGCCCGAGGGAGTTGCATGACCTACTGTTCCGGTCACGTCACAGACGGACAGCGAATCACCGACTTGCTTGACGCACTGATAGACGCTGTGCGTGAAGTGCGGCACCTCGTGTCTGTCTACGACGACGCAGCCACCATGCCGGGCCGGCGGCCCGACGCGGACGCAGGCACAACAAGCCGTCGAGCAACGGGCGGCCTCTCCCGACCGACCGAGGACGCGGCACTTGACGAACGCCGCCTCGCCCTCCTGGAAGAACTTCACAGGGGCGCCGACTGGCTGACGTACGCGACGGCGGCAGTCAAGGGCGTTTCCGTATCAATGGACCGTGCTCTCTCCCGGTGGGAGGGGGAGGACGGTGGCGGCCACCATCCTTCTGGGGGACTCGAACGTGATCATTCTGACCGGTCCGCAGAGCACTGACGACGAGGCGGACCTACTCACGGAAGCGGCGCGCATCCTGGGAGCGGTCCCCTCCCCGGACGCCGTCTCGCTCTGGTCCGAAGTAACCGCGCTGTACTGCATGACCGGCTGGGAGCGATGTCCCCTTGCCGTGGCCGACGTTGAGATAGCCAAGGCGCTCGGCTTGGCTATCCGGCACGCGACACAGCAAGCAGCGTAAAACGACTCGCGCAGCCCCCGTCTGGACGTGGGACGGGGGCTTTCGTTTACCCCGAACACAATGTGGCGCAGGTCACAAATCATGACCGTCACATCGCCCTCGGATTACGACACAACACAAGCGACAAGCACTCACAGAGGAGAACCCGATGAGCCGTGACGACATCAGCGCCGCACAGATCAACGCCGCACAGGGCGGCGACAGCAACGCCATGTGGCAGATCGTCATGGGACTGGACGCGACACTCCGCGGCATCGTCCGCAGCGTCGCCCCGCACGCCAACCAGCACGACGCCGAGGACTATCTCCAGGAGGCACGTGCGGTGCTGATCCAGCGGGTGCGGGACTTCGACTCCGACCAGTCGCCGGCGGCCCTGATGACGTACGTGTACCCGGCAGCCCGCCGCGCGGTGGCGGAGGCGCACATCAGCGCCTCATGCCCGACCACCGTCCCCGCAGCAGCCGCCATCGTCGTCCGCCACCTCCTCTGGCGTCACGGCGGGTCCGCCGAGAAGGTCTGGGAAGAGCTGGCTAAGGAGACCCGGCCGACGCGCAAGATGTCGCGGGAGACGTTCGTCGCGATCCTCGAAGCGCTGGAGGAGTCGCGGAGCTTCGACACGGCCGTACGCGGTGCCGACGACCTCACGCTGGCCGACGTCCTCCCGGACAGTGGAGCCGAGTTCACCGACTCCACTGAGCGGCGCGACCTGGCCCGCTGGCTCCTGACGCAGATCGCGCAGCGTCAGTCGCACGCGCTGCGCGCCTTCTACGGTGTCGGGATGACCAAGCAGGAGGAGGCCCAGACCTGCGACGAGCTGGGCGTCAAGTCCGCCGCTCTCCGGCAGCTCCGCGCCCGCGGACTGACCAGCGCCTACGCCGTGGCCGTCGCTCACGGTATGGGTGCGTAAAGCACACACGAACTAGGAGACCACCATGACCCGTCTGCCATCCCTCGACACCTACGACGTCCAGGCCGTCCGCCTGGAGGAGGCCGCCCTCTGGGGCGACGACATCCGCTACGCCGTCGAAGCCGGCCTCGAAGGGGAGCCCTTCCCCCTCGACGTCGACTGACCCGAGCAGCGCAAAACGACTCACGCACCTACAGAGGAGAGACCATGACCCAGTACGAAGCCCACTGCTACATCACCCCCGCGGACCGGATCGTCGCGGACCTGGACGCGTCTGACGCCCGGGTGATCCGGCTGACGTCGAGCACCCAGCACGATGACGCGGTGTTCGCGAAGCCTGACGTCGCCCGCGCCTTCGCCCGTGGCATCCTCGCCCTGGCCGACGGGATCGACGGGGGAGAGGCCGCCAAGCCGGCTCCGGAGCAGTCTCCGAAGGTCGGCGACCGGGTGGTGATCACCAACGATTCCTTCACCTCCAGCATCGGACGACGCGGAGTCCTGGAGGAGATCGACTACAAGGACAGCGACCTTCCGTACTGCGTGCTGATGGACGGTTCCACCTACGGGGTATGGGTGCGCGAGGTGGAGCGGGAAGGGGCAGCGGTCGATTCCACGCAGAGCGTCCCCGAGAACCCCTCCTCCTTCGCCCGCTACATCGCCGAGGCGAAGGCCCTCCTGGCTGGTACCGACCACTCCGGAGGCCACGTCATCGACCTGGCCCGGGAGCTGGCGGACCGCAGGTAGGTACGCAAAACGACTCGCGTAACGACTGTCACTCACGAGGAGAGAGCATGCTCAACATCGGAGACCGGGTCCGCGTGACCGCCGACTCGCTGGGGTTCAACGTCGGCAGGACGGGCACCATCGTCGGCATCGATCGTCCAGCCGTGGACGCGCACCCCTACCACGTCGCGTTCGACGAGGAAGCAGAGGGCATCAATACGGACTGGGTAGAGAAGGTCGAGCCGCTCAGCCCGCCGGCCGCTACCCGGGCTGACTGCGTGGCTCAGGCTCGTGCCGCCCTCGACGGCACGCACTACACGGCTCACGACCTCATCCGCCTGGCGGAGTTCCTCGCGGGGGAGTAGCGCAAGTCGGTTTACGCAGCAGGGTTGTGTGGCCGACATAACGTGTGCCACACTCGGAGCAACGCAAGGCACACACAGAAGGGGCGCTCTTCAGGGCGCCCCGGGGGAGGCAGAAATGAAGACCGAGCGTCGTGTTATCGCGGAGTTCAGCCAGAATCGTGGATCAGTCACGGAGCGGGAGGACTCACTCACCCTGACTGCGCCGCTGGAGAACTCCGACCCGTTCGAGCGTGTCAGCGCGCCCCACGAGGCCGACTGGGCTGCGGACACCCTGCTCCACGCAAAGGGCTGGCGAGTCGTCGGGGAGTGGGAATACGTCGCTGGACCGAACGTCTTCCGGGCATCCGTAGAACGCATCGACGACACGGTGACTGGCTGCATCCACGGCAACACCCCTACCACCAACGCCACGGGCGACCCCATCGAAGTGTGTCGGACCGCACGCGGTGTTGAGGACTTCGGTGTCTTCAACGACGAAGGATGCATCTACATCTATGACTGCGCGGTTGACGTCGCTAACGAGGCCGCGAGGGAAAGCGCGGAATCCGACTGGATCACGTGGTCAAAGATCTGCACCGAGCATGCGGAGCAGCCGGCAGGAACCTGCGAAGAGTGTGCCGCCGAAGGGTGCGGAGCAGTGGACGCCAACGACATGGACGCGTGTGGCTACTGCTCCGACTGTGCGGCGTGCAACGCCTGAACCACTCGCCCCGCATAGGCAAGCCCATCCGGTGCCCCCAGCACCCGGGCGCGCGGTTCGAATCCGCGGCGGGGTACGTGAACACGAATCAACTCATTCGGGCCCAACGAGATGGCGCCGAGATCCTCCACAACGGCGCTCCCGTCCAGTACCGTCCTCGCCACCCGCGCGACCGAAAGCCCTGGTTCTGGACTGACGGCCGCACGGAGTTCCGGTACGCGGCCACCCAATGCCAGGTGTACCGACCGACGGAGGAGGAAGTGTTGTGAGACGTACCCCCGACGACGACGCCATACAGGCAGCCTTCGACCGGTTCCACGCCACGGCGACCACCAACCGCAAGGCGGCCGTCAACCAGCTCCAGGTCGACATGAAGCGTGCCGGCGGTCCCGTGGCGAAGGACGACGAGGAGGACTCTTAGCCTCCGCGCGTCACTTGCGCGGGCGACGGAGCACAGCGTCGATGAGGTCGCGGAAGTAGGCCCCCAGAGCCTTGATGATGCCGGGGCGGGCGTCCTCCGACGTACCGCGCAGAGCGATGCGCAGGCCGACGAGTCCGCCGGCCACGACGACAATGACGCAGAAGACGAGGGCGAGCAGCGCCCACGGGAGAGCTTCGGCGAACGACATGACATACCTTTCAAGTCATGCCTTCGAGAGGTCACCGCCCTGCTGACGGTGGGCAACCTCAACGAAGGACAGGGTTCCTGCCGACACGGCGCCCGCTGTCCGTGCTCCGCCTGAGCGGATCTTTCGTTGAGGTCGGCGTGCGACCTTCGGTACTGCATTCAGCGCGGGCGAGGTACTCGTCTAGCGACGCGCACCTACATGGGGCGTTCAGAAGCCCCTACTCGCCCTCCGGGGAAACTGTCCCGGGGCGAGACGTTCCGGCCCTCCAGCGAAGTTCTTGGCGGCAACGCTGATGAGCCTTCTACGGGGAGGACCGTAGCTCACAGACCTGGCACATCGTCAAATTCACCGCAAACAACTCACGTAGGAGCCCCGATGCCCGTCCGCACCATCTCCGCCCGCGACATCCTCGCGGGGGACCGTTTCACCCTTCACGGCCACTCGCGCATCGCGTCCGACGCGGCGTGGACGTGGGGCGATCACAGCGTGTCCATCGCCTTCGAGAGCGGCGGTTACGCCCTCGTCGAGGCGGACATGACGCTCGACGTGCGCCGCGAGGAGCCGCCGTGTTCCGGCTGACGTTCGAACACGGCCGGTCCTTCCTCATCGACGAGGACGCCCGGCTCCACTTCCTCCGCCAGGCCGTGCGACGCGGGCACGAGCTGACGCGGGTCCGCGGAGGCCACGTCATCACCATCGTCGGCCGGCGCGTTCGACGGGTGGCGCTGATCGAAGAGGGTGCGTGAGTCGTTTTGCGTTACAGGGTTGTGTGGTCGACATAACCGTGGCAGTCTGAACGCAACGCAAGACACTAGCGAAGGAGGAGGGATGAGCCAGACGCGAGGCAGCGATGGTGCTGCCTACCGAGAGACTGAACTCCGTGTCGGCGGAGAGTCGCGCGTCGTCCGCACGAAGCTGGGCGGCCGTGTCCGCACCGTCAAGCAGCTCGAAGCGGCGCACATGAAGGCTGTGCGTGCTGCCATCGACGCCGCCCGTCAAGCCAAGCTTGATGAGCGATACGCGCACCTCGTGGCGGATGCCGAGAAGCCGCGGGAGGACACGGAGGGTTTCCCCGGTTCGGGGGAGCGTATGCGACAGCGCCTGCTGACTCAGGCGGAGATATGGCGGCATGAGTATGGCACCGCCACGCCGGTCAAGCCTGTCCGCAGCAACTTCGTAGATGCGCGGAAGGGCTTCCCGAAGGTGACGTTCACCGGCGACGTTCCGGAGTGCCTCGTGGAGGTCGAGAAGGGGCATTACGCCACGCCGGAGGCCGCGGAGACGATGGGGGCCTCGGAACGTGTCGACGAGGTACTCCCGGGCCTGGCGGTCACCCGCTTCGGTGGGGGCTGGGTCTTGCGGCACCTGCCGTCCGTCACCGACGAGAAGCCGAACACCCACATCGGTCCCGTCTTCAAGACGCGCAAGCGTGCCCGGGAGGTCGCGTTGACGGAACTGTCCCGGTTCGACTTCACGCGCTCTCAGGAGGAGATCGTCAGCGACGCCGAGACGGCCGCGTACGTCAAGCTCGTGAAGTGGCGGGAGTTCGTCGCTGCCTCGAAGAGGAACGAGTGGGCGATAGCCAACCTCCGCGAGGCGGAGAGGCTCGTCGAAGAGTGCGCGGTCATCGCGACGGCTGCCTAGTCAAGAGCCCCTGTCAATTCCGGTGACAGGGGCTCCGGTTCACCATCCACAACACACGCACACGAGGAGCCATGAGAGCACTCCGCCGGCTGGACCCCATCTTGATCCAAGCGGTCATTGCCGCTGCCCTCTCCTTCGCCCACATCCACGACATAGCGGAAGCGGCGGGCCAGACGGGGTGGAAGGCATGGGCGTACCCCGTGTCCGTCGATCTGCTCATGGTCATGGCCTGGAAGCAGATCCGCGCGCAGGACGGCCGACCGACGGGAGCCCCCTGGTTTTGGTTCCTGCTGTCCCTCGCGGCGTCGCTCGGGGCCAACGTCGGCACCTCCGGAGTCCTGGACACGGAGAACCTGCCCGTCTCCCTCCGCGTCCTCGTTGCGGGTTGGCCGGCCGTGGCGTTCCTCGGCGGCTCCCTCCTCGTCCACTCCCGCAAGGCGCACGCGGACAAGGCTGCCGAGAGCCCGCAGGGGGCCGCTGGAGAGCCTGCCACGGAGCCGTTGGGGAAGAGGTCGTCGAGCCTGCGGAGGAGCCGCAGAAGCCCGTTCTCGTCACCTACGCGGAGGCTGCTGCCGTGGCCGACGTCGACCCCGGGACCATTCGGGGAGCGGCGAACGGCCCGAGGGCCCGTCTGAGCAAGTACCGGACGCCCGAAGGACCCCGCGTCGACATGGACGAGGTCCGTAAGGTCTACAGCAAGCGCCCTGCGGGCGTGTGAGGGGTAGGTGGGCATTGAGAGCGGGGCGAATCGGGTGACACTCTTCTCCAGTCGAAGACGTCGGCGCGAGGAGGAGGCCAAGCGGCGACGGTTGGATCGGGAAAAGGCTGTCGCCGAGCTGGAGACTTGGCACCACGAGTGGCGACTTCAGTATGACGATGACTATCAGGCACTTCATCCGACCGAGTGGTGCCGTTACCACGACGGCTTACGTCGGCAATGTCCGTGGTGGTGCCAAGCCATGGCGGGCACGCCGCTCGACCCTTCGAGCACCGTACCCTGACCCCATGAGCAGCCAACTTGGTCTCTGCGCGACGTGCGGGGAGACGACCGTTCGATACGGGACCGGAGGGAACCCCCTCTGCCCCGAGTGCCTGGCCGTCGTACGAGAGCGCCAGGGGAACAAGCACTGAGCACCACACGAAGGCCCCCGCCGTCAGGCAGGGGCCTTCTTTGCGTTGTGCGGCGGATCAGACGGCGTCGTGCTTGACGGCCGTCAGGAAGCCGGTCCAGGCCGCGTCACCGAAGACGACGGCGGGACCGTCGGCGCGCTTGCTGTCCCGGACGGGGAGAGCCGCGGGGACAGCGCCCCGTGCGACCTCCAGGCAGTTGTTGCTGCCTCCGCTGTATGACGATTTCGTCCACCCGAAGCCGGTGGCCTCGGCGTTGGAGATCATGGTCATGAGATGTTGTCCTTCAATTGCTCAATGAGGCTGGCAGATTCGTCGAAGGGCAACGCTGCCGCGCGGAGTCGCTCGAAGGCGTTGCCGTACCGACGTACTTCCGTAGTGTCCTCCACGTACAGCGCGCTCGTCAGACTCTCGACAAGGACCACATCCAGGTCGGAGGTCTCTGGGAACCCCAAGACCGCGAACGAGCCGCCCATCCCGACGTGCGGAGGAGCGTCGAGCGGTAGTACTTGGATCGACACATGCGGGAGCGTCTGGGCGTCGAGCAGTCGTTGAAGCTGTTCCTTCATCACGTGGGGGCTGCTCTTGACTCGCGGGCGTAGTGCCGCCTCATGGATGACGGCCCACACCTCCAGCGGATCTCTGCGGGACAGGACGGACTGCCGGGCCTGCCGCACTTCGACGAGCGCGTCGACCTCCGCCGGCTGTGAGTCCATCCGGATGGCGTCGATCGTGGCTCGGGCGTAGGCGGCTGTCTGTAGCAGGCCGGGGATGAGGGTCGACTCGTAGGTACGCATAGACCGGGCACCGTTCTCCAGGCTGATGAGGTCGGTGTACGCGGGACTGATGATGTCCCGGTAGGTCTGCCACCAGCCGCGTCGGCTGCCCATCCGGGCGATGGACCGGAGCACCTCGCGAAGCGCCTCGTCCGTCACCTCGTAAAGGTCCAGGAGCGTGTCAAGGTCGTCGGTCTTGACTCCGAGGCGGCCCAATTCCACGCGGTTTATCTTCGACTCGGGCAGGGAGGTGCGGGACGAGACCTCGTCCAGAGTCATTCCCCGCTCGCGCCGCAGTTCCCGGAGCTTCGCCCCGAGCTGCCGCTTGCGCACCGTGGGCTCACCTACAGATCCCATTCGTCTCCGTCCGCCCTTGCTGTGACGTCCCAGCTCGACGTGCACAGCTTCCCATAAGCGGGCAGGCCACCCACATTGAAAACTGCAATTTTGCAGTTCGGTGTTGCGGGGTTGCAATCTCAGCGCTCTGATCGGCACACTGGACGTGTCACAGGGCACACGATGCGTGACATAGGGCACTCGTGTGCCTTCCTGCGGAGGAGAAGCGAAGGGGGAGGCATGCCGTTAGACCAAGGGGTGCAGTCCGGCCCCGTGCAATTGAGTGATCCATTGAAGTGGAAACCGCCTACGCCGGCGCCCGGCTGCGACGTCTGCCACGCACTCGCGAACCAGTACGCGACGTACGCGGATTCGACGCGGCCGGAGTTCGACCTGTCGCGCGCCGTTGACGCGGCCGTCGAGATCAACAGACACCCGCACAGGAAAGCCCGGTGACCGCCAGGCCCCGGGAGCCGTATCCCCTGGCGTCGTCCCTTCGGGAAGTCGCGGGATCGCCCTCGGCCATTCAGGACGTCGAGTGCGCACGGTGCATCGAAGGAAGCGTCATCGCCACGGTGACGGAAGCGGATCAGTGGGCGGCCGACCATCAGTCGCGGTTCCCGACGCACGACATTTTCCGGGTCGTGCGTCAGACGCGATGGCGACGGCCTGCCGCTGACTGACCCCCAAGCCCGCACGCCGGCGTCAGACGTCGGTGGGCGGTGGGCGCGGGCGGAGTGTGAAGGGTGCCGGGTGAGGCTGGCAGCCCCCTTCCCTCCGTCCGCGTTCTGCTGTCTATAGGCCCTGACCTGCGGAGATGGGCGAGTCCACGAAATACGTAGGTTGGTTCAGTACGACAATCCCTACGACGTGGGGATGAGCGGGCTGCTCGGCTACGGCGCCGCCTACGAGGCCACCCACGAGTGCGATCTGCTCCTCCTGATCGGCACCGACTTCCCGTACAACGCCTTCCTGCCGAACGACGTGCGGATCGCCCAGATCGACGTGCGGCCGGAGAACCTGGGCCGGCGCTCCCGGCTGGACCACGCCGTGTGGGGCGACGCCCGGGAGACCCTGCGCTGTCTGATCCCCCGGGTGAGGGAGAAGACGAACCGCCGCTTCCTGGACAGGATGCTGAAGAAGCACGCGGACGCCCTGGAGGGGGTCGTCTCCGCCTACACCCGCAAGGTCGACAAGCACGTGCCCATCCACCCCGAGTACGTGGCCGCCGTGCTCGACGAAACGGCCGACGGCGACGCCGTGTTCACCGTCGACACCGGCATGTGCAACGTGTGGGCCGCCCGCTACCTCTCGCCCAACGGCCGCCGCCGCATCATCGGCTCCTTCTCGCACGGCTCGATGGCCAACGCGCTGCCCATGGCGATCGGCGCCCAGTTCACCGACCGCCACCGGCAGGTGGTCTCCCTGTCCGGGGACGGCGGGTTCACCATGCTCATGGGCGACTTCCTCACCCTCGTCCAGCACGATCTCCCGGTGAAGATCGTCCTCTTCGACAACTCCACGCTCGGCATGGTCGAGCTGGAGATGCTGGTCGCCGGGCTGCCCTCGCACGGGGTGACCAACGTCAACCCCGACTTCGCCGCCGTGGCCGAGGCCTGCGGCGTGTTCGGCGTACGGGTGGAGAAGCCCAAGGAGCTGCCGAAGGCGCTCAAGGCCGCGTTCAGGCACCGGGGTCCGGCCCTCGTCGACGTCGTCACCGACCCCAACGCGCTGTCCATCCCGCCGAAGATCCGGGCCGAGATGGTGACCGGCTTCGCCCTGTCCGCCTCCAAGATGGTGCTGGACGGCGGCGTCGGCCGGATGCTCCAGATGGCCCGTTCCAACCTCCGCAACGTCCCGCGCCCCTGAGTCCCGCCCCGCGCTCCCCGGCGATCGCGCCACACCTCCACCGGTCCTTGACGATTCGGTATGACTGGCGGGGCCCCGAACGGGCAAGGCTTCCCCCGTGAAGGTGTTCGAGGAGAAGGGGCGAAGACATCAGCACGCGTACGGGGGACACGGAGCGGCAGGCGGCGCCGCAGCTGAGCCGCAGACTGGGGCGCGCCGATCCGCGCGCGGTACCGGAGGCCCGCAGGGCGCTGCGTGAGCTGTTACGCCACTGGGGCAGGCCCGGCCGGTCCGAGATCGCGGAGCTGCTCACCAGCGAGCTGGTCACCAACGCCCTGGTGCACACCGACGAGGACGCGGTCCTGACGGCCACCGTCGGCCGGCACGGACTGCTGGTCGAAGTACGGGACGGCGCGGGGCGGTTGCCCCGGCGACGGACGCCGGAGCCGGACCGGGACACCAACGGCCGGGGGCTGCTGCTGGTCGACTCCCTCGCCGACGCCTGGGGGGTGCGGCCCTGCGAGCCGGGCAAGTCGGTCTGGTTCGAACTGGGCGCCGACGCCGCGTGAGCCCGCACCGGGGTGCCGCGAGGGGCCGGGCGGCGGAACCGTGAGACGGCGGGGAGCCGAGGCGCAGGGGACCCGGGCGTACGGGACCGAGGCGTGCGGGGGAGGTGTACGGGCGGGGACGACGGGGCGGACGGGCGGGGACGACGGCGGCCGGGAGGGCAGCGGCGGGCGGCGTCGGCCGGACGGAACGCCGGAGGGGCGTGACGGCTCGTCGCTCGTCACGCCCCTCCGGCCGGCGGCCCCTCGTGGCCACCGTCGAGCGGTCCGCGGTCCGTCCTAACCGAACTGCTGCTCAAGGTCCTTGAGCTTGCGCTCCAGGGAGTCCAGGCGCGGCAGGGCCTGGGTGTCGTCCTCGGCGGTCAGGTCGACGGTCGTGGCGTCAGCCGCGCCCCGTGGGGACGGAACGGGCTGCACCGGCTGGAGGGAGTGGCGCTGGAGTACGGGCAACGGCTCCGGGGACCCTATGGCAGGCTCCGCGGTGGCACCGGCGGTCTCCCGCTCCACCTGCACCTCCACGGCGGGGTGACGGCGGCCGGGGAAGCCCCGGGGGCCGTGTCCGCGGCTGATCGCCTTCAACTGGGCGCGCTCCAGGCGCTCCTGCTCACGCCGCCGCTGACGGCTGTCCTCCTTGCGACGCCGGTCGTCGCGGACCTCCTCGACCGCCTCGTCCAGGCTGCGCACGCCTTCGAGCAGCATCAGGGACCAGGCGCGGTACGTCTCGCGGGGGGCCCGCAGCCAGCGCACGATGCGGATCTGCGGCAGCGGACGCGGCACGAGGCCCTGTTCGCGCAGCGCGGCCCGGCGGGTCTGCTTCAGCGCGCGGTCGAAGAGGACCGCGGCCGAGAGGGACATGCCGGCGAAGAAGTGCGGGGCGCCCGCGTGTCCGGCGCCCCGGGGCGCGTGGACCCAGTTGAACCACGCCGCCGCGCAGGCGAAGGCCCACACGAGTATGCGGGAGCCGAGCGCCGCGTCACCGTGGCTGGCCTCGCGCACGGCGAGCACGGAGCAGAACATCGCGGCGCCGTCCAGACCGAACGGGACGAGGTACTGCCAGCCGTCGCTCAGCCCGAGGTTCTGCTCACCGAAGCCGACGAGACCGTGGAAGGACAGGGCCGCGGCGACGGCGGCGCAGCAGAAGAGCAGGCCGTAGGAGACGATGCCGTAGATGGCCTCCTTGCGCCGGCGGCGCTCCTCCGCACGCTCCCACGAGTCGTCCGCGCCAGGCTCCTTGGCCGAGGATCGCTTGCCGCGCGTGAGCACCGCGACCGCAGCCACCATGCCGACGAGCAGCACGACGCCCGGAAGCAGCCAATTCAGCGATATGTCGGTCAATTTCATCTGGGGTCCCTTGCATTGGGATAGGGCGTAACGCCCGCCATGGTGGCCCAAACCCGGCAGCCCTCAGGGGGTTTCGGGGCAAGAGGCCGCCAAGGGAGTGCGAGGGGGCGCCCAGGGCGACGATCTGCTCGAACTGCCGCATGAGGGGCGGGAGTTGAGTTCTATTAAGACTACCTGTACGGGGGGTTCTGCGGAAAGTTGCCGCGTCGCGTGTGGGAGTTGTGAAACGACCTTGGCGATCCTAGAGGATGCGGGGAGCGCCCGCGCCCGTGGGGTCGTCAGATCGGCGCCGGGAGAGGCTTTCCGGCCCGTTCCGCCGCACGGGTCCCCGGGCTGGTCACACGGGTGCCGCGGGGGTGCGGCGCGGGCCGCGCGGCGGCCCGGCCCGAACGGGGCCGAATCCGGTCGGCGTCGGTGCGCGGACGTCCGGCGCCCGTCGCGGCCCCCGCCCCTCGGCACCCCGCTCCGGTGCGCCCCTCCTCGGCCCCGGTCCCGGGGCCGCTGCCCTCGCCCTCCCCTGCCGTGCCTCCGGGCCGCGCGGCGCCCCGGTCGAGCGGGCCGGGGGAGCCCGGCGACGGCCCGGCCGGGGGCGGGAAGGGGCGCGCGACCGTCGATTTCCGGCCGGTCGGGCGGTCCGATCGGGGCGGAACGGCCCCCGGGGGAGGTGAACCGGCGGCGTCCTGCGCCTATCGTGCTTGACGGACGGGTGACAACCGGCCGTAATGACCCCAAGTACCGAAACGTCCCGCAGGAGGACCCGTGAGGCCGAGCACGCAGGGCTCCCGCACGGACACGGCGCCACCCGCGCCGATCCGCACCGCCGCGACGGCGCGGGTGCCGGCCCAGCCGGCCGCCGCCGACCGCGACCGCCGCCCCGCCGTGACGGCGGGGGAGGCGGCCGGGAGGCCGGTCGCGGGGAGCGGGCGCGCCGCGAGGGGCCCCGCGGAGGGCGTGACCCCCGCGGACGCGACCGCCGGGCGCGGGTCCCCGGGCGCCTCCGGGAGCCCCGCCCCGGTCCCACCGCTCGCCGGGGCCCCCGCCCCGGACGGCCTCCCCGCCCCGGACGCTCCGGCCCCCTACGGACGCGCCCCCCACGGATCGGGCCCCGAGGCCCCCGGTGCCGCCCCGGCCGGGGCCCTCGCCGAGGGCTTCCCGGCCACCGGGGAACGCGTCCCCCGCGGACGGGCCCCCCACGGCCCCGCCTCCGAGGGGCCCGCCCCCGGGGAGCGGCTCGCGCGGACCCGGCCCCGTACCCCGCTGCGGCGCTCCTCGGTGCGCGGGCAGGTACTGGACGCCCTGCGCACCGCGCTGGTCACCGGGGAGCTGCGGCCCGGCGAGGTCCACTCGGCGCCCACCCTGGGGGAGCGGTTCGGGGTGTCCGCCACCCCCGTGCGCGAGGCCATGCAGCAGCTCGCCCTGGAGGGCGCCGTCGAGGTCGTCCCCAACCGGGGGTTCCGCATCGTCCGGCGGGGCGCCCGGGAGCTGGCCGAACTGGCGGAGGTCCGGGCGCTGATCGAGGTCCCGGTGCTGCTCCGGCTGGCCCGCACGGTGCCCGCCGAGCGCTGGGCGCGGCTGAGGCCGCTGGCCGAGGCCACCGTCCGCGCCGCCGCCTCCGGCTGCCCGGCGGCGTACGCGGAGTCCGACCGGGACTTCCACCGTGCCGTGCTCGCCCTCACCGGCAACGAGGAACTGGTGCGCATCGCCGCCGACCTGCACCGCCGCGCCCAGTGGCCGCCCGCCGGAGACCCGGCCGTCCGCGCGCGGGCCGATCTGGTGGCCGACGCCCACCAGCACACGGCGCTCCTGGACGCCCTGATCACCGGTGACCCGGAGGCGGTGCGGGTCCTGGCCTCGGGCCACTTCGGCACGGCCTACTGACGGCACGGCCTCCCGACCGCCCGTGAGGGACCGTCGCCCGGCGGGACACCGCCGGACGCGGACGTCCCACCCGGGCCGCATCCCGCAGGGCACCCGGGCCGCCGCGCCCCGCACGGCACCGCGCCGCGCCCCGCACTCGCACCGCATCCCGCACGGCACCGCGCCGGACCCGGGAGCACCGTGCCGTGCCGCTCCCGCCCCCTGCCGTGCCGCCCGCGTCTCCGCCTCCGCCCCGCCGGGCACGCTCCGCGCCCACAACCGCCCGTGCCGGGGCGCCGCGGGTTCGCGGTGCCCCGGCACGGGACCGGTGCGGGGTGCCGGGCGCGGGGAGCCGTCGGCCCCCGCGCCCTACGAGGGCACGGTGGTTACGGCACCTCCTGGTGCTCGGGCTGACGCTTCGGCAGGCGGGAGGAGGGGGCCGGGCCGGACTTCGCGGCGGCGCGGCCCTTCTTGCGCTTGTCGAGGTCGACGTCGCCGCCCCGGTTGTACAGCTCGATCGCGAGCGGGGAGGCCGTGAAGACCGACGAGTAGGTACCGACGACCACACCGATCAGCAGGGCCAGCGCGAAGTCGGTGAGCGCGTCCGTCGCCATGACGGCCAGGGCCGCCAGGATCAGCACGGCGCCCATGCCGGTGTTCACCGTGCGGGGCAGGGTCTGCAGGATCGAGTCGTTGGTGAGCCGGTCGAACGGGGTCTTCTTGTCCCGGCCCATCAGCTCCCGGATGCGGTCGAAGAGCACCACCGAGTCGTTGACCGAGTAGCCGATCACGGTCAGCAGCGCGGCCAGGAAGATGCCGTCGATGGGCTTGCCGAGCCAGGCGAACACACCGACGAGGATCACCACGTCGTGCGCGAGCGCGCTGACCGCCGCGGTGCCGAACAGCAGCCGGAAGCGGATGGCGAGGTACAGCAACTGGGCGCCCAGGGCCAGGGCGAGCGCGATCAGGGCGTCCCGGCGCAGCTCGTCGCCCATGCTCGGGCCGATCAGCTCGTCGCGGATCTTCTCCGTCTCGCCGCCCAGCCCGGCCACCGTCCTGGTGACCTGGTCGGCCTCGGCGTCCGTGAGCTCCTCGGTGCGCACCGTCAGGTCGGCGTCGCCGGAGGACTGGACGACCGCCCGCGGGAAGCCCGCGTCGGCCAGCGCGGTGCGGGCCTTGTCCGGGTCGACGGGGGTGGACGTGGAGTACTCGATGAGCCGTCCGCCGGTGAACTCGATGCCGAACTCCAGGCCGCGCACCAGGATTCCGGAGCCGCACAGCACCAGCACCGCGGCGGAGGCCGCCAGCCAGCGGCGCGGGTGGCGCATCAGGAACGGGTTGCGGCGCAGCAGCCGGTCGCGGACCGGGCCCGTGGTGGAGATGCCGGTGATGTGCGGGCGGCGGAAGACCGCGGGCCGGCTCGCGGCGAACTCGGCCATCACCCGGGTGATCACCAGGGCGCTGACCATGGACGCCAGCACACCGATGCCCAGGGTGACGCCGAAGCCCTTGACCGGGCCGGAGGCCAGGAAGAACAGCAGGGCGGCGGCGATCAGGGTGGTGATGTTGGAGTCCGCGATGGCGCTGAGGGCGTTGCGGAAACCGGTGGTCAGCGCGGCGCGCGGGCTCGGGCGGGACCGTGCCGCGTGCTCCTCCCGGGCCCGTTCGAAGACCAGCACGTTGGCGTCCACCGCCATGCCGATCGCCAGCACGAAACCGGCCAGGCCCGGCAGGGTCAGCGTCGCCCCGATCGCGGCGAGGGCGGCGTAGGAGATCAGGCCGTAGCAGGCCAGGGCGATGGCGGAGAGCAGGCCCATCAGGCGGTAGACGACGATGATGAACAGCGCGGTCAGCGCGGTGCCGATGACGGCGGCCCAGGCGGCGGCCGAGATGGCCTCGTCGCCCAGGGTCGCGCCGATGGTGCGCTGCTCGACCGTCTCGACCGGCACCGGCAGGGCGCCGCCCTTGATCAGCAGGGCCAGCTCGCGCGCCTCGGTGGCGTCGAAGGAGCCGGTGATCTGCGTCGAGCCGCCCCGGATGCCGGCCTTGCAGCCCACCGACGGGTCGACCTGCGGCGCGGAGATGATCTTGTTGTCGAGCACGATGGCGACCCGGCGCTGGGGGTCCCCGGCCGGGAAGCAGGCGGCCTCACCGGTGATGTCGCCCCACCGGTCGCTGCCCTTGTCCTTGAAGTCGACGGTGACGACCCAGCCGGCGCCGTTCTGCTGGTCGAACCGGGCGTCGGCGCCCTTGACGTCCTGGCCGTTGAGCGAGGCGGCCTTCAGCCGCAGCGCCTGGCCGGTCTCGTCCGCCAGCACGCGCTCGCCGGACTCCTCGTCCTTGGCGCCGCCCTTCGCGGCGTCGTCCTTCTTCGCGGCGTCGTCCGCGGTGCCGTCCTTCTTCGCGGCGTCCCCGGCGGCCCCGTCCTTCCCGGCGTCGTCCTTCTTGGCCTCGTCCCCGGGCTCACCGGCCGGGTCCTTCGCCGCGTCCTCGGGGGACTCCGCC
This sequence comes from Streptomyces sp. NPDC107521, assembly GCF_055598485.1. Classification (NCBI taxonomy): domain Bacteria; kingdom Bacillati; phylum Actinomycetota; class Actinomycetes; order Kitasatosporales; family Streptomycetaceae; genus Streptomyces; species Streptomyces sp. NPDC107521. Next base: position 76,606 of record NZ_JBVKAT010000004.1, read on the forward strand.
GCCCCGAGCACCGTGTGGACGGTGAGCTGGGCGGTACGGCCGAGCACGTCCGCCGCCTGCTTCGGGTCCTGCACGCCCGGAAGTTCGACGACGATGCGGTTCTCGCCCGAGCGGACGATGGTCGGCTCGGACACGCCGAGCGCGTCGATGCGGCCGCGCAGCACCTCCACGGTGCGGTCGGTCGCCTCCCGGTCGGCCTTGGCGGCCTTGGTGGAGCGGGTCTCCAGCACGATCTGCGTACCGCCGCGCAGATCGAGACCGAGCCGTACCGGCACGGTCAGGGCGATGGCCACCGACACGCCGATCACGGCCAGGGCGATCAACGCGCGTACGCGTGACACCCCGCCCGACGAACGGCGGGAACGGGAACGGGAACGTTTCACGTGGGGCCTCCAACAGGCACGCCGCGGCGGCGGCCTGGCCGGCCGCGACGGAGGAAGAGCGGATGGGGGGATGTCTCAGATGCCGTTGGAGGCGGGCGGCGCCCGGCCGCGGTCATGGCTCGCGCGGCCGGGGGAGACGGGAACGGTGCCCGGGGGCCGTTCCGGGGTGCGGTCCCGGGAGGTGCCGGTGGCGACCGCGGTACGGGTGAGCGTCGCGAAGTGGTCGGCGGGGGCCAGCCGCTCGCCGGTGTGGTCGTGGCGGGGACGGAACTGGGCGGCGCAGGCCGTGGCGCAGCCGTCCTCCGCGTGGAAGTCGCCGTCCGGGAGCGGCTGGGTCGCCGAGGCGGGCGCCTGCGCCCGCGCGGAGAGACCGGCCAGCGCGCTCTCGGGCCAGGTGGGCACGAACGCCAGCAGCGCGGCCAGCAGCAGGACGACCGCCACCGGCAGCGGACGGCGGGGGGCGGTGCGTGGTGCGGGACGCAAGCGCCGTCCCCCCTTCCAGGGTCACGGGCCCCGGACGGTGCCGGGGCGTGGGCGGGCGGCCCCGCAGGGGCCCGCCCGGAGCGGGTCAGGGCTCGATCAGCCCGGCGCGGATGGCGTAGCGGGTCAGTTCCAGCCGGTCCCGCAGGCCGAGTTTCTGGAGCAGGTTAGCGCGGTGCCGCTGAACGGTCTTGATGCTGATGAAGAGGATCTCACCGATCTCCTTCGACGAATGGCCCTCCGCGACCAGCTTGAGGACCTCCTCCTCGCGCGGCGTGAGGATGTGGTCGGCGCTCTCCTCGCCGTGCCGCACCCGGTCCAGGTAGTTCCGGATCAGCGCCGTCACCGCGCCCGGGTACAGGAACGGTTCGTCGCGCATCGCGGCCCGGCACGCCGCCACCAGGTCCCGGTCGGCCACGGACTTCAGCACGTAGCCGCACGCCCCCGACTTCAGCGCCTGGAACAGGTACTGCTCGTTGTCGTGCATCGTCAGCATCAGGATGCGCAGGCCGGGCTTGAGCGCGGACAGCTCCCGCGCCGCCTGGAGCCCCGTCAGCCGGGGCATGGCGATGTCCAGCACCGCCAGGTCGACGGTGTGGGCGCGGGCCATGTCGATGGCCTCCGCGCCGTCACCGGCCTCCGCGACGACCTGGAGGTCCGGTTCCCGGTCCAGGATCAGCCGCACCCCGCGCCGCACCAGGGCGTGGTCGTCGGCGAGCAGGATGCGGATCTTCGCCGGAGCGGCGGGGTCCGCCGGTCCGCCCGGCGCGGACGCGGGGTCCCGCGACCCCCCTCGCGGGGACGGCGCGGAGGAGTCGGACGGTGCCGACGGCTCTTCGGACAGGGGTGAATCGGACATGGTCAGGGCTGCTTCCTGGGAACGGGTGCGGTGAGGCTGATCCGGGTGCCGGAGCCGGGGGCCGACACGATGTCGAGGGAGCCGCCGATCAGCAGGGCCCGTTCCCGCATGCCGCGGATGCCGGCCCCCTCGCAGGCCGCCTCGATGCCCCGGCCGTCGTCGCGGATGCCGAGCACCACCGCGCCCTCCGCGCGGCTGAGGCTCACCTCCAGCCGCTCCGCGTCCGCGTGCCGGGCGGCGTTGGTCAGGCTCTCCTGCGCCACCCGGTAGAGCACGAGCTCCGTCTCGTGGTCCAGGGCGGGCAGATCGGGGGCGAAGCGGCGCGTCACCCGGAGCCCGGTGTGGGTGGCGAAGTCCTGGGTGAGCGAGGTCAGCGCGCTGATCAGACCGAGGTCGTCCAGCACGCCCGGGCGCAGCCTGCGCACCAGGCGGCGCACCTCGTCCAGGCTCTCCCGGGTGATCTCCTGCGCCTGGTGCAGCTCCTCGCGCAACGGCTCGTCGGCGTCGTCGGCGGCCCGCCCCAGCACCAGCAGGATCGCGGTCATGCTCTGGCCGACCTCGTCGTGCAGCTCCTGCGCGATGCGCCGGCGCTCCGCCTCCTGGGCGAGCAGGACCCGGGCGCTGCTGGTGGCCCGCTCGTTCTCCAGCCGGTCGAGCATGGCGTTGAAGGTGCTGATCAGCTCCGTCACCTCGCCGCCGCCCGAGGGGCGCGGCACGGACAGCCGCTGGCCGGGGCGGAGCAGGTCGACCGTGGTCATCAGCTTCGTCAGCCGGTCCAGCGGGGACAGGCCCCAGCGCAGCAGGGCGCCGTTGGCCACCAGCATGACGGCCATGCCGCCCACCAGGATCGCGGCCTCGGTCAGCAGCACCGGGACGGAGACGGTCACCGGCGCCCAGAGCAGCAGTGCCGTGGCAAAGCCCAGCACCACCGCGTTGAGCCCGAAGATCCGCCAGAACAGGGACACCGGGGGTTACTCCTCCTTCTGCGACGCACCGTACGCGTCTACTGTCGGTCATCGCGCACCCCGGGTGGGAGCTGCGGCCCTTGGTCACGACCGAGCCGCGGTCCACCCTGCCCGCCCCGGAGCGCCGGGTCGATGGGGCACGGCCCCCATTTCCCGGGTGCCGCGCACCCACACCCCGCACGCGCGCGGGAGGGCGCGTGCGGGGAGCGGGCGCGCGGGACGCGCGGGCCGGGGCCACCCCCACTCTCGCAGCTCCCGTCATCCGTCCGCGGACCCGCCCCGGGACCCGTGCGGGGCGGTGTGGATGCCGCGCCCCGGGGCAAATGGGCTCTGCGCCCGATGGGAAAGCCCCCGCCGACGGGCCAGAGTGGGAAGCGACCGGGCCGCAGCGCCGTACTCCCGGCTCCGGCCCGGTCAACCCTCATCCACGTCTTCACACTTCCGCACCACCGAGTTCCACCGGACGGGCGCCCCACGTCGGCACCCGTCCGAACGCCGTACCCCGGCACCGGCCCGGACCTTCCGTCCCGGACCGGCCGCCGGGCACCACAACCCGACACCCGACCCGAACGCCGCACGCCCGACACGGGCCCGGACCGCCGCACCCCGGCACCGGGCCGGTCCGTCGTGCCCGCGGCGTCCGGCCGCGTGCCCGGCACCGGTCCCCGCCCCCGCACTCCGGGCGACGGGGTCCGGTCCGTCGTGCATCCGGCCCCGGGCCGGACCGCCGCAGATCCGGCGGCCGGGCCGGCCACGACCGTGTCCCCGACCCCCGCCCGCCGTACTCCCGAGAGAAGGACTCACCATGTCGCTCGACGCCTCCCGCATCGAACCCCGCCCCGAGCGGCTGACCGCCCACGAGGCCCGCCAGCGCCTGGAGCACGCCCGCAACACCCGTATGACCCAGCTCCACGCCCTCGGCGAGAGCTCCCAGGACGACCAGCTCATGTCCGCCCAGAAGGACGCCATCGAGCGGGTCCTCAAGGAGATCGACGAGGCCTTCGCCCGCGTCGAGAACGGCACCTACGGCACCTGCCTCGGCTGCTCCAAGCCCGTCCCGGACGAGCGGCTGGAGATCCTGCCGTACACCCGCCACTGCGTCGCCTGCCAGCGCCGCACCGCCTGACCGCACTCCGTCCAGCCTTCGTCTCCGCCCTGCCCGAGGGGTGAAGTGGTGAACCAGCAGATCATCGGCGACCCCGGTACCCGGCTGTCGCCCGAGGACCTCGCCGCGCTCCGGGAGAACCTCCGCGAGCAGCGCCTCTTCCGCGAGGAACAGCTCCGGCAGATCACGGCCCGGCCCGCCGGCGACGGCCCCGCGCCGGGCCGGGGGACCGCCGAGCGGACCGAGGTGCGGATCAGTCTCGCGGCCTCCGCGCGCATGGTCCTGGCGGACGTGGAGGCGGCCCTCGACCGCATGGACGAGGGCACCTACGGCTCCTGCCACCTGTGCCGCGGACCCGTCGCGCGCGAGCGGCTGGTGATCGTGCCGCAGGCCCGCTACTGCGCCCGCTGCCAGCAGGTGCGGGAGGCGGGACGATGACCGTGACCCGCCGGCCCCGGAACCCGCGTGCCGCACGGCACCGGGCCTGGCCCCTGTGCCGGCACTGCAGCGGCGTCGCCCTCGACATGGGCAGCGCCCGCACCCGGGTCTGGGTCGCCGGACGGGGGGTCATCGTCGACGTGCCGACGGTGACCTTCCCCGGCGCCGGAGCCGTCTACCCCATCCAGCGGGGCTCCATCGTCGACACCCAGGGCACCGCCCGGATGCTCGACCGGCTGCTCGGCCACCGGCTGCCCCGCTTCGTCCGGCCCCTGGTCGTGGTGACCGCGCCCGTCCTCGACGGGCTCGCCTACCGCACCGAGGCCCGCACCGCCGTGGAGGTGCTGCGCCCCCGCGGCGTCCTCACCGTGCCCAGCGCGCGGGCGGTCGCGCTGGCCGCGGGCGCGGACCTGACCCGTCCGCTGCTCGTGGTGGACATCGGCGCCCACCTCACCGAGGTGGTGCTGCTCGTCGACGGCGCCGTCTTCGACGCCCGCCGCACCGCCCTGGGCACCGGCGACATCGACGACACCACCCCGTCGGCCCGGATCGGCGACGCCGTCGTCGACATGGTGACCTCCATGCTGCGCCAGGACCGCACCTCCCTGACCCTGGACGCCCTCGCCCGGGGGCCGCTGCTGGCCGGGGGCGGTGCCCTGCGGCCCGAGATCATCTGCCGGCTCACCGACCGGCTGCACGCCCCGCTGCGGGCCGTGCCCGCCCCGCACACGGCCGCCGTGCGCGGTGCGGCGAAGCTGCTGGAGGCGGTGCACGGGCATCCGGAGGACGCGGAACCGGACCTCGACCCGCCGGGCCCGCACCCCCACTGACCACGGCTTCGGCCCTTCCCGCCGGAGCCGGCCGCGGCGGCCACGCGCCCGTCCCCGCCCCGCGGCCGGCCCGGCACCCCCCGTCCCGCCCCGACCGCGCGTCCCGGCCGCCCGGACCCCGGCCGGACCCTGGAAGGAGGACCCCGTGGCCGGTGAGACCCCGCAACCCCCGCCACCTCCCGAACCCGCCCCCCGGCGCCACCCGCACCCGCTGCTGTGGCGGTGGCGCCGCAACCCCCTGCGCCGCCCCACCGACCTCGCGCAGGGCTGGGTCGCGCTCGGCCTGGTGCTCGCCGTGCTGACGGCGACGCCGGTCGCGGTGTTCGCCGCCGGGGACACCGCCTACCGGCACTACCGGGCGGCCGCCGCCCACCAGGAACGCACCAGGGAGCACGTCCCCGCCGTCCTCGTCCACGCCGCGCCGCGCCATCCGGAGCCCGGCTCGGACGAGGCCAGGGAGACCCGCTACCCGGTCGACGTCCGCTTCACCGCCCCCGACGGCACCGGCCGCACCGGCAGGACGCACGTCGAGCCCGGGCTCCCGGCCGAGAGCACGGTCCTGGTCTGGGTCGACGCCGAGGGCCGGATCACCGACCCGCCGCTGTCCGCCGCGGAGATCCGCAGCCGCGCCATGGGCTGGGCCGTCCTCGCCTTCCTCGCCGTGGTCCTCACCGGGGCCGCCGCGTACGGCCTCGCCGCCCGCTGGCTGCACCGCCGCAACCTGGCCGCGTGGAGCACGGCGTGGACGACGACGGCACCGCGCTGGTCGCCGTCGCCCTGACGGGCGGCGCGGGGAGGCGACGGGCCCGGGCGGGAGCCCGTGCGCCGGCCGCCGCGACCTGCGCCCGCGCCGGGGGAACCGGTGTGCCCGTCCCGGGTGGTCCGGTCCGCCCGTCCGGGGGACCGGTGTGCCCGTCCACGGGCCGGTCCGCCCGTGCCGAGGGCCGTCGCGTCCGTCGCGGTGTCGGGCGCCTGCGCCGCCGGGTCAGGCGGTCGCCGCGTCCGGCGGGGTGAGCTGGTGGGCCAGCCACGTCGGCACCCCGCCGAGCAGCCGGAACAGGCGTCCCGCCTCCTCCCGCAGCCGGGACGCCTCCGGCTCCGCCTCGGTCTCCGCCAGCGACGCCAGCGCGGGCGCCGTACCGACCAGATAGCCCAGCTCCTCGTTGAGGCGCAGCGACTCCGCGAACCCGTGCCGGGCCTCCGCCGTCTCGCCGTCCCGCAGGGCGAGCCCCGCCAGATGGCGCCAGGTGAAGGACTGGAGCAGGGCGTCCGAGTGCGCCGCCGCCCCCGCGTGGGCCCGCCGGTACGCGGCACGGGCGGCCTGCGGGGACCGGGTCAGGTTCTCCGCGAGCAGCCCCCGCCGGAAGTCCAGCAGAGCCCGGCTCCGCCCGCCCGGCACGATCAGGGCCGCCGCCCGGCCGAGCGCCGAGCGCGCCTCGTCGGCCCGGTCGCGCACGCCGTGCAGCGTGGCGGCGTAGGCGAGGTGGCCGCGTTCGCAGGCCGCCGCCCCCCGCTCGTCGTCGCTGTGCGCCATCGCCTCGGCGGTGCGCAGCGCGTCCTCCGCGTCCGCCCACCCCTGCTCCGTGTACAGACACCGCTCGACCAGGAGGGCCGCCCGCTGGAGGGCCGCGGCCGCCGTCGCGACGGGCTGGAGCAGCTCCGCCGCGTCGGCCCAGCAGGCGCGCGAACGCAGCCGCCACACGGCTCTCTGGAGCGGATCGTCACCTTCGGTCGTTCCCCAACCAGATCCAGCCATGGCGGAATGCGCCACGTCGCCCTCCCCTAGCACGCCGTCGAGCCCCGAGTGGTGGCGGCATCTCAGCACGGATCGCGGGGCCCGGCCAAGAGGGTGGGTGAAACTTTTCACAAAGTCGTGGGACTTCCGGCCGCAAAGGCCCCGTTCCCGGACGGGGCCGCCAACCGCCGCCGGGCGTCAGCTCATCCGCAGGGCCAGGAAGAAATCGAGCTTGTCCTCCAGCCGCGACAGATCACGCCCCGTCAACTGCTCGATTCGCCCCACACGGTAGCGCAGCGTGTTGACGTGCAGGTGGAGCCGGGTGGCGCAGCGCGTCCAGGAGCCGTCGCAGTCCAGGAACGCCTCCAGCGTCGGGATCAGCTCGGCCCGGTGGCGCCGGTCGTAGTCCCGCAGCGGGTCCAGCAGCCGCGCGGTGAAGGCGCGCCGTACGTCGTCCGGGACGAAGGGGAGCAGCAGGACGTGGGAGGCCAGCTCCTCGTGCCCGGCCGCGCAGACCCGCCCCGGGCGGGCCGCGGCGACCCGGCGCGCGTGCCGGGCCTCCTCCAGCGCGCCCCGCAGCCCCTCCGCCGAGTGCACCGCCGCGCTGACGCCCAGGGTGATCCGCCCGTCCTGGCCCAGCCCGGCCGACAGCGGCTCCCGCACCGCCTCCAGCAGCACCCCGGCCGGAACCCCGGCCACGGTGCCGTCGGGGTCACCGGTGACCCCCGGCAGCGGCACCAGCGCGACGGCCTCGTCGCCCGCGTGGGCCACGGCGATGCGGTCGGAGTGCTCGGGACCGGTGGCCGCCGGGTCGACCAGGATCTCCTCCAGCAGGCTCTGGGCGACGCCCCCGGCTCCGGACCCGCCGCCGTCCCACTCGACCCGGGCCACCACCACCTGCCAGTGCGGCGCCGCGCCGAGCCCCGGCAGCAGCACCGGCGCCGCCACCCGCAGCCGCGCCGCGACCTCGGCGGGCGCCGCGCCCGTCTGCACCAGCTCCAGCACCTCCCGCGCCAGCCGCCGCCGCACCGTGCGCGCCGCGTCCCGCCGGTCGCGCTCCACCGCGATGAGCTGGGTGACGCCGTACAGCAGGTCGAGCCGCTCCTCGGGCCACTCCCCGGCGTCCGCCTCCACGGCCAGCAGCCAGTCGGAGAGCAGCGTCGCGCGCACGTCACGCCCCGCCTCCGCCTCCCGGGCCCCGGAACGCACCGGGAAGACGCTGTACACGGTGCCCTCCGCCGTCACCCGGTGCGGGGCCCGGCGTCCCGCGCGGGTCGCCGCCAGGTGCTCCGCCGCCAGCGCCGGGGCCACCCCGGGGGGCAGCGGGTCGCCGCCCGCCGCCGGGCCCGCCACCAGCCGCCCGGCGGGCGACAGCACCCAGGCCCGCAGGTCCAGGTCGGAGCCGAGCAGGTCCAGCACCACGTCCGGCCCGCCGCCCGCCGGACCCGCCGTCATCATCCGCCGGTGCCGGTCCACGACGGCCGCGAGGTCCCCGGCCCGCTCCCCGGACACCTGCCGCACCACGTGCTCGGTGATCGTCGCGAACGCCACCGACTCGTGCACCGCGAACAGCGGCAGCCGGTGCCGCGCGCACGCCGCCACCAGGTCCTCCGGCACCCGGCCCAGCTCTGCCTCCCCGGCCGCCAGCGCGGCCACCCCGGCCTGCGCCAGCAGACGGACGAACGGCTCGGAGTCGGCGGCGTCCCTGCGCCAGGCCAGACCGGAGAGCACCAGCTCCCCGCCCGACAGATAGCGGCTGGGGTCCCGCAGGTCGGTGGTCATCACGCCCCGTACGGAGCGGTCCAGCTCGTCCCCGCCCCCGAGCAGCCTGAGGCCCAGCGCATCGGTGTCCAGCAGTGCGCGCAGCCGCATTTCTCGTCGCCGCCGTTCCTTGTGTCGAAGTGCTCCGGGGCACCCGGCCGTGACGCCTGTTCCCGGAGAAAAGCGAGGAGGCCACGGGGACCTCCGTTCATACGAATCTACAAGATGCCCGCCCTGGCCAGCCAAACCCTTCGGGGGATCTGCGACTGACACCCGCGGAGCGGGAAGGGTCTACTGAGCCCACTCGCCGCCCACACCGGCCCCGGCGGGCCGCACCGGCCGCTCCCCGGACCGGCCCGCCCCGTCCGGCCCCCGTCCCGTCAGGCCCCCCGTCCCGCGCCCATCCCGTCAGTCCCGACCGCCCCGCCCCGTCCGCACGACGCCCGCTCCGCTTCCGCCCCGTCCCGCTCCGTCGGCCCCGCCCCGTCCCGCTCCGTCGGCCCCGCTCCGCCCCGCTCCGCTCCGTCCCGCGAGTCCCGTCCGCACGACGCCCGTACGCCCCCTCGACGCCCGTACGTCCCCACGCGTCCGTACGCCCCACGACGACCTGGAGAGAGCCGTCCATGGACTTCCTTCGTCCCGCGAGCTGGGAGGAGGCGCTCGCCGCCAAGGCCGAGCACCCCGGCGCCGTACCGATCGCGGGCGGCACCGACGTCATGGTCGAGATCAACTTCGACCACCGCAGACCCGCGTACCTGATGGACCTCAACCGGGTCGCGGACCTCGCCGAATGGGAGGTCGGCGCGGAGACCGTGCGGCTCGGCGCCGCCGTGCCGTACACCCGGATCATCGAGGAGCTGCGCACCGAACTGCCCGGCCTCGCGCTCGCCTCGCACACCGTCGCCTCCCCGCAGATCCGCAACCGCGGCGGTGTCGGCGGCAACCTCGGCACCGCCTCCCCGGCCGGCGACGCCCACCCCGCGCTGCTCGCGGCCGGCGCCGAGGTGGAGGCCGGGTCCGTGCGCGGCACCCGCATGATCCCCATCGACGCCTTCTACACCGGCGTCAAACGCAACGCCCTGGAGCCCGACGAGCTGATCCGCGCCGTCCATGTGCGCCGGGCGGACGGACCGCAGCAGTTCTCCAAGGTCGGCACCCGCAACGCCATGGTCATCGCCGTCTGCGCCTTCGGTCTCGCCCTCCACCCCGCCACCCGCACCGTCCGCACCGGCATCGGCTCCGCCGCCCCCACCCCCGTGCGCGCCGGGACGGCCGAGGAGTTCCTCGGCGCCGCCCTCGACGAGGACGGCCTCTGGGACAGCCGCGGGCCCCTCGCCCCCTCCGCCGTCCGGCGGTTCGCCGAGCTGTGCGCCGCCGCCTGCGCCCCGATCGACGACGTCCGCGGCACCGCCGCCTACCGCCGGCACGCGGTCGGCGTCCTGGCCCGCCGCACACTCGCCTGGACCTGGGAGTCGTACCGCGGCGCCCGTCCCACCACCGAGGGAGCCCTCTGATGCGCGTCCGCCTCACCGTCAACGGGCGGCCCCAGGAGGCCGACGACGTCTGGGAGGGGGAGTCCCTGCTCCACGTCCTGCGCGAGCGGTTCGGCCTGCCCGGCTCCAAGAACGCCTGCGAGCAGGGCGAATGCGGCTCCTGCACGGTCCGTCTGGACGGCGTCCCGGTCTGCGCCTGCCTGGTCGCCGCGGGCCAGGCCCAGGACCGCGACGTCGTCACCGTCGAGGGGCTCGCCGCCCTCGCCGAGGCCCGCGCCCGCGCCCGGGGCCGCGCCGCCGACGGGGGGCCCGGGGAGGGGGAGCCCTTCGGGAACGGGGCCGGTCACGGGGAGGCCGCCGACGGGTACGCCGCCGGGACCTCGCTGGACGAGGCCCTCGGGTGGCGGGCCGGGGGGCCGGACGGCACGGGACCCGGCGGAACGGGGCCCGAGGGAGGAGGCCGGCCGCGGCTCGGGGGCCCGGACGGCGGCGGGTCCGGCGGCGCGGCACCCGGCGACCGCGGCCCCCACCCCGCCGGGGGCGGCCGGCTCGCCCCCGTCCAGCAGGCGTTCCTCGACGCCGGAGCCGTCCAGTGCGGCTTCTGCACCCCCGGACTCCTGGTCGCCGCCGACGAGATGCTGGAACGCAACCCCGACCCCTCCGACGCCGACATCCGCGAGGCGCTCTCCGGCAACCTCTGCCGCTGCACCGGCTACGAGAAGATCATGGACGCGGTCCGCCTCGCCGCCGCCCGCCAGTCGGAGAGGACCCGGCCATGACCCCCGACCGCACCCCGGCCATCCCGCAGGGCACGCCCGTCGCCGCCCCGGACACCCCCGTCGCCGACCACGGCACGTCCCTCCCCGCCCGCACCCCGGCCACGGCCGCCCCCGGCCGGATCACCCCGGGCGGCGTCGGCGAGTCCGTCCTCCGCCCGGACGGCGTCCTCAAGGTCACCGGCGAGTTCGCCTACGCCTCCGACCTCTGGCACGAGGACATGCTCTGGGGCCAGATCCTGCGCTCCACCACCGCCCACGCCGAGATCCTCGCCATCGACGTCTCCGAGGCCCTCGCCACCCCCGGCGTGCACGCCGTCATGACCCACGACGACCTGCCCACCGCCGTGCGCCACTACGGCCTGGAGATCCGCGACACCCCCGTCCTCGCCCACGGCAGGGTCCGCCACCACGGCGAACCCGTCGCCATCGTCGCCGCCGACCACCCCGAGACCGCCCGCCGCGCCGCCGCCAGGATCAGGGTCGAGTACCGGGAGCTGCCCGTCGTCACCGACGAGGCCACCGCCACCGCCCCCGGCGCCCCCCTCGTCCACGAGCACCGCGACGACCACCACGCCCCCCACGTCCCGCACCCCAACATCGTCCACCGCCAGCCCATCGTGCGCGGTGACGCCGACGCCGCCGCCCGGCGCGCCGACGTGATCGTCACCGGCGACTACCACTTCGCCATGCAGGACCAGGCGTTCCTCGGCCCCGAGTCCGGCCTCGCCGTCCCCGGCGACGACGGCGGCGTCGACCTCCACATCGCCACCCAGTGGCTGCACTCCGACCGCCGCCAGATCGCCCCCGTCCTCGGCCTGCCCGAGGAGAAGGTGCGCATGACCCTGGCCGGGGTCGGCGGCGCCTTCGGCGGACGCGAGGACCTGTCCATGCAGATCCACGCCTGTCTGCTCGCCCTGCGCACCGGGCGGCCCGTCAAGATGGTCTACAACCGCTTCGAGTCCTTCTTCGGCCACGTCCACCGCCACCCCGCCCGGCTCCACTACGAGCACGGCGCCACCCGCGACGGCCGGCTCACCCACCTGAGGTGCCGGATCGTCCTGGACGGCGGCGCCTACGCCTCCGCCTCCCCGGCCGTCGTCGGCAACGCTGCCTCCCTCTCCGCCGGGCCCTACGCCGTCGACCACGTCGACATCGAGGCCGTCGCCCTCTACACCAACAACCCGCCCTGCGGCGCCATGCGCGGCTTCGGCGCCGTCCAGGCGTGCTTCGCCTACGAGGCCCAGATGGACCGGCTCGCCGCCGAACTCGGCATGGACCCGGTCGAGTTCCGCCGCCTCAACGCCATGGAGCAGGGCACCCTCATGCCCACCGGCCAGCCCGTCGACTCCCCGGCACCCGTCGCCGAACTCCTGCGCCGCGTCAAGGCGATGCCCATGCCGCCGGAACGCCAGTGGGAGTCCACCGACGGCACCGACATCCGCCACCTGCCCGGGGGACTGTCCAACACCACCCACGGCGAGGGCGTCGTGCGCGGCGTCGGCTACGCCGTCGGCATCAAGAACGTCGGCTTCTCCGAGGGCTTCGACGACTACTCCACCGCCCGCGTCCGCCTGGAGGTCGTCGGCGGCGAACCCGTCGCCTCCGTGCACACCGCCATGGCGGAGGTCGGCCAGGGCGGCGTCACCGTCCAGGGCCAGATCGCCCGGACCGAACTCGGCGTCTCCCGGGTCACCGTCCAGCCCGCCGACACCCGTGTGGGCAGCGCCGGTTCGACCTCCGCCTCCCGGCAGACCTACGTCACCGGCGGCGCCGTCCGGCACGTCTGCGGGCTCGTCCGCGAGGAGGTCCTGGAACTGGGGCGCCGCCGCTTCGGCGCCGCCCACCCGGCCTGGGCCACCGACCGGCTCCGCCTGGAGGACGGCCGGGTCGTCACCGACGGCGGCGAGGTCCTCGCCCTCCTCGCGGACGTCCTGGGCGACCGGGCCGTCGAGGCCGAGGACGAGTGGCGGCACCGGCCGACCCGGCCCTTCGACCGGCACACCGGACAGGGCCACGGCCACGTCCAGTACTCCTTCGCCGCCCACCGCGCCGTCGTCGAGGTCGACACCGAACTGGGCCTCGTCAAGGTCGTCGAACTCGCCTGCGCCCAGGACGTCGGCAAGGCCCTGAACCCGCTCTCCGTCGTCGGCCAGATCCAGGGCGGCACCGTCCAGGGCCTCGGCATGGCCGTCATGGAGGAGATCGTCGTCGACCCGGCCACCGCGAAGGTCCGCAACCCCTCCTTCACGGACTACCTGCTGCCCACCATCCTCGACACCCCGCCCCTCCCCGTCGACCTCCTCGAACTCGCCGACCACCACGCCCCGTACGGGCTGCGCGGCGTCGGCGAGGCCCCCACCCTGTCCTCCACCCCCGCGGTCCTCGCCGCCATCCGCGCCGCCACGGGGCTGGCGCTGAACCGGACACCGGTACGGCCGGAGCATCTGACCGGGACGGGGTGAGCCGGGGGTGGGGGAGCAGTGGGAGCGGTCGGCGGTCGGGGGGTCGGCGGTCGGGAGTCGGGAGTCGGGGCGCAGGGCTGCCGGAGAGCCGAGGCGCTGGGGTGATGCCGGGGTGCCGCGCTGCCGGGGTGCCGGGGGCTGCGCCGGTGGGCCGGTGCGGGGGCGGTGCTGCGGTGCGGGGGCGGGGCTGCGCCGGACGGCGGCGGTGCCGTGGTGCCGTGGTGCGGCGTGGTGGCGGGCGGTGAGAGGTGGCTGGCCGGGGCCCGGGGGCGCGCGTCCCGCCTCGGGGCCCCGGCGGGGCGGTGCCCGTCCCGACGTCCGTCCCGACGGGTCCGTTCCGACGGGTCCGTTCCGATCGGGCGCCGGCTCGACGTGCACCGGGCGCCCCACCGGGAACCCAGACCCTGACCGCCGCGAGGAGGCCGACACATGCTGGACATCGCCGCAGAACTGCACCGGTGGGCCGAACGGGGCCGCGACTTCGCCGTGGCCACCGTCGTGGCCGTCAGCGGCAGCGCGCCCCGCGGACCCGGCGCCGCCCTCGCGGTGGACACCGACGGCGAGGTGACCGGTTCCGTCTCCGGCGGCTGTGTGGAGGGCGCCGTGTACGAACTGTGCCGACAGGCGCTCCGGGACGGCACCACCGTCATCGAACGCTTCCGCCACAGCGACGACGACGCCTTCGCCGTGGGCCTGACCTGCGGTGGCGTCATCGACGTCCTGGTCACCCCGGTACGCGCCGCCGACCCCGCCCGGCCGACCGTGACCGCCGCCCTCGCCGCCGCCGCGCGGGGGGAGGCGGTGGCCCTGGCCCGGGTCGTGGAGGGCCCCGCCGGGCTGATGGGCCGCGCGCTGGCCGTACGGGCGGGCTCGGCGGAGGGGCGGGGGGACGGGCCGGGTCGTGGGGCGGCGTGGGGCGGTGCGCTGGGTGATCCGGGGGGCGGTGCGCTGGGTGGCCCGGAGAGCGGTGCGGGTGGCGGTTTCCACCACGGCGGACTCGGCGGTCGGCCCGAGCTGGACCGGACCGTCGCCGCGGAGGCCCGGGCCTTCCTGGACACGGGCCGTACCGGCACCCTGCACATCGGAGAGCAGGGCTCTCGTTGCGGAGCACCGCTCACCCTCCTGGTCGAGTCCTCGGTAACCGCCCCCCGTCTGATCGTCTTCGGCGCGGTCGACTTCGCCTCGGCCCTGGTCCGCGTCGGACGCTTCCTCGGCCACCACGTCACGGTCTGCGACGCCCGCCCCGTCTTCGCGACCCGGGCCCGCTTCCCCGACGCCGACGAGGTCGTCGTCGCATGGCCCCACGAGTACCTCGCCCGCACCGCCGTCGACGCCCGTACCGTCCTGTGCGTCCTGACCCACGACGCCAAGTTCGACGTCCCCCTGCTGCGCCTCGCGCTGCGCCTGCCGGTGGCGTACGTCGGGGCGATGGGCTCGCGCCGCACCCACCTGGACCGCACGGCCCGACTGCGCGAGGCCGGCGTCGGCGAACGGGAACTGGCCCGCCTCAGGTCCCCCATCGGCCTCGACCTCGGCGCCCGCACCCCCGAGGAGACGGCCCTGTCCATCGCCGCCGAGATCGTCGCCGCCCGCAACGGCGGCAACGGCACGCCCCTGACCGGCGCCCGCACCCCCATCCACCACGACGGAGGGATGGCGAGCGGGAGCGGGGTTCGGGGTGGGGGTACGGGCGGGAGCGAGGGCGAGGGCGAGGACGAGCCTGAAGCCGGGGCCGGGGCCGGGGCCGGGGCCGGGGCCTGGAACGGGGACGGCCGTCCGCCGGGGCGGATCGGGTCGGCTGCGTGATCACGGAGGAGACGGGGGGAACCGGGGAGGTGGAGGAAGCGGAGGGGGGAAGGTGAGGGTGAGGGAGAGCAGGGGGCGCATGGGAGAGCGGCGCTCGTGTCGATGAGCGATGCTCGCATTGGTGAGCAGTGCTCGCATGGGAGGGCGGTGCTCTCCGGGGAGAGCAGTGCTTGTGCGAGCGGGTGCTGCTCGCGTCAGTGAGCGGTGTTCGCGGTACGGGGGAGAGCGGTGATCTCGCGGAAGGGCGGTGCTCTCCAGGGAGAGCGATGCTCGCACCGGCGGGTGCTGCTCACGTCGGAGAGCGGTGCTCTCGCCCCCTTCGAGGACGCGAGGAGTGACGCGGGGAGCAGTGCTCGCATCAGGGGACGGTGCTCGCAAAGGAGAGCGGTGTCCGCATCGGAGAGCAGAAGATGGGCTCCAGGGCGGACGACCTGTGGCTTCGTTCGCCCGGTTGGCGGGCAGGCATGTACCCGCCCGGCACCGTGGCCGACCACTGTCGGCTCCCACACCTGGCAGGACCGTGGCGCGCCGACCCCCGGCCAGAAGCGACCCCGGCGGGCGCCTCGGCCTGGACGGGTACGCCGCACCGGCGCCCACGGCCCGCGAACGTCCGCGGGCCGTCAGCGCCGGTGTCCGTGGGCGTCGTATCGCAGGCGCACGCCACCCCGTGGGGCCGGCCTACTTCCTGCGGCGCTTGTTCGCCCTCCGCTTCTCGGCCTGGCCGCGCTTCGTCCAGTCACCTTGGTGGCGGTAGCAACGCGACGTGCCCTTCATCGTCTTGTTGCGGCAACTGCCCCGGTCCGTCGGCCAACCGCACGTCCCCTGCTTCCACTCACCCACGGTCCCTCCCACTGGTCCGTCCCGGGTCCGGACACCCAGCGTGGGTCACCCGGCCCGCGCGGAACAGAGCGCGTGCCCGACGGCGACGAGCGACCCGGGCGCACGCGGGTCGGTACACCGAGCGCGCCCTTCGCGGTGCGCGCGTTCCCACCGTGCCACTGGGATTGGTGGTCCGTGCGCAGAGGGACGTTCACCTGGGCGACGGGGCGACGGGGCGACGGGGCGACGGGGCGACGGGGCCGCTGGCCGCCGCCGAGGGCCCCGCCGACCTCGGCCGAACGCCGTGCACGGGCTGGGCGGGACAGGGACCGGGACGACGGCCGGAGACGGTCCCGGGCCCGCCTCGTCGTTCGTCTCGCGGATGGGAATCGCCGTTGAGTCCGCGGTCAGTGGCCGGAAGACTGCGGCCATGAGTCCTCGACATTTCGTCTCCCTCGACCCTGACGGCATGAGTGCCGGTGGCTGGCTGTATGCGGTGGTCGAGGCGGAGACAGGGGTCTTCCACCAGCAGCAGTACGGCGGAACCGCCTGTCGGCAGGGGCAGGTCGAGGGCTTCCTGGTGCCGCTGTTCGGTCCTGACGAACTGGACGCGTTGCGCGAGCTGTTCGAGAAGGACTTCGGTGGTGCCGGCACCTGGAACCACGCGTGGTCGGACGACGAGCGGGACAGGCTCCGCGGGATCGTCGGAGCCATCCGCTACTGGGCATGCGACGGGACCACCGAGGAGCCGCGCCCTCTTCGCCTGGACGTGAGCCGGATGAGCGAGGCCGACGAGGCCTGGGTGCCGGTGGTCACGCCGGACGGGCCGGCCGTGCTGGTGTGGTTCAACTCGGACTGAACCCGGCGATCGGCCGCCCACCCTGAGTCATGGGGTGAGCGCTGCGGTGATCACCCGGCCCGGTAGCGGGCCCACCGTTCGCCGATCCGGATTCCACGGCGCGGAAACGCTTCGACCGGGAGAGGCACGGCAGGCGGACCTCGGTGGTCATCCCACCCCGGGCCCCGCCAAGTGCTGTTCCGAGTCCGTCGGTTGAGGGATCTAGCGATCCGTCCACCGCGCGGCGGCCCGTCCTCGCGGGCGCCCGCGGTGTGCCGATGCGCCCGGACGATCGTGGAGGTGACCGGGACGGTCCGTTCCACGGCGCCTGTCGGCGGACCCGCCACGGCCGTCCGGCGCCCACCCCGGGCCCCGGCGTGTTCATCTGGTCGCCCCGCGGCAGCGGCGGCTCCGTCCCCGACCGCGCCGGGTCCGTCAACCCCTCCTCGCCCCACCACGGGATCAGTCCTGGGACACGCCCCGGAACCGGACGCGCCACCACGGCGCGTCCGGGTTGTCGGCCGGGAGGATCCTGATCCTGGACAGGATCCTCCTGTCCAGAGCCCTTACCAGGAAGCGCAGTTCACGTGCGCTCTTCCTCGGCAGGGCGTGGAGCACGGATTCGAGGTGGTCGCGGAAGCCGGCGCCGTAGCACCCGCACTCCAGGATGTCGCGGTCAAGACCGTCGAGTGGGTCCGCGAACTGCCTGGAAGGGCCGTGGGCCAGGGCCTTCCAGTGCCAGAACGCCTCTTCCGCGGCTTCGGGCCGGAAGCGGGTCCGATCGAGCCGCCGCAGATCGGCCGTACAGGACCCCGAGAGACGGTCGATGGACGGGTACCGTCGCCGACGCGGCGGGCGGGTGGGTATGCCGTTCCGCGGAACGGACGGGCGCCTACGCGGCATTGCCCCTTGGATTGTGGGTCATACGGGCAAAGTACGGAACGACGCCCGCGGAGACAACCGCGTATCCGGTGCCGAGGACCTGAGGGCGGTCGACGAGTGAGCCATGGTTCCCGAATCGTTCTCCCACCCCGGGGGACCGCGGGAGCCGCTCCTCGGCCGTGGTCCGCCGCGACGGAGAGGCGCCGTGTCTCCCCGCGGCGATCGGCACCGCCGAGCCCCGGTGAGGAGAGGGAGTTGACCACCTCGCGAGCCCCCGCGGTTCCGGTGCAGTGGCTCTCCCCTGTCCGATAACGCCCTTTACCGCCAGGTAGGTGCTGAGGAAGGTGTAGGTGACCGAACGAGCCGGACGGACAGAGGGAACGGGGCCGATGCTGGAGAGGCTCTTCGACAGTCAGGCCGTACCGGTGGCGGATCGGGTGGAGGCGTGGCGGGACATCACGGCGAGCGCGTTGATACCCAACGAGTTCGCCATCGACCGCGCGGCCGAGTTCCACGCCTCGCTGAACGCCGCGGATCTGGGCGGGGCACAGGTGACCGGCTTGGCCTACACCTCCATGATGTCCCGGCGGACGCCGCGGCTGATCCGCCGGTCCGACCCCGAGATGTACGCCGTGGGGCTCATCCTCCGCGGCCGGCAGATCATCGTCCAGAACCGGTGCGAGGCACCGCTGGGGGCGGGCGACCTGGTGGTGTACTCCACCTCCCACCCCTACGCGGCGATCGTGCGGGCCGAGCGGGAGGCGGCGGCCTCCGTCGTCGTCCAGGTGCCCCGTGCCATGATTCCCGTCTCACCGGACCGCGTGGACCGGATCATGGCCGCCCGGTTGCCGGGACGCGAGGGCATCGGCGGACTGCTCGCCGGCTTCCTCACCCACACGGCCACCGACACGGCGTCCTGCCGGCCCGCCGACCGGCAGCGGCTGGGCGGCGTCCTCGTCGACCTGATCACCGCGTGGCTGGCCCACCACATCGACGCCGAGGACCGGACACCCGAGGACGTCCGCAGGCACGCCGAGTTCCTGACGGTCCAGGACTTCATCCACCGGCACCTGGGCGACACGGGCCTCTCTCCCCCCGCGGTCGCGGCCGCCTTCCACATCTCGCTGCGGACCCTGCACCGTCTCTTCCACCACCACGCCCACGGTGCCACGGTCGCCTCGTACATCCGCCACCAGCGCCTCCTCCGGGCACGACGGGACCTGGGCGACGCGCGGCTGGCGGCGCGTCCCGTCCACGCGATCGCCGCCCGCTGGGGCTTCCCCCGCCCCGCCGACTTCACCCGTGCCTTCCGTACCGCCTACGGCCTCACCCCCACCGAGTACCGTGAGGCGGTCACGCGCGCGGATCCTGGCACCCGTCGCTAAGGGCGTGGCACGCGTTGCCCTCCCCGCGACGGTTCCCGCCCGGGAAGCATCTGGGCGGGAAGAGACACGCCCATGTGCGGCGAACGATCGGAAGAAAGGGACCGAATCATGGGGAAGAAGCTCAGGGTCGTCTCGCTGGCGGCATCCGCGCTGCTGCTCGGCAGCGGCATGACCGCCGCGACGACGGGTCCGGCGGCCGCCTCGGACACGTCCGTCGGCGCCGCCCGAGCCTGCACGGCGGACGCGCCCCGCTTCACCAGCTCGCCGGGGACCAGCAGCAGCGACCCCGCGTTCTGGCCGGCCCGGGGCACCTACGCGACCACCACCAGCCGGTGCAGCGACATCAACCTGAATCTGGACGCAACCCGCAGCGTCCGGACGTGTTTCAGGACGTCGGGCTGCAACGGCTGGCGGACGCTGAGTGCCGGCAGGTGGGGACTGGCCGCCTCGGACGTTCTCGACGGCACCCAGTTCTACCTGCAGTTCTCCGGAACGAGCCGTGCCACGGGCCTGATCGACTACTGAGGGGACCGATGGGCAAGGGGTTGGCCGCAAGGCCCGCCCCGCGGTGCGTCAGTGGGCGGCCCGGCTTCCGGGCCGCCCCGTCGCGTCCGGAGAGGGGGCGCCGGCCGGGGCGACGGGAAGCCGGCCGGCCCCTACTGGTCCAGCGCTTCCAACCCGGGCAACCCGAGGTGAGCGCGAACCAGGCCGGCGGCGGGACCATCGTCGTGGAGCGGGTACTTCGGGTCGAAGACGTCCATGGGTCCTTGGACATCCGCCAGCCCGTGCCAGGCGAGTTGGTCCGCCTGGAGTTCGTCCACCAACTGACCGACCGCTTTCCGGACCTCGGCCGGCCACGGTGTCTCCTCGAGCCGCGCGACGAACTCACGGTTCACCTCGGGCATGTCCCTGCACGCGGATCTGATCTCCGGAAGGCCGTGCGAACTCACCAGTTGGGAATCCCGGACCGGGTTGTACTTGGCCATGCACTTCCCAAGGGCGCTGTTGTACGGAGAAACGATCTCCATGTACTTCCCGGCCCCCTGTTCGCGTGTGAGAGCCTTCGGTGCCTCCGCGGTCGAACGGCTGGGCGCCGGTTCCCCCGCTTTTTCCGAGGAACAGGTGGCAATGCCGGTCACCATCAGGAGCGCCGTCCCCGCACGAGTGATCCTCACGAATCGATCCCCTTCCCTTGCCGACAGGGGGGTGACCCTACCCCAGGAGCCGTGACGGGCCGGGTGCGTTGTCGGCCCCGACGCTCAGGTGAATCGGCCGAGGTGGCAGGACTCCACCTCAGCCCCTCCCCCCTCTCCCGGTGAGCACGTCGAGAACCGGAAATCAGCGGTTCTCCCGCCGCCGTCATACGACCCGGCCTCAGCCGTCGCACGAATCCGGGGACCGCCGGTCCCCTTTCCGCGCACGTCACTTCCATCGGCATGCGGCGTGCACCGATTCGGTCGGTGCTCGCCGACTCCAATTGATTCACCGGGTGCCGGGAATCGGCGGGACCGGATATCAAGGGGATTCCGGGAAGGCGTCCGCGAGCGCGCGGGGTGTTCCCGGTGCGAGGGCCGTGCTCGCGGCGGGCCGGCCGTGGATGGGTCCGGGGCCGGTACCCGGGGGGACACGGTTCGCCTTCTCCATGACCCTGCCGGGCCCGGCCGTCGATCCGACCCCGCCGTCCTACCTCGACCGGTCGCCCCTCACGGACGGCGGACAACACCCCTGCGCCAGCGGCGCATTCACCGCCCCGTTCCGCCATGCACTCCCAACGAGCCTCGTTCCGCGACGGATTACCGGAACCGCTCCGCTCCGGATACCCCCGTGCCCGTACCCGCAGGATGTTGCCTCGGAGTCCGCATCCTCATGCCAGTGGCGTGATCTTCCCTTTCCGCCGGGCTCTCGGCATCGTGTGGAGCGCATCGCAGAACGCCTGTTCACACGGGGTGCCGGGGCTCGGGTGCGCTCGCGCGCGCCTGGATGAGGGCGCTCCGGTGGCGGCCCCCCATGAAGGAGAGTCATGCCCGAATTGAGACAGCCCGGTTGGACCAGGGGCATCGCCCCGCTCGACGAGAGCGCCGGTGGCCAGATGTTCGGGGACGCGTCCCCGGTCGCCGCGACCCCGGCCGTCGTGACCGTCGCGGGTGCCGTGGTGATCGCCTTCGCGGCCGGCGTGGCCGCCCGCGAGTTCGCCAGCGGAAGCAACACCCGGCTCCCGATGTAGGCGACGGTACACCGTTGTCCCACCGCGGCTCGGGGAGACGTCCGGTGCGCGAGCCCGGTGTCCGCCCGCCCCCACCGGGGCGGGCGGCCCGTCCGGACCCGCCCCCGCCGGAACCGTGTTCCGTCCGGGGGTGCGCATGCCGGTCGCCGGACCCACGGCGGTGCCGCGACGCGAACGCCGCCCCGGTGACCGGCATGCGCACGGCCGGCGTCGCCCGGCCCGCCGCACCGGGGGCCGGGCCGTCGGTGTCGCCCACCGGTGCCGTTCCACCAGCCCCAACCAGCAAGGAGAAGCCCTTGAGTACGCCTTCGGTTCCGGCCGCCCTGTCCGAGACCGGTGCCCTGTCCGAGTCCGACCCCGGTCGGACGCCGCTCGACATCGTTCCGGTCGCCTCCGTCTCGTTCACCATGACGGCCGGTGTCGGCTTCGCGGTCTGCCTCACCGGGAGCACCACGCGGCTCCCGCAGTAGGTACCGACGGGCGCCCGGCGCGGGTCGCCCGAACCATCACCAGCAGGGGGGTTCCATGAGCATGTCCCTGGCTCCGGCCGTCCTGACCGGGACCGGTGTCCTGACGGAGTCCGACCCCGGCGTGGCGCTGCCCGCGCTCACGCCCGTGGCGGCGACCCCGGTCACGGCGGTACCGGCCGCCTGTGTCACCAGGACGGCCGGCTTCGCGGTCTGCCTCACCGGGAGCACCACGCAACTCCCGCAGTAGGTACCGACGGGCGCCCGGCTCGGGTCGCCCGAACCATCACCAGTAGGAGAGTTCCATGAGCATGTCCCTGGCTCCGGCCGTCCTGACCGAGACCGGTGTCCTGACCGAGTCCGACCCCGGCATGGCGCTGCCGACCCTCAAGCCCGTCGCCGCGACTCCGGTCGTCGTCGTCACTGCCCTGGGCGTGGCGGGCGCCGGGTTCGTGGCCGGCTACATGGCCGGCCGCGCAGGCGGGAGCGACACCAGACTCCCGATGTAGTCGCGTGTCCCCCGAGACACGTTTCTTCCCATCACTCCAGTGAGGAGAATCCTGTGAGCATGTCCTCGACACCGGCCGCCCTGCGCGCCGCCGGGAGTCTGTCCGAGTCCGACGCCGGCCGGGCGCTGTCGGCCTTCGCGCCGGTCGCCGCGACCCCCGCCGCGGTCGTGGCCGGGGCGGCCATCGGTGTCGCCCTGGTGAACGCGTTCGTCGCCGGTTACAACTACAGCGGCAGCAACACCAAGCTCCCGATGTGAGCCCGTCGGGCCGTCCCCGTCCCCGCCCCCGCCCCCGGTGGGGGAGCCCCGTGAACGCTGCGGCGCCCCGGAGGACGGTGGGCCGCTCCGGCCGCACGGTCGCCGTGCGGTAGGCCCGTCGCCCCCGGCCGAGGAGGGGAGCCACGGCCACCGTGCCGGGGCCGGCCGGGAGCGACGGCGTGTGGGTGGCACGGGGACGAACGCCTCCAGGGCGGTCGCCCGCGCCACCACCACGCCCGGGACTCCCGGTCGGCCCCGGCCGGTCGGCCCCCTACGACCCCGCACGGCAAGGGTCCCGTACGGGCCCGAGCCGTCGGGCCACCGTCCCGCACGACACCGGACAGGACCCTGCCCGGCCCCCGCGGCGCGTGGGACTCCGGACGGCCCCGAAGCCGTCCGACCGCGCCCCGACCCCTCACCTCCCCCCCGTCGTCCGTCCGCCCCCCGTCCGCCCTCCGACGCCCGCCCCCCGCCTCCCACCGGCGGCCCCACCCCGCTCGTCCCCAGCACGGAAGGCCCCGTCCATGCCCTCACGCCCCATCCGACCGAGCGGACTCCGCGGACAGCGGCCGACGCTGCGCGCGGTCCTCTCCGCCCTGCAAGGCCCCGTCGCCCTCTCCCGCGAGCAGGCCATGGGCGCCTCCGAGCGGCTCGCCGCGGCGACGTCGCTGCTGTCCAGCGTCGAGCACCTCGCGCGCCGCCGGGAGCACCAGTCGAGCCGGCTGAACGAATGGGCCATCTCCCGTGACGCGTACGCCCGTTACGCCAGGCCCTTCCGCAAGCTGCTGGACCTTGCCTCCGACGAGCGGAGCAACCGGGCGCTGCACGCCGGGCGGGTGGCCGCGAGCGCGGCCCTCATGCTGCCCGGCAACGGCCGGTGGCGCGGGGCCGCCACCCTTTACCTCGGCGTCAGCGGGGCGCTGCTCTACCCGGGCGAGCGCTACGGCACCGACGGGTCCGACCAGGCGTCCACCATGGTGCAGACGATGACCGGGCTGGCCAGACTGGCCCCGTCGTCCCGCACCCAGGACGCCCTGATCTGGTACGTCGCGCTCCAGGGGAACCTGTCCTACCTGATCTCCGGCTGGGTCAAGCTGCTCGGTCCCGAATGGCGGTCGGGCGCCGCACTGGCGGGGGTGATGCGCACCAGGACGTACGGGCACGAGGGGGTCTGGAAGCTGACCCGGCGCTACCCGCGCTCGGCCCGCGCCGTCGTCTACGGTGTGCTGGGCCTGGAGTGCCTGTTCCCGGTGCTCTACCTGAAGGGCGGCCGGCTGACCCGCCCGGTGCTGAGCGGCGCCGTCCTCTTCCACGTGGCCAACGGCTACGTCATGGGCCTCGGCAGGTTCCTCCCGGCCTTCGCCGCGATGCACCCGATGGTCGCCTACACCAGCACGCCGCGCAGCCACCCCGCGGTGGCGGGCCGCGACGACACCATGCCGGCCGCGGTGGCCCTGCTGGCGGCGGGCGGCGCGGCCGTGCTGGGGACGGTCGCGCTGGCCCGGCGGCTGCGCGTCACCGACGCCCCGTACGGCGGCACCGTCGTCACCACCCGGCACGGCAACGAACTGAGCGTGCAGGGCACCCTCGACGGACGGAGCACGGACCCGGTGGTGGTCTTCGTCCACGGACTGGGCGCCTGCCCCGCGTACTTCTCCTGGATCGTCCGCGCCCTCGGCGGCGGGGACCGGCAGTGGCTGCTGTACAGCAGGGCCGGCTACGGCCCCAGCCGGCGCCGCGCGGAAGGGGAGTACACGCTGGAGGAGTCCGTCGACGACCTGGTCGACCTGGTCGACGCGGCGGTCCCCGAGGGGCGCCAGGTGGTGCTGATGGGCCACTCCCTGGGCGGCGAGATCTCCCGCCGTGCGGCGGTCAGGCTGGGCTCCCGGGTGAACTCCGTCGTGTACGTGGACAGTTCGCACCCCGGGCAGCTCAACCGGTCGGCGCAGCAGGGCGCGACCGCGCCGCGGATCGGCGAGGGCCTGCGCAGCATGGCCATCAGCCTGCGGCTGGGGTTCGGGGCGCTGATGCGGACGCCCGAGTCGGTCGCCAACCTGCCCGAACCGGTGCGGGACAAGGTCAGGACGGAATTCGCTGACTCCCGCGTGTGGACCGCCGCGGTGCGCGAGTGGAAGGCCGTCGAGCAGGACTTCCCCACCTTCACCGGGCCGCTCGACGCCCTGGACACCCACGCCCTGGTGCTCTCCGCCCAGCGGACCGTGGACCGCGACCCCCAGCACCTGCTGATGCACAAGGACCTCGCCGACGCCCACAGCGGGGACCGGACCGTCCGGAACGTCGTCATCGAGGGCGCCGACCACGACGGCATCCTCACGGACCCGCAGCTCGCCGCCGAGACGCTCCGTCACCTGCTGGCCTTCCTGGCCGACACCGCCGGGCGGGAGCCGGGGGACCGGTCCGGACCCCCGACCGGGACGGAGCCGTCCGGCCGGAGCGCCGCGTCCGAGGAGGGGAACCGATGAGCAACTCCCGTCTCCCGCGCGCCACGGGCTCGCTGCTGACCCGCGCCTTCGGCGGCACGGACGGCAAGGTCCGCCTCGTGGCCGGCCTGACCTTCCTCGGCGTCGTCTGCAGCCAGCACCCGAACCCGGCCTTCGACCGGGTCCAGCGGCTCGACCCGCTCTCCAGCGTCTTCCCCAACTGGCGCTTCTTCGCCCCGACCCCGGCCCAGCACGACTTCCAGTTCTACTACCGCACCCTCGACGAGGCGGGCGAGACCTCCGACTGGACCGCGCTGGAGGTCATCCAGGGCCGCCGAGCCCGCCAGTTCCTCTGGTTCCCCGAACGGCGCAGCGAGAAGGCGGTGTACGACCTGGGCAGCGAGATCCTCAGGGTCCTCGACCGCGGGTTCGAGGTGGCCGCGACCCTGCCCTCCTTCCGCATCCTGCGCAGGTTCTTCCGCGAGGAGATCGAGCGGTCCGGCACACCGGACGTCAAGGGCTTCCAGTTCGCCCTGATCCGGAGCTCGGGCTACGACGAGGCCGAGGAGCCCGAGATCATCTTCCTCTCCCCCTACACACCGATGCGCGAGACCGCGGCACCGGCACGAGAAAGCGAGACCGTATGAGCACCGCAACCCCCTCCGTGGCCACCGACCCCGAGGTCCAGGACATCGGCTACGGAAGGGCGTTCGCCGACTTCTACGACCGCCTGCTGCCCCACGACGGCTCCGCCGAGCACACCGCCGAGGTCCTCGCCTCCTGGCACCCCGGCGGCGGCACCCTCGAACTCGGCGTGGGCACCGGACGCATCGCCGTCCCGCTCGCCCGGCTCACCGGTGAGGTCGTCGGCGTGGACTCCTCGCCGGAGATGCTCCAGAAGCTGTGCGAGACCGTCGACGACACCGGCGCCCCGGTCACCCCGGTGCACGGCGACATCCGCACCTACGCCGACGACTCCCGGTACGGCCTGGTCTACTGCGTCTGCGCCACCCTCTCCCTGGTCTGTGACCCGGAGGAGCAGCGGACGGCCGTCGCGCGCGCCGCCCGGCACCTGGCACCCGGCGGCACCCTCGTCGTGGAGACCCACAACCCCGGCTTCGTGACCGCCCTGCACGAGGGGCTCGCCCGCACCTCCTTCTTCATCCCCTATCCCGAACCGGGCACCGGTGTGCAGACCTACTCCACCCTGATCCCCGGCGGCCTCTGGCACGCCTCGCACCTGGTGCACGAGGGCGGCCGGGTGAGCATCGGCACCGAGATCACCCGGCTCACCACGGCCGAGGACGTCGACTCCTACGCCGCCGACGCCGGTCTCGTCCTGGTGTCCCGGCAGGGCGACTGGGCGGGCAGCCCGTTCCTGCCCGAGGCGAGCGGCGTGCACATCAGCCGCTATCGCCGCGCCGACTCGGGTGAGGAGCGCTCATGACCCTCGCCGAGACGCCCGCCGGCGGCGCGGTGCGCAATCTGACGCGCGGTCAGTGGCGGCTGCTGCTCGGGGGTACCGGCCTCGGACTGCTGGGCGTGGTCTGCACCCTGGCGCAGCCGGTGCTGCTGGCCGACCTGATCAGGACCGCGGGGGACCACCGCCCGGTGGTCGGGGTCGTCGTGGCGCTGGTCGCGCTGTTTCTGCTGGACGCCGTGTTCTCCGCCGCCCAGGGCTGCCTCATCGGCAGGGCGGGGGAGAACATCGTCCGCGACGCCCGGGTCCTGCTCTCGGGCAAGGTGCTCCGGGCCGAGCTCGCGCACCTCGACTCCCGGCGCCAGGGCGACCTGCACACCCGGCTGGTCGCCGACACCTCCCTGATGAAGATCGCGCTCACCCAGAGCCTCGCCCAGATCGTCCTCAACGGGCTGATCGTGGTCGGCGCCGTGGTGATGATGGCGTTCACCGACATCTGGCTGCTGCTGGTCGCCGTCGGATGCCTCGGCGTCGCCGGGACCGGGTCGGTGTGGCTGGCCCGCGCGCTGCGCCGGGCGGCCCTGGCCAACCGGGAGGACACCGGCGACTTCGGCGCCGACCTGCAGCGCGTGCTCTCCGCCCTGACGACGGTGAAGGCCGCCAACGCCGAGGGCCGTGAGCAGCGCCGCCTGGCGGAGTCCGCCGACCGCGCCCGCGCCTCCGGCAACCGGGTCACCGTGCTGAACGCCCTGTTCACGCCCGCGCTGAACGTCGGCCTCCAGGCGTCGCTCGCCGCCGTGATGGGCATCGGCATGGCCCGCGTCGTCACCGGCTCCATCAGCCTGGCCGACTTCTCGGCGTTCACGATGTACCTGTTCTACCTGGTGTCCCCGCTGGTCCTGGTCTTCCTCTCGATCGGCACCTACCTCCAGGGCCGGGCGGCCGTCCAGCGCGTGGACGAACTCGACACCCTGCCGCAGGAGGACGACCACCCGGCCGGCGCCGCGGCCCCCGCCGGCTCCACCGGCGCCCCGGCCGACGCCTCCGCCGACGCCTCCGCCGACACTCCGGCCGGGGTTCCCGCGGGCGACCCGGCCGCCCGCCGGGCACCGCGGGGCGGCCACCCCGCGGTGGAGTTCCGCGACGTCTCCTTCGGCTACGGCGACCGGCCGGTGCTGGAAGGCGTGTCGTTCACCGTCCCCGCCCACGGGCTCACCGCCGTGGTGGGCGCCTCCGGCGCGGGCAAGACCACCGTCTTCCAGCTCATCGAGCGGTTCTACCGGCCCGGGGGCGGCGCGGTCCTCCTCGACGGCAGGGACATCGCCCACCTCCCGTCCGCCGAGATCCGCGGCCGGGTCGGCTACGTCCAGCAGGACAACGCCGCGATGCGCGGGAGCCTCCGCGAGAACATCGTGTACGCCGCGCCCGACGCCACCGAGGCGGAGATCGCCGAGGCCGTCGAACTCGCCGGTCTCACCGAGGTGGTGGCGGAGCTGCCGGACGGCCTCGACACCCTCCTCGGCGACCAGGGCACCGGACTCTCCGGGGGGCAGCGTCAACGGCTCTGCGTGGCAAGGGCGTTGCTGCAGAAGCCCGCCGTGATCCTGCTCGACGAGGCCACCGCGCACCTGGACTCCGACGCCGAGGCGGCGCTGCGCGACAGCCTGCGCGGCATCGCCGGGCGGTGCGCCGTCGTCGCCATCGCCCACCGGATCTCCACGGTGGCGGAGGCCGACCGGATCGTGGTCCTGGACGAGGGCCGGGTGCGCGCCGTGGGCACGCACACCGAACTCCTCGACAGCGATGTCCTCTACCGGCGGCTGGCCGCCGCCCAGTTCGCCGACGGCCCCCTCGGCGGACACCCCGCGCCGGACGCGGTGACGGACACCGCACCGCAGGCGGCCGGGGACACGGCGCCGGACTCCGGCGGGGTCGCCGAGCCCGTCCCGGCCGCGGGGGCCGTCCGGTGAGCACGGTGGACGCGGCGGTCGTGGGCAGCGGGCCGAACGGGCTGGCCGCCGCGGTCACCCTGGCCCGCGCCGGACTGCGCGTCGCCGTGTACGAGGCCGCCGACACGATCGGCGGGGGACTGCGCGGCGCCGCCCTGTTCGACTCTGAGGTGGTGCACGACATCTGCGCGGCCGTCCACCCCATGGCGGTGGCCTCGCCGTTCTTCCGGGAGTTCGGCCTCGCCGAACGGGGCGTGCGGATGCTGCGGCCCGACGTCAGCTACGCCCATCCGCTGGACGGCGGCCGGGCGGCCCTCGCCCACCACGACCTGGACGCCACCTGCGAGGGCCTCGGCCCGGACGGGCCGCGCTGGCGGCGGCTGATGGAGCCGCTGCTGACGCGCAGCGACGCCATGGTCGATCTGATGCTGTCCGACCTGCGCGGCCTCCGGGGGCTGCGCGCCGCCCCCGCCGTACTGAGCCGGGTCCTCGTCCACGGGACCCGGCTCGGCCCCCGCGCCTTCCGCGGCGAGGAGGCCCCCGCGCTGCTCGCCGGGGCCGCCGCGCACGTCGTCGGCCCGCTGCCCTCGCTGCCCGGCGCCGGGGTCGGGCTGCTGCTGGCCCAGTTGGCCCACGGCCCCGGCTGGCCGCTGCCGCGCGGCGGCAGCCGCCGCATCGCCGAGGCCATGGCCGACGACATCCGGGCGCACGGGGGGGAACTGCACACCGGCCGGGAGATCACCGATCTGCGGGAACTGGCGGGGGCACGGGCCGTCCTGCTGGACATCGCGCCGACCGCGCTGCCCGGCCTCGCCGGGGGCGCCCTGCCGTCCGGCTACACCCGGTGGCTGTCCCGGTACCGGTACGGCCCGGCCGCGGGCAAGGCGGACTTCCTGGTCTCCGGACCGATCCCCTGGGCGGCCCCGGGAACCGGCCGCGCGGGCACCGTGCACCTGGGCGGCACCGCGGCCGAGGTCTTCCGCCAGGAGACCGCCAACGCCCGTGGCGTGGAAGGGGATTCACCGTTCGTCCTGGTCGTCGACCCGGCGGTGACCGACCCGGGGCGCGAGGTGGCCGGACGCCGTCCGGTGTGGGCGTACGCCCATCTGCCGCACGGCAGCGCGCGCGACCCGCTGCCCGTGATCCGCGCGGCCATCGAGCGGTACGCGCCGGGCTTCACCGACACCATCGTCGCCCAACGCGGGCTGTCCGGAAGGGACTACGCCGCCTACAACCCCAACTACGTCGGCGGCGACATCGCGACCGGGGCGATCGGCCTGCGGCAGACCGTGTTCCGGCCCGTCCCCCGGTGGGACCCCTACCGGACCCCGCTGCCCGGCGTCTACCTCTGCTCGGCGGCCACCCCGCCCGGGCCGGGGGTGCACGGCATGTGCGGTCTGCTCGCGGCCCGTTCGGTGCTGCGCCGAGAGTTCGGCCGGCCGCTGCCCGCGCTCGGCCCGGTCGGCGCGGAAGCCCCCGCCGCATGACGGCCCGGACGCCGCAGGGGAGCGTCCGGGCCACGGTTCCGGCACCGCCCGGCACCGGGGCCCGGGAGGCCCCGGTCCGGCCGGTGCCGCCCGGGCCCGGCCCCGGCGCGCGGGTGGCGGCGCCGGGGTCACACCCAGCCGCGCTCGCGGGCCAGCAGCGCGGCCTGGGCCCGGCTGCGCGCGCCCAACAGGGCCAGCAGGTCCGAGACATGGCGCCGGTAGGTGCGCAGCGACATGCCCGCCTCCCGGGCGCCCGCCTCGTCCTTGGTGGCGGTGCACATCAGGAGCAGCACCGTGCGCTGGGTCCCGGTGGGACTGCCGGTGGCCGGCTTCGCGGCGGGAGGGTCGGTGAGGTCCGTCGCCGCCGCCCACAGCCGTTCGAAGAGGGTGACCAGACTGCTCACCGGGCCGCTCTCCTCGATGCACAGCACGCCCCGGCCGATGTCGTGCGCGTCCACGGGGACCAGCGCCGTGCGCCGGTCGTAGACGAGCACCAGTTCCGAGAGTCCGTCCGCGACCCTGACCTCCGCGCCGTCGGAGCGCAGCCGCCGGAGGTGGTCCGCGCCGCTCGCGGAGGTCGGCGCGTCCGTTCCCACGAGGGTCCGCACCCGGACACCGCGCCGCAGACAGCGCAGACCGAGCGAGAGGGTGTGGTTGGTGCTCAGCGGGGCCAGGGCACGGTTGGGCACGGCCGCCAGGATCTCGGCGTCCGCGTGGAAGGCGGCCCGGTCGATCCGGGCGAGGGCCTGCCCCAGGTCCTCCAGCCGGTCCAGGGCGACTGCGGACCCCGCGTACACGCTCCTGCCGCCCGTGGAGGAGGGGGCGGGCGCGTCCCGCCGCAGGGAGCGCAGGATCGGCCGTGGGTCGGCGAGACGGCGCAGCGTCCGGTAGGCGGCGTCCAGTTGCTCCTCCGTCAGCCGCGCCACCACCACCCCGGGGTCGGTGGCCCAGGTCCGCGCCTCGCTCCCGTGCAGCAGCCCCCGTTCGCGCAGCCGCGCCGCCGCGCGGTCCACGTCCTCCCCGTCCCTCGGTGAGACGGTCCGCGCGTCATGGACGGCGGCGCCCGGATTTCGCAGGAAGAACCGGTACACCGCCTCCTCGGTGCTGCTCAGACCGAGTGGCGACATCGTGTGGGTCCCCATGGCCCTCCCCTTGTACGAGTCCGGCGGGACGACGGAGCACAAGTGTGCCCGGGGAGACGGTGCGCGAGGTCTCAGCGCAGTCTCACGACCGGCTGGTACCAGGGACGTTCCTCTGACGTGACCACTTGAATGATAGGACGCGGATCGCTATGACGGGAGGTCGTGCACCGAAGCGATCCTGGAGGTCCGATGGCCGAGGCACCCGCAGCCGCGCCGCCGGTTAGAGCCACGCCGGACTCCCTGCGGGAGGTGATGGCAAGCCGCGAACTGGCCAATCTCACCGGCCCGCTGGGCAGCGGCAAGTCCCTGCTCGCCGCCGGGCTGCGGCCCGCGTGCCTCCTGGACCTCGCCCGGCCCGGCGCGGTGGAGCGGCTGCCGGCCGCGCTCGCCGAGGACACCGCGGGCCCGCTGGTCGTGGACAGCGCCGACGGCGGCCCCGCCCTGTCCGCGCTGGAGCCGCTGCGGCTGCGGCCCCCCGGCGGCCGGCCCGTCCTCGTCGTCGGCCGGCGCCCGCTGCTGGCCCGGCCGGGATGGGCCGGCACGGGGATCGCGGTCCTGGAGACCGCCCCGTGGCCGGACGCGCGGATCGGGCGTCTGGCGGCGGAGGCGCGGGTGACGGACGTGCGGTGCCGGGAGCTGATCGTCCGGCTCGCCGCGGGCAACCCGCTGATCGCCGACGCGGCGTGCCGGGCCGTCCACGCGGGAGCACCGCCGACCGCTGCCGGGGCGGTGGCCGACGCCGCCGCCCGGGAGATCATGGGGCGGCTCACCCGGGAGCGGCCCGCCGGGCCGTGGCAGCAGGCGCTCGTCCGGCTGGCCGCGGTGTGGTCGGCGGACGAGGAGCTGCTCGACGCCGACCCGGACCTGTTCGACGCCCTGGCCGGGCTCAGCCCGGTGGTCCCCACCGAACTCGGACTGACCCTCGCCGAACCCTTTCGCGGGGTGATCGAGCTGGCCCATCGCTGGCGGCGGCCCGCCGCCCACCGCGGCACACGGGCCCGGGCGCTGGCCCACCGCAAGGAGCTGCTGGCCGGCGAGCCCGCCGCCGGGCGCCGCAGCCGTCTAGCCGAGGGGATCATGGCCCTGGCCGACGACGACGCCGTCCGCGAGACGATGTTCCCCATCAGCGTGACCCGGGACGTGATCCACTCCGCCGCCCCGGACGACGCCGACGCCATCGGCACCCTGATGCGCCAGTGGGCCCGGCACGGCGGGCTGGACGTCCGCTGGACCGACCGCATGGTGGAGCGCTGGCTCGTCGACGACCCCGCCAGCTTCCAGCTCGTCCGGGACGACGGCGGCCGGATCATCGGCCTGATGAACGCCCAGCCCGTCACCGAGCGCACCCTGAACGGTGTGGAGCCGCTGCTCCAGCAGCACACGGACCGGCTGCTCGGCCGGCCGCGCGGCACCGGGGTCTGGCTGCTCGGGGCGGCCTACTGCCCCGACCGGGGCGCGCACGCGCACCTGCTGCGCGATCTGCTCCGCCAGGTCATCGCGGGCGGCCTGCTGCTGACGGTGTCCACCCCGAACCCGGACTACCAGCGGCTGCTGCGCGGACTGCGCTTCCAGCGCCACGGCACCACCACCGACGACGTCTACCGCTGCGGGCGCAAGCCCGAGATCTACAGCCAGGACTTCGGCTCCGCCGCCCTGCCCGACTGGACGGAGCGGCTCGCCCGCGCCTCCGGGACGCACGGCGGGACGCACGGCGGACCGCGGCCGACGGGCCAGGAGGTGTCCCGCGCCCTCGCCGGAATCGCCGACCCGGCCCGGCTGGCGGAGAGCCCGCTGCTCTCCTCGCCGCGCCCCCGGACGGTGGCGGAGCTGGCCGAGGACCTGCGGGAGGGCGTGCGGAGGCTGGCGGACAGCGAGGTGCGGGAGGAGGCCGAGGCGGGGTGGATACTCCGGCACTACTACCTCGGGCGGCCGAGGACCCATCAGCAGCTCGCCCGGCAGCTCCACATCAGCCGGGCCACCTACTTCCGCCGGCTCCGGCACGGCCTGGACCTGGTGGGCGGCGGGCTCACGGCGGAGCGGAGCGCTCCGTGAGGGGCACGGTGGCGGCCGGGGCGCGAGGGGAAGGGCCGTGGGCACCGGGAGGGCCGAAGCGGGGGCCGGCGGGCTCGTCGGCGGCCCGGGCCGGGTGCCTCAGCGGTAGACCTCGCCGGGCCGGGCCCTGCCTGGGGCCAGGAGCTGCGGCACCGTCACGAAGGTGTAGCCGCGGGCGGTGAGCGCGTCGATGATGCCGGGCACGGCGGGAACGGTGCCGTCGTAGATGTCGTGCAGCAGGATGATCCCGTCCCGTGACGCCTGGTCGAGGACGCGCTCGGTGATCAGGTCGGGGTCGGTGGTCCGGTAGTCCTTGGCGGTCACCGTCCACAGCACCTCGGACAGGCCCAGCTCCCGGGAGACGGCGTGCACGGTGTCGTCGGTGCGGCCCTGGGGCGGGCGCATCAGCGTGGGGCGGCGGCCGGTCAGGCGGACGATCTCCTTGTTGGTGCGTTCCAGCTCCTCGCGTATCTCCTCCGGTGCGGCGTCGGTGAGTATCCGGTGGGTCCAGGTGTGGCTCGCCACCTCGTGGCCCTCGGCCGCCATCCGCCGCACCAGTCCGGGACGGGTGTCGATGTGCCGTGCGCCGAGCAGGAAGAAGGTCGCCGGGACCCGCTTCTCCGCGAGGACGTCCAGGAGCCGGGCGGAGTTGCCGCTCGGTCCGGCGTCGAAGGTCAGGGCTATGCACTTGGCCTCGCGGCAGTCCGCGGCGCCGAAGGGTGCCGGGTCCCGGATGCCCGCGGCGTCGCGGACGGCGCCGGGAGAGGTGGTTTCCAGCCGGGTGCAGCCGCTCAGCGCGAGGGCCAGGGCGGTGGCCGCGGCGATCACCAGGGCCCCGGGCAACCTCGTCCGTGCGTCATTCCTCTTCTTGGTCAGCGAAAGCATGCGGGGACTGTACGTCGAGCGTATAGATGACTTTCGGCCGCCCCCTCCAGGGGGCGCAGTGGACGGACGGCCAGGTGGACGGCCGGTGGGCGGGCGGAGGGGGCCGGTCCGGGGTACGTATCCGGCCTGACGCCCGTACGGGTCCGGGAGCCGCCGTCAGGGGGGACGCGGGGGTGGCCTTCCGGGGTGGGACGGGTTCCCGGGTTTGAGGCCCCGGCGGCGCGGCACCCGCAGGAATCGAGCCGGGGCGCGTGCGGAGCCCCGGCGCCGGCCAGTCCGGCCCCGAGTCCCCGCCCGAGCCCGGTTCCGGCCCGCACCCCCGCCGCCCGCACCCCTGCCGCCCGCCCCCCCCGGATCGCCAGATCCGCTGAGCCCCCCCCAGGTCCGCTGAGCCCCGGCTCGTGGCGCCGGAACCCACGGCCCGCGGGCCGCCCGGGACGGAGCACCTCCATGCGCATGCGCATCCTCGCTACCGACCTCCTGACCCCGATCCGCGACGGCACCGGCCGCGACGGCACCCGCCGCCCCGTCGGCGGCCGATCGGCCCGTGGCCGATCCACCGGTGGACGGCCGGCCCGTGTTCTGCGCGACCCTCGCCCCGGCGCCGGGCGGGGACCTTCCGCCCGCCCGGCCGGGCCCGAGGCCGGGCCCGTGACGGGCGGGCCGGACCGGGCGCGGGGCCGCCGGGAGCGGGGGCCCGCGTGACCGGGGCGGGGGACGGCGGATACGCCGTCGTCATCCCCACTCTCGTCCGCGACAGCCTGGTCGACTGCCTGGCCGCGCTCGCCGCCGCGCACGGACCCCTCCCGGACGAGATCGTCATCGTCGACGACCGGCCCCCCGAGTGGGACACCGCAGTGCCCGGCGACGGCCGGGGCGGCGCCGCGCCCGGACCGGGAACGGCGGCGGACGCCCTGGACCACCCGCTGAGCGTCCTCGGCGGCCTCCGGGACCGCACCCTGGTGCTGCGCAGCGGCGGCCGGGGACCCGCCGGCGCCCGCAACGCCGGGTTCCGGGCGGTCACCGCGCCGTGGACCGCCTTCCTCGACGACGACGTACAGGTCGGCCCGTACTGGTACGACCAACTGGCGCGGGACCTCGCCGAGGCGGCCCCCGACACCGCCGGGGTCCAGGGCGTGATCACCGTGCCGCTGCCCGGCGGGCGCCGCCCCACCGACTGGGAACGCGGCAGCGCCGGGCTCGCCCGTGCCCCCTGGAGCGCCGCCGACATGGTCTACCGCACCGACGTGCTCGAACAGGTCGACGGCTTCGACGAACGCTTCACCCGCGCCTTCCGGGAGGACGCCGACCTCGCCCTGCGCGTCCTGGGCGCGGGCCGGCGCATCCGGCGGGGCCGCCGCACCACCCGCCACCCGGTGCGCCCCGCCTCCCGCTGGGTCTCCCTCGCCGAGCAGCGGGCCCACGCCGACGACGCCCTGATGCGCCGTCTGCACGGGCCCGACTGGTGGGCGAAGGCGGTCGCCCCCCGGAGCCGGATCCGCCGCCACGCCGCCGTCACCGCCGCCGGGGCGCTCGCCCTCGTCCTCGCGGCGGCGGGCCGCCGCCGGGCCGCCGCCGCGGCGGGGCTGTGCTGGGCCGCCGGCACCGCCGCCTTCGCCTGGGAGCGCGTCGCCCCCGGGCCCCGCACCCCGGGCGAGGTCACCACGGTGGACCAGCGTCGCCGTCCCACCGCTCGCCACCTGGTACCGGCTGCGGGGAGAGTGGCGCCACCGTGCCGCCCGCGCCTGGCGGGAGGTGGCGCCGTGACCCCGGCCGGGGGCCCGTTCCCGACCCGGGGCACGGCCCCGGCCCGCGGCCGTCCGCGCGGGAAGCCCGGCGCCGCGGGAGCACCTGGCGTCCTCCGCGCGGGTGCCCCGGACGCTCACGGTGCCCGTGGGGAGGCCGCCGCCGCGGCCCGTGCCGTGCCCGGCCCACCGGCGGGATCGTCCCCCGGCGCGGCGTGCGGGGCCCGTCCCCGCGCGGTCGCCCGCCCCCCGCCGTACCGCCCCCGGCCGTACCGCCTCCCGCCGCACCGCACCCGGTGCCCCGCCGTCCCCGGTCCCCGTTGCGGAGCGGTCCCCGACCGCGCCGCCGCACCGACCGCACCCGCGGGGGACCTCCCCGACGCCGCGCCGCCCGCGCGGAGCACCGTCGGTGGAGCCCCGCGACCGCCCTGTCCCGCTACGGGCTGACCCGCTTCCCGGACGACCGGGAAGCGGCTGCCGAAGGAGGTGACCCGATGAGGATCGCCATGGTGTCCGAGCACGCGAGCCCCCTCGCCGCGCTCGGCGGGGTCGACGCCGCCGGACAGAACGTCCATGTGGCCCGCCTCACCGAGCAGTTGGCAAAACGCGGCCACGACGTCACGGTCTACACCCGCCGTGACTCGCTGGACCTGCCCGACCGGGTGCCGCTGCCCGGCGGCGCCGTCGTCGAGCACGTGCCCGCCGGTCCGGCCGAGCCCGTGCCCCGGGACGAACTGGCCCCGTACATACCGACGTTCGGCGCCGCTCTGGCCCGTGCGTGGAGCCGTCGGCGACCCGACGTGGTGCACGCGCACTACTGGATGTCCGGCATGGCGGCCCAGATCGCCACCGGACCCCAGGAGTTGCCGCTCGTGCAGACCTTCCACGCCCTCGGCAGCGTCAAACGGCGCCACCAGGGCAAGCGGGACACCAGCCCGGCCGAACGCGTCGCCGTCGAGCGGCGGCTCGCCCGGACCTGCCGCGTCCTGGCCACCTGCACCGACGAGGTCGTCGAACTCGGCGATCTGGGCGTGCCGACCCGCCGGATCTCGGTGGTCTCCTGCGGCGTCGACGCCGGGCAGTTCCGTCCCGGCGCCCTGGGCACCGGTGTTCCCCCGCGCGGCCGGCGGTACCGGCTGCTCGCCTGCGGACGGCTGGTCGCCCGCAAGGGGTTCGACCACGCCGTCCGCGCGCTCGCCGCGATCCCCGACGCCGAACTCCTCATCGCGGGCGGCCCCCCGGCTGAACGGCTCGGCACCGACCGGGAGGCCCGGCGCCTGACCGCGCTGGCCCGCCGCCTCGGGGTCGGCGACCGGGTCACCCTGCTCGGCTCGGTGGCCCCGGACGACATGCCGGCCCTGCTGGGCAGCGCCGACGTGGTGCTGTGCACACCGGTCTACGAGCCGTTCGGCATGGTGCCGCTGGAGGCCATGGCGTGCGCCGTGCCGGTGCTGGCCACCGATGTCGGCGGTCATCGCGACTCCGTCGCCGACGGCGTCACCGGGCGCCTCGTCCCCCCGAGGGCCCCGGAAGCCATCGCCGCCGCCGCCCGCGCGCTGCTCGCCGACACGGAACTGCGCGACCGCTACGGCAGGGCGGGCCGCGACCACGTCCTGCGGCACTACACCTGGCACGGCGTGGCCGAGGGCACCGAGTGGGTCTACCGTCTCGCCCTCGCGGAGCACGCCCAGGCGGAGGAGGGGGTCTGATCCGGTGGCCCCGAGGGCCTCGGAACCTCCCTCGGACCGGCCGCCCGGTCGCTCGACCGGGCGGCCAGCTCCAGCAGCCTTGGCCGACGGCCCCGACCGTGGCCGACGGCCCCGACCGGGCGGCCCGGACCCGACGCGGCCCCGTTCCGAAGGGACGCGTACCGCGAGGCGGGCAAGGGGCCGGGCCGCCGGCCCGGTCGGAGTCCGGCAGCGTCGGGGCGCTGCCGGACTCCGGTCAGCGTCGGGGGCGCACCGGGGGGTCGGAGCGCGGGCCCCGGCGCCGGGCCAGCCGGAGCGCCGCGAACAGCGTCAGCGGCCCCACGGCGGCGAAGGCCCAGAGGACGCCCGACGCCGCGGTGACGGCACCCGTGATCAGCAGGACGACCGACAGGGCGAGGAGCAGCAGCACCGTCAGCGTGTGCGGACGGTACGCCGACAGCCGTGCCGGGTCGGGAAGGCGGCTCAGGCGCAGGGTGCGCAGCCGCCGGTCGAGCCGGCGGTCGTGGCGCAGGGCCCGTTCCATCTCGTCGAGGATGCGCTGCTCGTGCTCGGGCAGCCGGCCGGTGGTCACGATGGTTCCTCCCGGTCGAGGACCGATGCGCACCGAGTGCCACGCCTGAGCCGCCCCAATCGGCCGATGCCGACCCGTACCGTCACGCCGGTCCCGGCCCGCGCCCCGTGCCCTGGTCCCGGCCCGCGCCCCGTGCCCTGGTCCCGGCCCGCGCCCCGTGCCCTGGTCCCCGCCCTGTCCCGGCCCGCGCCCAGACGCCGGTCCCGGTTCCCCCATCGGCACCGCCTCCTCCGTCCGGCTTCCGGACGGCCCGTCCGGCTCCGGTTGCGGCTTCTCCGGCCCGGTTTCCCGACCTCCGGCCTCACCGCCGGCCCCCGGGCCCACCGCCCCGGCCTCCCGCCCGGGTCCCGGCTCCGGCCCCCGGACGGTCCCCGGGGCCTCCGGCCGGGGCTCCCGGCCTCCGACTCCGCCGCCGGTCGGGCTCCCGGTCCCGGCCTCAGCCGCGCGCCCGGCCCCGGGTACGCCCCGACCGTGCCCCGGCCCGTCCCGGCCGGACGGTGCGGGAGGCTACTCCGTCGCCTCCACCTTCACATCGGCGTCCAGCACCCCCTCCATCAGGAACAGGTCGGACGTCAGGGCGACCGGGTCCTCGGTGCCCTCCAGCCGCAGCAGCACCCTGGCCGCCGGGTCCGTGCGCCCCGGGAGCTGCTCGGCGGTCACCCGCACGATGCGGAAGCCCCGCCCGGTGCACACCTCCATCAGCCGTGGCAGCAGCGCCTGCCCCGCGACGTACGTCAGACGCAGTTCGACGGTGCGCGCCGCCGCGTCCTTCACCAGGCGGGACACCAGCGGCGGATACCCGCGCACCACGACGAAGTGCAGCGCCGTGGTGGCCAGGGCCAGGACGGGCAGCCCGCCCCCGCACGCCATGCCGACCGCGCAGGTCAGCCAGATCGTCGCGGCGGTCGTCAACCCCCGTACCGCGTCCCGCCGTACGAAGATCAGACCGCCGCCGATGAAGCCGATGCCGGAGACGACCTGCGCCGCCACCCGGGAGGGGTCGAGGGCGACGTGGTCCATGCCCAGCACACTGGAGAAGCCGTGCTGGGAGATCTCCATCATCAGCGCGCTGGCCACCCCGACCAGGGTGTGCGTCCGCAGCCCGGCGCTCTTCTGCTGGGCCTCCCGCTCCAGCCCGATCAGGCTGGACAGCAGCAGCGCCAGCCCCAGTTCGGCGAGCTGGCGCACTCCCTGTCCCTCACCGATGTCCCACAGCGACACCGCAAGTTCCCGCATCCGGCACCTCCCTCGCCCGTTCTACACCGCGCCACCCGCTCCGGTGGCGGTCCCGCGCGGACACGGACCGCACGTGTCCGGTCGCGTCACGTCACCGACGGGGACCCTCGTGCCCCGAGGCGCCGCTGCCCCGGAGAGCCGGGCGCCGACGTGCCGGGCACGGCGGATCAAGTCCCCCTCCGGCCACGGCCGGAGTGCGGGACGCCCGGGCACCGGCCACGGGGGCATCGGCACCGGGCCTCGGCACCGGTGGCCCCGTGCGCGGCGAGCCGGGCACGTCGGCTCCGGGCACCGCGGCCGGGGCCCGGAGACACCGGGCACCGCTGCCCGGGCCGCGGACCGGGAACGGCGGCGGAGGCGCCGCAACCCACGTACGGGCCCCGGGCGCGGCGAAACCCCGGGTGTGACGGCCCCGTTCGCGGGGCCGTCGGTCCCAGGGGGACCGATGCCGTCGCCCCGGGGGCTCCCGGCTTCCGGCGCCCGTACCGCCCCGGACCCGGCGCCCGCCGCTCCGTGCGGCCCCGTGGCCACTCGCCCCAAGTACCCGCCCGGGCCCGGGCCACGCTCGCGGTGGTCCCCGAACCCGCGCCCTCCGGAGCCTCGTTGTGCCGCCGTTCCGGGCACGGCGCCGCCCCGCGGGCGCCCGTCACATGGAGGACGGGATCCGTCCTCCATCGGCGTTACCGTGCCCGTATGACCTCCAAGGCATCCCCGACGGCCCCCGCACTCGGCACCCGGGCGCTCAACCGCGCGACCCTGGCCCGGCAGGCCCTGCTGTGCCGCGCGCCGATGTCCGCCGAGGCCGCCGTGAGCCATCTGGTCGGGCTCCAGGCGCAGAACGTGAAGCCGCCCTACTACGCGCTCGCCGCCCGCCTCGACGGGTTCGCCCCCGACGACCTGGCCCGGCCGATGGCCGACCGCCGGGTCGCCCGCATCGTCACCCTGCGCTCCACCGTCCACACCCACACCGCCGACGACTGCCTCACCCTGCGCCCGCTGGTGCAGGCCGCCCGCGACCGCGAACTGCGCCACTTCCGGGCCGGGTTGGCCGGGGTCGATCTCGACGCCCTCGCCGTCCTGGCCCGGGAGCTGGTCGAGGAGGAGCCGCGCACCATGGGGCAGCTCCGGGAGGCCCTGGGCGCCCGGTGGCCCGACGCCGACCCGGCCTCCCTGGCGGTCGCCGCCCGCTGCCGGCTGCCCCTCGTCCAGGTCACCCCGCGCGGGGTGTGGGGCAGGAGCGGTCAGGTCGCGCTCACCACCGCCGAGCACTGGTTCGGACGCCCGTCCGAGCCGGTCCCGGCGCCGGACGCCATCGTCCTGCGCTACCTCGCCGCCTTCGGGCCGGCGTCCGTGAAGGACCTGCGGACGTGGTCCGGGCTGACCCGGACGCGCGAGGTCTTCGAGCGGCTGCGTCCCCGGCTCCTCACCTTCCGGGACCCCGGCGGCACCGAGCTGTTCGACCTCCCCGACGCGCCCCGCCCGGACCCGGAGACCCCGGCCCCGCCGCGTTTCCTCCCGGAGTTCGACAACCTGCTGCTCTCCCACGCCGACCGCACCCGCGTCCTGCCGCCCCGCCACAAGGGCCGTTCCTGGAAGGGCAACCAGGCGTACCGCACCCTCCTGGTGGACGGCTTCCTGGCCGGGCTGTGGGCGCTGACGGACGACGCCCTCGTGGTCGAGACCTTCGAGCCGCCGACCGGCGGGCAGCGGGCGGAGATCGCCGCCGAGGGGGAGCGGATGCTGGCGGTCATGCACCCGGGGGAGGGCCGCGGGGTCCGCTTCGGGACGGTACGCGGCTGACCCGGCCCCCGCGTGTCGGAGGGGCCGGGCCGGAGGGGTTGGAAAGGGGGCGCTGCGGGCCGCTCGTGGAGGCCCGCAACACCCCCCGGCATCTCACCTGAGGGGTGCTCAGGACATCTGGGGTGCGCGAGGGAGGCACCGGCCGGGCGCGGGTCGGAGGGACCGGTGCGGGGTGACCGCGGGAAAGGGGGCGGACCGCCGGAGAAGAAGGGGCGGGCGGCCGGGCGGGAGGAGGGCGGCTACGGGAACGGAAGCCGGGCCGCGGAAGAGGCGGTCCCTGCCAGGACGCCCCCGGTGACCGGGGGTCCGCCGCTGTCGCCCTGGCAGGTGTCCATGCCGCCGGCACGGGTCGGTGCGCCGGTACGGGCCGGGGCGGCGGCCGGTCTGGCGCGGGTGAACCCGGACATGAGTCTCCTCAGGGCTTGCCGGTGGGGGATTCGCCCGGGTGTGGGGGGTGTGCACGGGGGTCTCGGGACAGACCCCCGTATGCCCGGGCGAGCGGCACACCCCTACGGTAGGGCCGCCGTCACCGCCCCCCAATGAGGGAACCCCCTAGTCCCCCGCCACAGGGAAAACCCTCGGTCCCCCCATAGCGGGCCCCCACCCCGGTACCGCCGACCGGAACCCCGTCCGACCTGCGGAAACCTTCGGAGCGTCGCCCCAGGGGAAGCGGGCCGCCCCGTCTCCCCGGCCCGTAGGGGGAGTCCCGGGGAGGGATGCCCCTGGGGGGTGCCGTCCCCGCACGGACGGGGGAGGGGCCACCGCCGGGACGGCGCGGTCCGCCGTACGGCGGTGACCGTCGGGCGTGGGCGTGGGCGTGGGCGTGGCCGTGGGCGTGACGGGGCCGTGGGCGTGGGCGTGACCGAGCCGTGACGGGGCCGGTGGCCCGTGGGACGGGTGGTCTTCGGCCGGGGGAGGCGCCGGTGAGCGGCCGGGGCCGTGCGGGCCGGTCGCGGGCGGCGGACGGGGCCCATGGGGTGGTGGCGGTCGGTCACGGGCGGCGG
Organism: Streptomyces sp. NPDC107521; assembly: GCF_055598485.1. Lineage (NCBI taxonomy): Bacteria > Bacillati > Actinomycetota > Actinomycetes > Kitasatosporales > Streptomycetaceae > Streptomyces > Streptomyces sp. NPDC107521. The sequence continues at coordinate 118,524 of NZ_JBVKAT010000004.1, forward strand.
CCGTCGGCCGAGGACGGCGCGACCGGTGGCCCTGGCCGTGGCGGTGGCGCTGGTCGACCGTGCGCCGACGGTTCGGTGGGCCGTGGGCCGTGGGAACGGGGACCGGCGGCCGGTGAGCCCGTGACCGGTGCCTCGTGGCGGCGGTGACGGGCGGCTGTGGGCGGCGCGGGACCCGCTGGGTCGTACGCGCGGTGACCGTCGGCCCGGGCGGCCGTGCCGGTGGGGCCCGGCGGTGGAGCCGTCAGTCGCGCCCGCGGGTGGCGGCCAGCCGGACGATGTCGACCCGGGAACGGATGCCCAGCTTGCGGTAGACCCGGGTGAGGGTCGCCTCGACCGTCTTGACGCTGATGAACAGCCGGGCCGCTATCTCCCGGTTGGTGGCGCCCTCCATGACCAGCCCGGCCACCTGGCGCTCCATCGCGGCCAGTTCGGTCAGACAGGCGGGCGGGGGGGCCTTCGCCGGCGCCGTCGGCGGCGCGGCGCGGTCCGCGACCGCCGCCTCCACCTGCCGCAGCCACGGCAGCGCGCGACATCGCCGGAACAGCCGCGCCGCCTCCTCGTACGCCTCCTGCCCGGGATCGGGCTCCGCGGCCCGCAGCCGCGCCAGCGCGAACGCCGCCCGCGCCTCCTCCAGCCCGTACCCCAGCGCGCCCAGCCGGTCCCGGGCCGCCGCCAGTTCGGTCGCCGCCGCCCCGTGCCGCCCCCGCGCCGCCCGTACCTGCGCCTCGGCGCGGTCCAGCACGGCCAGGACCGCCGAGCGGCCCAGCCGACGCGCGTGCGCCCGGGTCACGTCGATGACCTCCTGTGCCTCGGCGGGCTCCCCGATCCGCACCAGCGCCTCCGCGAGATCGCCCTGCCAGCGGCCGCGCGCCGGGTCGGTGATGCCCGCCCCGGCCTCCAGCGCCTGCACCCGGCGGAACGCCCGTACGGCGGCGGCGTCGTCGCCCGCGACCAGACGGGCGTGGCCCAGCGCCGCCACGGCACGCGAGAGGTAGACGGCGTCGCCGTCCTCCTCCGCCCGCCGCACGGCCTCCCCGGCCAGCACCAGCGCCCGGCCCACGTCGCCGCCCGCGGCCTCGGCCAGCGCCGCCTGCATGGCGCCCGCGCCCTCCCCGATCCCCGCGTCCCGGGCCAGCGTCAGGCTCTCCCGGGCCAGTTCCAGCGCGCGGGCGCAGTGCCCGGAGTGCAGTTCCGTCTCGGCGAGCAGCCGCACGAAGTGCACCTCGCTCTCGGCCATGCCCCGCCGCCGGGCCTCGCGCAGCAGGTCGGTCGCGGCGTTGCGGGCCTCGGCCAGCCGGTCGCCCATGACCAGCCAGCGGAACCGGGCCGAACGCGCCCCGTTGTGGTGGCAGGCCACCCACGGGTCCTGCGGCTCCTGCAGCGCCCGCTGGATGGTCTCCGGGGCGTCCGGGTGTCCCATCAGGGTCTCGGCCTGGGCGCGCAGGGCGAGCGCCATCAGCTCGGCGCGCCGGTCCCGCGCCCGCGCGGCCAGCTCGGCCGCGTGCGCCGCCTCGTCGCGGCCCTGCGCGAAGTCGCCCTGCACGACCAGGCCGCGCCAGGCGAGCTGGTAGTGGACCAGGGCGAGCAGGCGGGGATCCTCACCGGCGTCGGCGAGGGCCTGCGGGAAGACCGCGTCGACCTCGCCGATGGCCTGGCCGGCCGCCTCGATCACGACCATCCAGGCCCTCACCCGTTCGCCGGGCGCGGTGGACCGGGCCAGCACCTCGCGGGCGATGTCCCGGGCGAGGTCGGCCTCACCGGCGAGGATCGCGTCCTCGGCGGCCAGCACCCGGCGCCCGTCCGGGCCGGGGCAGCCGTCCGCCGGGGTGTGCCGGGCTGCGAGCAGGCCCAGCGCGGCGGCCACCGCGGGCGCGCCCCGGTCCCGGGCCAGGGCGGCGGCCCCGGCGAGCCGCGCGGCGACGCCCGGGTCGGTGCCGGTGGTGGCCAGGGCCAGGTGCCGGGCGCGCTCTATCGGGTCGGACGCCGCCGTGGACAGCGCCGCGTGCACCGCCCGCCGCTCCGGCGCGGGTGCCTCGGCGTACAGCGCGGCGGAGATCAGGGGGTGCGCGAAGCGCAGGGTCGGGCCCTCCGGATCGGTGGTCAGCAGGCCCAGCTCCACGGCCCGCGCCGTCTCGGCCTCGGCCTGCTCCCGGCCCGCCGCGCGCAGCAGCGCCGGGGTGGGCCGGGCGCCCGCGCTCGCCACCAGGAGGGTGCGGCGGGTCTCCTCGGAGAGCATGTCCAGCCGGCTGAGCACCAGGTCGCGCAGCGAGGTCGGCACCGGCAGGGGCTCGCCGGGGCGGGGCGCGGCGGGGCTCTCCGCCAGGGCGCGGCCCAGTTCCAGGGCGAAGAGGGGGTTGCCGCCGCTGGTGCGGTGGATGTCCCGGACCGTGGAGCGGGGCAGCCCGGCGTAGCCGCGCCGGTCGAGCAGGGCGGACACCTGGGCGCGGCTCAGCGGCCCCAGCCGCACCGCGAGGGTGTCCGGCGGGGAGGCCCGCAGGTGCCGGTGGTACTCGGCGTCCCGTGACTCCGGCCCCTCGGTCCGTACGGCGCACAGCAGCCGCACGCGGGTGTCGCCGAGGCGGCGGGCGGCGAAGCCGAGCAGCTCGGCGCTGGCCGGGTCCAGCCACTGCAGGTCGTCGGCGACGACCAGGACCGGGCCCTCCGCGGCGAGCGCGCGCAGCGTGGACAGCACGGCGAGCCGCAGGGCCAGCCCGTCCCGTTGCAGGGTGGACTCGCCGCGCCCGGTGAGCGCCGACTCCAGCGCGGTGCGCTGCGCGGCGGGGAGCGCGTCGGCCACGCCGTCCAGGACGGTGCCGAGGAGGTCGGCGAGGGCGAGGAAGGGGAGGTGGGACTCGGTCTCGGTGGCCGAGCAGCGCAGCACGGCGCGGGCGTCGCGGGCGTGCTCGGCGGCCAGGGCGCGCAGCACGGTCGACTTGCCGATCCCGGCGGGGCCGTAGAGCAGGACGCTGCCGCCGCGGTCGAGCTGCTCCCGGGCGGCGGCGCAGGGCTCCTCACGGCCGATGAGCAGGTCGGTGACCAGGTCGGAAGGGCCCCCGGCGGGCTCCTGGACGTCCCCTCCCACGCGCACCGCTCCCTCCGCCGTCGTGTTCGGGCCAATACTAGGCAGCGGCCCATCCCCTCAAGCAGACCCGGAGAACGTGACCCGAATAACAAACCGGCAAAACCGAACACCCCGTCGCCTCCCGCGACCGCGCCCACGGGTGCCGGTCCCGGCCCCGGAACCCGCCCCACGGCCCCGTGGGCACCCCTGGCGCGCGGGCGCGCCCCCGCGCCGCAGGGGCACCCCCGCCGGGCGGGCGCTCCTCCGTACCCGTGGGGAACGCGCTCGCCGGGCAGCACCACTCCGCCGCCCCGTAGGGGCCGCCCCTCGGCACCCGCACCGCTCCCCGCCCCCCGGAGGCCCGGGGCCCCGTGGCTACGGAAGCCAGCCGCCCCGGCGGGCCGCCGCCACCGCCTCGCCGCGGGTCCTGGCGCCCAGCTTCCGCATGGCCGAGCGGAGGTAGCTCTTGACCGTCTCCGTCCCGAGCCCCAGCCGCTCCGCGGCGATCGCGTTGGTGTCCCCGGCGGCGACGCGGACCAGGACGTCGATCTCGCGGGGCGCCGGCAGCGCGGGGTGACCGGGCCCGGGGTCCGCCGTCAGCAGGCCGCAGGCGCGCAGCAGCTCGTCCCGCACCGCCGGGTCGTCGATCCGCGGCGCCAGGGCCCGCAGGGCGGCGTGGGCCTCCCGCACCTGCTCCCAGGCCGCCGTGTCCGCCCCGCCGGGCCCCGGCCCCGGCCGTGCCGCGGCCAGCAGCTCCGCCGCCTCGTCCCGCACCACCAGCGCCTGCTCCACGTCCCGCGCCGTCTCCACCGCCGCGCTCAGGATCCGGTCGCCCAGCGGCTCGGCCGTCCGCAGCGCCCCGTACAGCACCCCGCGCACCCGGCGCCGCACCACCACGGGTACGGCCAGCACCGAGCGCAGGCCCTCGGCGGCGACGGGCAGGTCGTACTCGTGGCTGATCCGCCGGGAGGCGGAGTAGTCGGCGACGGCGCACGGCCGGGTGAGCGCCACGGCCTTGCCGCCCAGCCCGTTGCCGGAGGTCACCGCGAGGGCGCTCAGCGCACCGGTCGAGGTGCCGCTCAGTTCGCTGATGCGGATCTGCCGCCGGCCGGGCTCCACCACCCCGCCGAAGGCGACCGGCAGCCCGGTCGCCCGCCGCAGCCGCGCCAGTGCGCCGCGGATCTCCGCCGTGTCGGCCGCCGTCGCCACCCGTTCCGCCCTCTTCCCGCTCTGTCCGGGGCACACCCCCCCCGTTCGGGGGTAGTGAGACCTTCGTCACGGATTACACGATGGCAGAGCCGCGCGGCAAGGCCCGGCACCGAGGAGGACAGATGACGACGGCGACGCAGCTCTTCCGCGACGCGCGGGACTTCCTGCTGGAGCACCGCGAGGACTACACCGCGGCCTACGAGGGCTTCACCTGGCCCCGCCCCCCGTACTTCAACTGGGCCCTGGACTGGTTCGACGTCATCGCGGCGGGCAACGAGCGCACCGCCCTGCACATCGTCGAGGAGGACGGCTCCGAGACGCGGGTCTCCTTCGCGCAGATGTCCGAGCGGTCCGACCGGGTGGCGAACCGGCTGCGCGAGTGGGGCGTCGGTGCCGAGGACCGGGTCCTGGTCATGCTCGGCAACCAGGTGGAGCTGTGGGAGACCGCCCTCGCGGCGATGAAGCTGCGCGCCGTCGTCATCCCGGCCACCACCCTGCTCGGCGCCGCCGACCTGCGCGACCGGGTGGAGCGGGGCCGGGTCCGCCATGTGATCGCCCGCGCCGAGGACACCGCCACCTTCGCCGACGTGCCCGGCGACTTCACCAGGATCGCGGTCGGCGGCGCCCCGGTGGACGGCTGGCTGCCCTACGAGGAGGTGTACACGGCGGCCGCGCGGTTCGCCCCCGACGGCGCCACCCGGGCGGACGACCCGCTGATGCTGTACTTCACCTCGGGCACCACCGCCCGCCCCAAGCTGGTCGAGCACACCCACGCCTCGTACCCCGTGGGTCATCTGGCGACCATGTACTGGATCGGGCTGAAGCCGGGCGACGTGCACCTGAACATCTCCTCGCCGGGCTGGGCCAAGCACGCCTGGTCCAATCTGTTCGCGCCGTGGAACGCGGAGGCGACGGTCTTCATCCACAACTACACCCGCTTCGACCCGTCCCGGCTGATGGCCGAGATGGACCGCGCGGGCGTCACCACCTTCTGCGCCCCGCCCACCGTCTGGCGCATGCTGATCCAGGCCGACCTGTCCCGGCTGGCCACCCCGCCCCGGGAGATCGTCGCCGCGGGCGAACCGCTCAACCCCGAGGTCATCGAACAGATCCGGCGCGCCTGGGGGGTGACCGTCCGGGACGGCTTCGGGCAGACCGAGACGGCCGTGCAGATCTCCAACAGCCCCGGCCAGGCGCTCAAGTCCGGTTCCATGGGCCGCCCCAGCCCCGGCTTCCGGGTCGAACTCCTGGACCCGGTCAGCGGGGCCGCGGGCGTCCACGAGGGCGAGATCGCCCTCGACCTCTCCGACCGCCCCGTCGGCCTGATGACCGGCTACCACGGCGACGCCGACCGCACCGCCGAGGCCATGGCGGGCGGTTACTACCGCACCGGCGACATCGGGTCCCGCGACGCCGACGGCTATCTGACGTACGTCGGGCGGGCCGACGACGTGTTCAAGGCGTCCGACTACAAGATCTCCCCGTTCGAGCTGGAGAGCGCCCTGCTGGAGCACGAGGCCGTCGCGGAGGCCGCCGTCGTCCCGGCGCCGGACCCGCTGCGCCTGGCCGTGCCGAAGGCGTACGTGGTGCTGGCGGCGGGCTGGGAGCCGGGCCCGGACACGGCGAAGGTCCTGTTCGAGCACTCCCGCGCCGCCCTCGCCCCCTACAAGCGCGTCCGGCGCCTGGAGTTCGGGGACCTGCCCAAGACCGTCTCCGGCAAGATCCGCCGCATCGAGCTGCGCGAGGCGACCGCCGCCGGTTCGGTGACCGAGTACCGCGAGGAGGACTTCCGGTGACCGCCCGGCCGTCCTACGCCCACGGGACCAGCACCCACCCGCTCCTCGGCGACACCATCGGCGCCAACCTGGACCGCGCCGTCGCGGCCCACCCCGGCCGCGAGGCCCTCGTCGACGTGCCCTCCGGACGCCGCTGGACCTACGCCGAGTTCGGCGCCGCCGTCGACGAGGTGGCGCGCGGACTGCTCGCCAAGGGCCTCGTCAAGGGCGACCGGGTCGGCATCTGGGCGGTCAACTGCCCCGAGTGGGTCCTCGTCCAGTACGCCACCGCCCGCATCGGCGTCATCATGGTGAACGTCAATCCGGCCTACCGGGCGCACGAGGTGGAGTACGTCCTCCGGCAGTCCGGGATCAGTCTGCTGGTCGCCTCGCTCGCCCACCGGAGCAGCGACTACCGGGCCATCGTCGAGGAGGTCCGCGGGCGCTGCCCGGCGCTGCGCGAGACCGTCTACATCGGCGACCCGTCCTGGGACGCGCTGACCGCCGGAGCCGCCGCGGTGCCGCCCGGGCGGACGGCCGCGGCGGCCGCCGAACTGAGCTGCGACGACCCGGTCAACATCCAGTACACCTCCGGCACCACCGGCTTCCCCAAGGGGGCCACCCTCTCCCACCACAACATCCTCAACAACGGCTACTGGGTGGGCCGTACGGTCGGCTACACGGAGGAGGACCGGATTTGCCTGCCCGTCCCCTTCTACCACTGCTTCGGCATGGTGATGGGCAATCTGGGCGCCACCTCCCACGGGGCCTGCGTCGTCATCCCCGCCCCCTCCTTCGACCCGGCGGCCACACTGGAGGCGGTGCGGCGGGAGCGCTGCACCTCCCTGTACGGGGTGCCGACGATGTTCATCGCCGAGCTGGACCTGCCGGACTTCGCCTCCTACGACCTCTCCTCGCTGCGCACCGGGATCATGGCGGGCTCGCCCTGCCCGGTGGAGGTGATGAGGCGGGTGGTCTCGGAGATGCACATGGCGGAGGTGTCCATCTGCTACGGCATGACCGAGACCTCCCCGGTCTCCCTCCAGACCCGGATCGACGACGACCTGGAGCACCGCACCGGCACCGTCGGCCGCGTCCTGCCGCACATCGAGGTCAAGGTCGCCGACCCGGCCACCGGCGTCACCGTCGCCCGCGGCACCACGGGTGAACTGCGCACCCGCGGCTACAGCGTGATGCTCGGCTACTGGGACGAGCCCGGGCGGACGGCCGAGGCCATCGACCCCGGCCGCTGGATGCACACCGGCGACCTGGCCGTGATGCGCGAGGACGGCTACGTGGAGATCGTCGGCCGGATCAAGGACATGATCATCCGGGGCGGGGAGAACATCTACCCGCGCGAGATCGAGGAGTTCCTCCACGGCCACCCGAAGATCGCCGACGTCCAGGTGGTCGGCGTGCCGCACGAGCGGTACGGCGAGGCGGTCCTCGCCTGCGTCATCCCGCGCGACCCCGCCGATCCGCTCACCCTGGAGGAGGTGCGGGCCCACTGCGCCGGGCGGCTCGCGCACTACAAGGTGCCGAGCGAGGTGACCAACCTCGACTCCTTCCCGATGACCGTCTCCGGGAAGGTCCGCAAGGTCGAACTGCGGGAGAACCACGGGGCGTAGCGCCGGGCCGGCCCGCGACCGGCCGGGGCCGGCGGCGGGAGGAACCGGCGCCGCGCGGACCGGGGCCGTCCCGGCGCGGGGAGCCGGTCAGCGGGCGGCGCGGGCCTCGCGGGGGAGCCAGTCGAAGGCGTCGGCGGAGCGCCGTCCGACCGGCAGGTACTCCAGGCCGACCCGGCCCCCGTAACCGGCCCCGCGCAGCCGGGCGAGCAGCTCCGCCAGGGGCAGTGTGCCGGTGCCCGGGACGCCCCGGCCGGGGTGGTCGGCGATCTGCACATGACCGGTCCGCCCGGCGTACCGGTCGATCACCCGTTCCAGGTCCGCACCGTTCACGGCGAGATGGTAGAGGTCCATCAGGAAGGCGGCGTTGCCCAGCCCGGTGGCCTCGTTGACCCGGTCCGCGACCGCCACCGCGGCCTCGGCGGAGACCAGCGGGTAGTGCGGGGAGTCGGTGGAGTTGAGCGCCTCGACGAGCAGGGCCGCCCCGATCCCGTCGGCGGCCCGTGCGGCCGACACCAGGTTCTCCAGGGCCAGTTCGTCCTGCGCGGCCGGGTCCATGCCCGGGATCCGGTTCCCGTACAGGGCGTTGAGCGCGGTGCAGCCCAGCGATCCGGCGAACTCCGCGACGACGTCGACGTTGGCGCGGAAGCGGTCCGACTCCGCGCCCGGCACCGACAGGGCGCCCCGGTCCGGTCCGGGCAGCAGCCCGGCGTAGAAGTTCAGGCCGACGAGTCGGACCCCGGCGGTCTCGACCGCCGTGCGCAGGGCGTCGAGCCGGGAGCGCGGGGGAGTGGGGGTGCCGGGCCAGGGCCACCACAGCTCGACCTCGGTGAACCCGGCCGCGGCGGCCGCCGCCGGGCGTTCCAGGAGCGGGAGTTCGGTGAAGAGGATCGACAGGTTGACGTCGAACCGGTGGCCGGCGGCTCCGTCGGGGTCGAATCCCGGCATGGTGGCCACGCTCCCTTCCGTCCTGGACGCTTCCGCGTGGCGGCGTACGCATTCTGCTCCACGGAAGGATATCGCCGGGATTCCGGGCTTCTCGGAAGGGGGCGGCGGAAACGGTCACCGGGCGTTAGGTTGACCGGGTGCGATTGAGAGTGGAGTTCACGACCGAACCCTTCGACCTCGACGAGGTGCCCGCGCACGCGGCCGTCGCCCGCCGGGTGGTGGAGGGCGCCGGGCTGGACACGGTCGACGTCGGCCCGTTCGGCAACACCGTCGAGGGCGGCGCCGACCAGGTGCTGGCCACCGTGGACGCGCTGCTGCGCAGGACCCTGGCGGCGGGCGCCACCCGGATCTCCTTCCAGGTCAACGTGGCCGGGGAGGAGGGGCGGTGACCGGCACCGGGCGGGACTCGTTCCTCGCGGCGGTCAAGCCCCTCGTCGACGCCGTCGGCGGTGAACTCCTCCCTCCGGGCGCGGCCGGCGCCGAGGACGTGCTGCTGTCCTGGGAGGGCGCCGACGTGGCCGCCGTGCGCCTGCCCCGGCTGGCCGACTCGCTCGGCCGGATACTGACCGCGATGGAGCGCCGGCACGGCAGGCCCCTCGCGGAACTGGACCGCAAGGCCAAGCAGGAGGTCGTACGGACCCTGGAGGCGCGCGGCGCGTTCACCGTGCGGCACGGCGTGGAGACCGTCGCCGGGGCCCTCGGGGTCAGCCGCTTCACCGTCTACAACTACCTCAACCGGGAGAAGGGGATCTGATCCCCGGCGTGCCCGGCGTGCCCGGTGTGCCCGGCGTGCCCGGCGTGGCTCGGCCGCGGCTCCGCCGGGGTGCCGCCTCGAACTCCCCGCGCGGGCGACGGCGTTGCGTCGCACTCCCGGCGTGTTCCCCTCGGGTCCCCGCCCGTGGCCCCGAGTGCGGGCCCACCCCGGTCGCCGGGCGGTGGCCGGTCCCGCGGCCAATGTTCAACAGACTGTTGACGGTCCGCCCCGTGGGGCGTTAGCTGTCGGCACGCCCCTTCAGCCCGAGGCCACGGAGGCTGCCGTGACGTCCCTTCCCGCGCCGGGCCCGGCCCGCATCAACGCCCTGGAGGAGTCCGCGGCGCTCGCCGTGCTCCACGAGGTGTGCGCCGCCCCGGCCTGGGCCCGGCGTCTGCTCGCCGCACGGCCCTTCACCACCGCCGAGGATCTGTACGCGGCGTCCGACGCCGCCACGGCCGGGCTCACGGCGGAGGACCTCGCCGCGGCGCTGGCGGCGCACCCGCCGATCGGCAGCCCCCCGCCGGGCGATCCGGTCTCCGTCCGTGAACAGTCCGGCATGTCCGGTGCCCCCGGGGCGCTCCGGGAGGAGATGCTCGCGCTCAACCGCGCCTACCGGGAGAAGTTCGGCCACGTCCTCCTCGTCTGCGCCGCCGGCCGGACCGGCGCGGAGCTGCGGGACGCGGCCAGGGAGCGGATCGGCAACCCGCCCGAACGGGAGCGGGAGGTCGTCCGCCGCGAGCTGGGGCGGATCAACCGCCTCCGCCTGGGGCGGCTCGTCGGACAGGACGCCCCCGCATGAGCGGCGCCACCGCCTCCGTCTCCACGCACGTCCTGGACACCGGCACCGGCCGCCCCGCCCGGGGCATCGCCGTCCGGCTCTCCGCCCGCGCCGGGCGCACGGCCGACTGGCGGGGCCTCGGCGGCGGTGCCACCGGCCCGGACGGGCGCTGCGCGGCCCTGCCCGCCGTGCCGGAGGGCACCACCCACGTACGGCTCGACTTCGCCGTGGAGCCGTACGCCGAGCGGGACCGGACGGGGCGGGCCGGGACCCGAGGGGCCGCCGCCCCCGGCCGGGACGCCCTCACGGAGCGGGACGGCGCGGCGGGGGTGTTCTTCCCGGAGGTGGCGGTCACCTTCGCCGTCGTCCCCGGCGAGCACTACCACGTACCGCTGCTGCTCAGCCCGTTCGGCTACTCCGTGTACCGGGGGAGCTGAACGCTTCCTCCGGCGCCCGCCGAGGGCGCGGGGTCCCGCGCCGGCGTGCCGGGGCGCCCGCACGCCGGCCCGGTACGTCCCCCGCCTCCGGCCGCGACACCACCCGAGAGACCCGAGAGACCCGAGAGACCCGAGAGAAAGGCCCTGGCAGACACATGGCCGTCGACCCCCGCACCGCCCGTCCCGTGACGCTGGGCCAGAACCAGTACGGCAAGGCGGAGAACCGCGTCGTCCGGATCACCCGGGACGGCGCCACCCACCACATCAAGGACCTGAACGTCTCCGTAGCCCTCTCCGGCGACCTGGACGACGTCCACCACTCCGGCTCCAACGCCCACGTCCTGCCCACCGACACCGTCAAGAACACCGTGTTCGTCTTCGCCAAGGAGCACGGCATCGCGTCCGCCGAGCAGTTCGGCATCCACCTCGCCCGGCACTTCGTCACCTCGCGGGAGCCGGTGCACCGTGCCCGCGTCCGCGTCGAGGAGTACGCCTGGGAGCGCGTCACCGCCTCCGGGACGGGGCCCGGCTCGCCGGACGGCGCCGGGGGGACGGGGCACTCCTTCGTCCGCAGGGGCCAGGAGGTCCGCACCGCGCAGATCACCTACGACGGCGGCAGCTGGGAGGTGGTCTCGGGACTCAGGGACCTGACGGTGCTGAACTCGACCCACTCGGAGTTCCGGGGGTTCGCCAGGGACGGGTACACCACCCTCCAGGAGGCCCACGACCGCGTCCTCGCCACCTCGGTCTCCGGCCGCTGGCGGTTCAACTGGACCCACGACACCCAGGAGGCGCCCGACTGGGAGAACTCCTACGCGCAGGTCAGGACGCACCTCCTCCGGGCCTTCGCCGAGACCTACTCGCTCTCGCTCCAGCAGACCCTCTACCAGATGGGCGCGCGGATCATCGACCACCGGGCCGAGATCGACGAGGTCCGCTTCTCCCTCCCCAACAGCCACCACTTCCTGGTCGACCTGGAGCCCTTCGGGCTCGGGAACGACAACGAGGTGTACTTCGCCGCCGACCGTCCCTACGGGCTGATCGAGGGCACCGTGCTCCGCGCCGGGTGCGAGGCCCGCATCCCCGCCGACCTCACCACCCTCTGACCGTCCCGCCGGGACCCCCCCCGAGCCCGCCGGGTTCCTCTTCCCTCCAGCCCGCCGGGTCCCTCACCTCCCCGGACCCGGCCGTCTCCCTCCGCAGCCGCCGGGCCGCTCCCGGCACCGAGGCGGCTGCGGGACCCGGCCGCCGCATCGCGGTCCGGGCAGCCGGGGCCCGGTGGTCCCGGAACCGCCCCCCAGGCCCGGGGCACCGCCGTGCGCCATGGGCGCCCGCACCGCCGACGGGCCCGCACCGAAGGACAAGGAGCCAGCATGGCCGCATCACCGCCGGCCGAGCGCGTCGTCATCGAGAACTGCGCCGTCGCCACCGTGGACGCCCACGACACCGAGTACGCCTCCGGCCATCTGGTCGTCGCCGGGGACCGGATCGAGTCCGTCGGCCCCGGACGGGCCCCCGAGGGGCTGACGGGCGTCGTGCGCCGCATCGACGCGACCGGACACCTGGCCACCCCCGGCCTGGTCAACACCCACCACCACTTCTACCAGTGGATCACCCGGGGCCTGGCCACCGACCACCACCTCTTCGACTGGCTCGTCGCCCTCTACCCCGTCTGGGCCCGCATCGACGAGCCCATGGTCCACGCCGCCGCGCAGGGCTCCCTCGCCATGATGGCCCGGGGCGGTGTCACCACCGCCATGGACCACCACTACGTCCACCCGCGCGGCGCGGGCGACCTGTCCGGCGCCGTCATCCGCGCCGCCCGCGAGACCGGCGTCCGGCTCACCCTCGCCCGCGGCTCCATGGACCGCGGCGAGTCCGACGGCGGACTGCCCCCGGACTTCGCCGTGGAGAGCCCCGACGACGCCCTGGCCGCCACCGCCGCCACCGTCGCCGAACACCACGACGCCTCCTCCGGCGCCCTCGTCCGGATCGCCGTCGCCCCCTGCTCCCCGTTCTCCGTCTCCACCGAACTGATGCTCCGGTCGGCCGAGTTGGCCCGCGACCTCGGTGTACGGCTGCACACCCACGGCTCGGAGACCGTCGAGGAGGAGGAGTACTGCCACGCGCGCTTCGGCATGGGCCCCACCGACTACTTCGAGTCCACCGGCTGGCTCGGCGAGGACGTGTGGATGGCCCACTGCGTCCACATGAACGACGCCGACATCGCCGCCTTCGCCAGGACCGGCACCGGCGTCGCCCACTGCCCGTCGTCCAACGCCCGCCTGGCCGCGGGGATCGCCCGGGTCCCCGACCTGCTCGCCGCGGGGGTCCCCGTCGGCCTCGGTGTCGACGGCACCGCCTCCAACGAGTCCGGCGAACTCCACACCGAACTGCGCAACGCCCTGCTCATCAACCGGCTCGGCGCCCACCGGCAGGCCGCCCTGACCGCCCGGAACGCGCTGCGCCTGGGCACCCACGGCGGGGCCCGGGTCCTCGGCCGGGCCGCCGAGACCGGCTCCCTGGAGCGCGGCAAGCTCGCCGACCTGGTGCTCTGGCGGATGGACACCCTCGCCCACGCCTCCATCGCGGACCCGGTCGCGGCCCTCGTCCTCGGCGCCGCCGCCCCGGTCACCGCCTCGTTCGTCGGGGGACGGCAGATCGTCGAGAACGGACGGCTGCTCACCCTCGACGAGGACGCCGTCGCCCGCACCACCCGGGACGAGGCCCGACGGCTCGCCCGTCTCGCCACCGGGGGCTGAGGCGGACGCCCGGGGCGTCGGGCCCGCGCAGCGGGCGATACCCGGGGGGCCGGGGCGCCGGTTGGGCGGGGCGCGGTGCCGCGCGTGGGGCGGGGGAGCCGAACCCGCTCCCGGGCGGGTGCCGGTCCCGCGCCCCGGTGTCCGGCGGGTACGGCCACGGCGGACGCGCGAGCGGGGCGTCCGGCTCGCGTGCGGCGGCACGAGGCCGCGAGGGACGGGTGGTCGGGTGGGCGGGTTGACGGAAGCGGGCGGAAGCTTCGCCACCGGTGCGTCCGCGCCCACCGGCCCGCCCCACGGTGTGGAGGTGCCCCACGGGTGTGGAGGTGCCCTACGAGGCGGAGGCGCCGGCTGAGCGGAGGTGCCCCACCGGGCGGAGTCGCTCCGCCGAGCAGAGGTGTGCCCCGTCGCTACTGGCCGAACGCCGCCGGGTCCGAGGCCAGTTCGGCCAGCCGCTTCCCGGGCTCGGTCAGCAGCTTGCGGACCCCGAGGTCCATGAGACCGCCCACGGCCTCGATCTCGGCGGCGACCGTGCCGTCCGCCTTGCGGATGACCTGCCCGATCCGGAAGGTCTTGCCCTCGCCCCACTCGAAGGCGCAGGTCACCTCCACCTCGTCACCGGCGACCAGTTCGCTCCGGAAACGGATGGTCGTCTCCAGGGCGACGGGCCCCACACCCCGGGCGACCAGATCGGCCTGCCGGATCCCGGCCGACTGCAGGAGCGCCCAGCGGGCGTGCTCGGCGTAGTTCAGATAGACGGCCTGGTTCAGGTGCCCCTGGGTGTCCGTCTCGTACCCGCGGACGGTCACCGGAACGGAAAATGGCTCGCTCACCGGTTGCTGCCTCTCTCGTCGACGCGCTGGCCTCCCGATCCTGTCACGGCGGTCCGTCACACCTTGCGCGGGGAGGCCAGCAGCCAACGCACCCGCGTACGCGGCTCGGTGTGCTCCCCGACGTGCCAGCCCGCCGCCTCCAGCGTCTCCGCGCAGGCCCGCCGGGCGCCGGGGTCGGCCTCGTACACGGCGACGGCCTCGGGCTGCGGTGTCGCCCGCACCCGGTAGCCGTCGCCGTCCGCGCCGGCCGCGGGCCGGTGCCCGGCCGCCTCCAGGGCGAGCGCGGCGGCCCGCACCAGATGGGCACGCTCCCAGTCGCAGGGCAGCTCCGGGGAGCCGTCGGACCGGGTCATCCGGCGCAGCTCCAGCAGGCCCTGCCAGGCGCCGCGCACCTCGCGCAGCCGGGCGGCCGCACCGGCCTCCGGCGGCCGCTCCTCACCGCCGACCCGGGCGGCGAACACGCCGTCCGAGCCGGAACTGGAGCCGGAGCCGGAGCCGGAGCCGGAAGGCGGGGCGGAGGCGGTGCCCGGGGCACCGGCGGGAGGCGCGGACCCCTCCGGGGCGTCCGCCCCGTCGCCCGCCTCGCGCAGACGGTGCCCCGCCGGGGTCAGGAAGCAGTCGTGCGGCGGCCGGGGATGGCGGAAGGCGAGCCCCCGCGCCACCAGCGCCGCGAGCTGCGTCCTCGTGCCCCGAAGCCGGCCGGTGCCGGGCTCGGCGGCGTCGATCACCCGCCGCTGGGCGGCGGTCGGCGGTCGTGTCACGGACTCCTCCCTTCCCTCGTCCGCGAGCCTACGACGGGGGTCGGACATTCCAGGCGGCGATCACCGGCCGCCCGTGCTCCGTGCCCAGCCGGCACAGGGTCCCGGTGCCCAGTTGGAACATCGCGCCGTGCGACGGGGGCAGCCCCAGGTGGCGCGCGGTCAGCACGCGCAGGAAGTGCCCGTGGGCCACCAGCACCACGCACCCCTCGGTGTCGGCGAAGGCGGCGTCCACGGTGGCCAGTACCCGGTCGGCCCGCTCGCCGACCTGCTCGGGGCTCTCCCCGGGATGCCCGGGTGGCCCGGCGGGGACACCGTCCGTGAACAGGAACCAGTCCGGCCGGGTGCGGTGGATGGCGAACGTGGTCACACCCTCGTAGCCGCCGTAGTCCCACTCGTGCAGGTCCGGCTCGATCCGCGCGCCGGGCACTCCGATCAGCTCCGCCGTCTCCCGGGTCCGCTGGGAGGGACTGACGAGGGCGGCCCCGATCCGGTGCGACCGGATGAACGGCACCAGGGCACGGGCCTGTTCGCGCCCGGTCTCGGTCAGCGGCACGTCCGTCAGCCCGGTGTGCCGCCCGGCCCGCGACCACTCGGTCTCCCCGTGCCGCACCAGAAAGAGATCACCCATGCTCCCCAGGCTACGGCCGGGCACCCGGAACGGGGGGCACGACGACCGGGCCGCGCCGTGCCGGGTCGTGCCGGACCCGTGCCGGACCGGACCGGACCCGTGCCGGACCCGTGCCGGGGCACGGACATGTCCCCTCGCGCTCCGGCGTGCCCCGGGCCGGACTACCGATCCGCGCGGTCGAGGGAGAGGAGCCGGGTGATGCTCCCGTCGTCCTCGGTGATGTCCCGGACGTGGCGGAACCCGATCCTGCGCAGTGCCGCCAGCGACGCGGCGTTCGGCGCCGCCACGGTCGCGTGGACCCGCTCCAGGCCCAGCGCGGCGAAACCGTGGGCGACGACCGTCCGCGCGAGTTCGGTGCCCAGGCCCCGCCCCCACACCTCGGGGAGGAGGCAGTACACCAGTTCGTGTCCCTCGACGGACTTCGAGGGCTTGATCTCCGCGTGCCCCACCAGGCGGCCGTCCAGGCGCACGGCCCAGACGTCGAAGCCCTCGCTCCCATAGGCGTGCGTGAAGACACGGGCGAACACGGCGCGGTACTCGGCCTCGGGCCGTGGCCCGTCGCCCATCCACCGGGACACCCGGGCATCCGCGAACAGCGCGACGAAGTCATCTTCATCGGCGGGCACATACGGCTCGAGGAGCAGCCGGTCGCTGCGCAGCGAGGGAGTCATGGCGGGCGACGCTACCCGCCGCCGGCGCCCCCGGCAAAGGACTTGTCGCAGCGACGGCCCCCGCCGGGAACGGCGAGGGCCACCGCCGGCCCGGACCACCGCCCCTGCCGCCGGACGCCCCCGGTACACGGCGGCGGCCCGCCTCCGCGCTCCGACAACGGGCCCCTCACCACCGCGGCCACGTGACGCCTCCGTACGGATCCCCCGGACCCCCGCGCTCCGACCGTGATCACGCGCGAGCGGCGGCCGGTCCGCCGGTCGACGCCGTCAGGGCGAGCGGACCACCGTCGGCCTCGGCCCGGTGGTCAGCGAGGCCGCCGTTCCATGAGTGCCTTGCGGCCCGTCTTCGTGCGGACCGCTCGGTAATGGAGCGGCTTCATGTACGAATACCGCCACGGGAGTGCCTCCGTGAAGCCGTCGACATGGCGGAACTGTTCCCTCGCCGCCCTGTACCGGCCCTGTTGGTGGAGGAAGTACGCCAACAGGTGCCGCACTTCCGGGAGTCTCGGGTGATCGGGGTCGGCGAGTGCCGCGTCGGCGAGCGCCGCGTCGACCAGTGCGCGTACCGACGGGCTGCGAAATCCGGCCCGGCCCAGCTCGTACGCATGGTTCTCGTACCAGGCGATCACCGGCAGCACGGCCAGGAGGCTCCCCGGCGGCGCACCGGCGGCCGACTTCTCGGCGAACTCCCGTGCGAGGCGCCTCGATCCGCGCCATTTCGCGGTCCAGTACTGGAGGGCACTGGTGTGCGCTTCGAAGTGATGCGGTGCCCGGGACGTGATCTCGGACCACAGAACCCGCATCTCCCGGTTGCCGCGGCCCAGTCCGAGCCCCCTCCAGATGTCGGCGACGAGCGGGGTGGGATCGTCCGGGTTGAGGGCCAGGGCCCGCCCGATCTCCTCCCGCGAGGCGTGCAACTCCCGGTGGAATCCCTCGAACCGGCGCCGCGACGTGTAGCGCGCCCTTGCCTGGCCGCGCAACTTCCAGGCGTACGCGATCCTGGCCCGTGCCACCACGAGCGCGGCGTCCGGATCACCGGGGCGGGCCTCCTCCCAGGCCTTCAGCCAACGGTCGCTCCTCCTGGCGGCGATGTACCCCAACCGCTGGGCGTACAGGGAGCGGCGCTCCCAGTCCTGGCCGGCGTCCTCGAAGAGCCGGGCGGCGGGTTCCCAGCGCCCTCGGGCGGCGGCCTCGCACGCCTGCCGCAACGGGGTGTCGGGGCCGGCGAGGTAGGAGTTCTGCCGTCGCAGCGGCAGCAGGCCGTATCCGAACCAGCCGCAGAGCAGGAGCAGGAGCAGGAAGGCGGGGACAAGGAGCGCCATGGTCGGGCGAATTCCTCCGGAAGGAGTGCTGTGTGGTGCGGAACGGGGGCGACGGACACCCGCCGCGGTTCGGCACGGAACGGGTGCCGATCCACGACGACCGCCGGGCGGGAGCGGGGGCGGGGCCTTCGTCACCCGTGGGGCGGTGGCGCCGGACGGGCGAGGGTCTCGTTCCTCCCGGTGCCGAGTGCCTCCGCGATCCGCCGGGCGGTCCGGGCGGGGCTGAGGTGTGTGGTGTCCACGACCTCGGCCTCGGCGTGCAGCCACGTGCGGGCCGCCTCCGCGTAGGGTTCGAGGTGCCGGAGCCGGAACGGGGAATCGGGTCCGAGGACGGTGTCGCCCGCGATGCGTCGGCGGAGGGTCTCCTGGTCGGCGTGGAGGACGAAGTGCCGGACGGGGATGCCGTACCGGGCGAGGCCCGCGCCGATCTCGCGCCAGTACCGCTCGACCAGGACCGTCATGGGCACCACCAGGGTGCCGCCGGTGTAGTCGAGGACGCGGCGGGCGGTCTCGACCACGAGCGGCCGCCACGGTGGCCAGTGCTGGAAGTTGTCCGTCGCGGGCAGCCCCGGTGTGATGTCCATGAGTGTCTCGCCCACCTTCTCGGCGTCGAACACCCGGGAATCCGGAATCAGTTGCTGAACGAGGAGACTCGTCGTCGTCTTGCCCGCGCCGTGGGTGCCATTGAGCCATACGATCACGGGACCTCAGGCTACGCGGTCCTGCGGGGAGGGGAGTCGTCCGGTTGCGGGGGCCGGTCTCGGCGGCTGCCGGTACCGCCTGGTCGTCGTGCGGGTGCTCCTCCACGTAGTCAGGCGCGTCGTCGCGGACCTGGCCGGCTCCCGCTTGGCCCGCCCGGGCAGGTGCCGCAGGCCGTCCGGGGTTCTCCCTCCGTCCAACTCGGTGATGGTCCGGCAGTACCCGCGCGGCGGGTCCGACAGTGGGCCGAGTCCCAACTGGCGGGCACGACAACGGGGTTCGGGCCGTGCGAACCGCCCTTCGATCCGGCTCATCAGGCCCTCGAACGCCTCCTGCCGACGGGCGGGGACTACGCTGTGCCCTGCGGCCACCGCGTGATCGTGTGTCTTCGCACGCCGCTGGTCAACGGTGGCGGCACCCGTCTCCACAGTGCGTCAGGGGCGCGCGGCGTTCGCCTGCCGTCCTGTGCCGGGAGGGCATGTGCAACGTGGCGAAGTCTGGTGGGTCGAGTTCGACGAGCGGCGGCTGGTCGTACTGCTGTCGGTGGACGACGCGTCCGGGATCCGGGCGATGCAGGTAGTCGCTCCGGCCGGCGTCGACATCGGCGGCCTGGGTGTCGAAGTGCGAGTCGGCGCCAGGGAAGGACTTCCCTTCGAAGGCGTGCTGCGGTGCGCGTTCCCGCGTCCGGGTCTCACCCCTTGCACATGGCTGACCACCGTGTCCCGGGACGACCTGATCGAGCGGGCGGGCGTCCTGTCCTCCGCGAAGCTCCACGAGATCGACGATGCCCTCCGTCTCGGCGGACAGGCGAGGGAGTGGACCCCGGCGACGACCGCGAAGCTCGGCGGGATGAGGGACGCCCTCCGCCTCGGCGGCCCCGGGTAGGCGGAGAGGGAACCGACGCCCCCGATGGCGTGGCCGATCGCTTCCGGGCGACCGACGCCGGCCACCTGTCCCCTCGGCAGCCCTCACCATCGAGATCCCGATCTTCGGCTGGAGCACCGGCCGCTCTGCGATCGATCCGCGCGGCCCGCCCGGACGGCGCCCGATCCAGGTGGTCATCGAGGACCGCCCCGCCCCTCCGAACTGGGATATCCGCAGGTGGGCGACGCGCCACCCACCCCGCCGGACGCTCCCGGTCACAGCACTGGGGCCGCTCGTTTGGATCATGCCGGGCTCGCGGGACCTGGCACCGCACCTCACCGCGTTGTCGTCGGCCGCCAGGGCTCCGCCCCGACTCCCTCCTCCGCATCGCGACGCACGGCACCGGACCCCGCCCCCTGATCCGGCCCGATCCAAACGAAAGACCCCAGTGACCTGAGTCGGAGACCCGTCGGCAGATCGCGGCCATCAGCCGGATGCCGTGCGGCCGGCAGGTCCGGCCCGGCCTGCCGACATCCGGCCTCCGGCACGCCGGGCGGCTCGCGAGAACTCCCCGAATATCTCTGACTCAGGTCACTAGGGGCAGGACTCACCGAACTTGACCGCCGTGAGTGCCACCGGCTGTCCGTTTGCCGCGGCCCCGGCGGCCGGGCTCTGCGTACAGACCTGCCAGTTGGACTCCACCAGCACCATCCGGTCCCGCCCCGACGCGTCGTCCACCGTGAGGGACGCGCTCGAACCGAGTGCGTGCCGGGCCGCCTTGACCGACTTCCCCCTGAAGTCGGGCATCCTCCCGTCGTCGGTGGACGGTGCGCTCCCCTCCTTGGCCGGGCACTCCTCGCGGAGCTTCACCGCGCCGAAGTCGAGGCGGGTGTCGGACGGTGCGCGGGTGCCGGCCGCCGGGGTCTGGTTGCACACCTTCCAGTTGCGGTCGAAGGCCTGCATCCGCCCCCTGCCGAGGGCGTCGTGCGACCTGAGCGCGAGGAAGCCGGTCTCCTGGGCCCTGTCCTGGGCCGACTGCAGCCCCATGCCCACGACGTCCGGCACCGTGAGGTGTTCCCCGGCGCGCCCGTCGTCCTTCGGTGGCGCGCTCCCGGCCGGGTCGGCCGGTGCCGACGTGCCGCCGGAGCCGCCCGGCGCCGAGCCGTCCGTGGGCTCGCACGCCACCGCTCCGGCGAGAACGACGGTGCAGAGAAGGGCGGTTGTGGCGAGATGGGTGCGCAAGATCCTGGTTCTCCCCGAGTGCGGTGGCCGAGACGACTCACGGTAGAGCAGAAGCGGGGGAGCGGGGAGTGAGGTGTCCCGTTCCGTTCCACGCGCTGCCCCGCGCGCCCGCCCCCGCTCCTCCGCCGCGGCGTCCGGCCCGCGCCCTCGTCCGTCGCGTCCTTCCTTCCGCTCCGTGCCCCCGTTCGTGATCCGCCTTCCCTCCGCCCCGGTGATCCGCCCGGCCGGGCGTAGTTCGCCGTTGCCCGGGGCCGGACCGATGAACGCAGGGGCGGCGGGGCGGAGGCGGGCACCGGAGGGGAGCGGCGGGGCGCCTACTGCCGGTACCCGGCCAGGAAGCGGCCGATGCGGCCGATGGCGGCCTCCAGGTCGTCGGCGTAGGGGAGGGTGAGGATGCGGAAGTGGTCGGGGGAGGGCCAGTTGAAGCCGGTGCCCTGGACGACCTGGATCTTCTCGCGGAGCAGCAGGTCGAGGACGAACCTCTCGTCGTCGTGGATGGGGTAGACCGCCGGGTCGATGCGGGGGAACGCGTAGAGCGCGCCCCTGGGCTTCACACAGGAGACGCCGGGGATCTCGTTGAGCTTCTCCCAGGCCACGTCCCGCTGTTCGCGCAGCCTGCCGCCGGGGGCCGTCAGCTCGCGGATGGACTGGCGTCCGCCCAGCGCGGCCTGGATCGCGTACTGCGCGGGGGCGTTGGCGCACAGCCGCATGGAGGCCAGCATGGTCAGGCCCTCCAGGTAGTCGCGGGCATGCTGCCGGGGGCCGGTCACCACCAGCCAGCCCGAGCGGAAGCCCGCGACCCGGTACGTCTTGGACAGGCCGCAGAAGGTCAGCACCACGAGGTCGGGCGCGAGGGCCGCCGCCGAGTGGTGGACCGCGTCGTCGTAGAGGATCTGGTCGTAGATCTCGTCCGCGAAGACCATGAGTCCGTGGCGGCGGGCGAGGTCGAGGACGCCCTCGACGATCTCCTTCGGGTAGACCGCGCCCGTGGGGTTGTTGGGGTTGATGATGACGACCGCCTTGGTGCGGTCGGTGATCTTCGACTCCATGTCGGCCAGGTCCGGGTACCACTCGGCCCGCTCGTCGCACAGGTAGTGCACCGCCCTGCCGCCCGCGAGGGTCGTCACCGCCGTCCAGAGGGGGAAGTCGGGGGCGGGGATGAGGACTTCGTCACCGTCCTCCAGGAGAGCCTGCACGGCCATGGAGACCAGTTCCGAGACCCCGTTGCCGAGGAAGACGTCGTCCACGTCGACCGCCAGACCGAGGGTCTGGTAGCGCTGGGCGACGGCGCGGCGGGCGGAGAGGATGCCGCGCGAGTCCGTGTAGCCGTGCGCCTGCGGCAGCATGCGGATCATGTCCTGGAGGATCTCGGGCGGCGCCTCGAAGCCGAACAGGGCCGGATTGCCGGTGTTCAGGCGCAGCACGCTGTGCCCGGCCTCCTCCAGCGCGTTCGCGTGCTCGATCACCGGGCCGCGGATCTCGTAGCAGACCTCGCTGAGCTTGTTCGACTGCCGGAACTCCATGCGCGGCTTCCCCTCCGGAAACTGGTGTTGCTTGGTTTTACCAAGTGTGAGCTTGGAAAGTCCAACAACCTGTCTAGACTGCGTCGCATGTCACCACGCCCTCGCCGCAGCTACGACCAGTACTGTTCCGCCGCCCGCGCGCTCGACGCGGTCGGCGACCGGTGGACCCTGCTGATCGTCCGGGAGCTGCTCGCCGGCCCCCGGCGCTACACCGACCTGCACGCCGACCTGCCCGGCGTCAGCACCGATGTGCTCGCCTCGCGGCTCAGGGACATGGAGCGCGACGGGCTGGCGACCCGTCGCCGGCTGCCGCCGCCCGGCGCGGCCACCGTCTACGAACTCACCGCGCGGGGCCGCGGCCTGCTGCCCGTGCTGGAGGCGCTCGGCGCCTGGGGCGCGGACGACCTGGCGGAGCGGCGGCCCACCGACGCCGTACGCGCCCACTGGTTCGCGCTGCCGCTGCTGCGCGCCCTGCGCCGGGCGGGGGTGGAGGAGGGGCTCGTCGAAGTCCGGCTGGCCGAGGGGCACTTCCATCTGTACGCCGGTGGCGCCGTCGGGGAGGGGCCGGTGTACGGCGACGGGCCCGCCCCCGGGAAGCCCGACGCGCGGCTGGCGCTGGACGCGGACACCTGCGCCGCTCTGGGGCGCGGTGGGCCGGGGCTGGTGGAGGCGGTGCGCGATGGCCGGGTCGTGGTGAGCGGGGAGGGTCCTGCGGCGAAGGCGCTGCGGGAGGCGGCAGGCTGAAGCCCCCTACCGGGGCGGTCGTTGGCTTTCGCGGTCCCTCGCGGTCCCTCGCGGTCCCTCGCGGCCCGGTGCGCTCCCGGCACGGTCCCGACGCGGTCCCCGTCCGGTCCCGGTAACGGCGGAGGGCCCGCCTGGGCGGGCCCTCCTTCCTCGTGCGCGGTACCGGGTCAGGCGCCCGGCGGCACCCGGGACGGCCTGCCCGACCCGCGGGTCAGGGCGTACCCGCCGATGCCCGCCAGCGCGGCCAGCACCGCTCCGATCCCGGTCCACACCCAGCGGTCGGACCACCAGCCGGAGGACCAGCCGTCCTCGGGCTCGATCGCGGACAGCACGGCGTTGCGCTCCGGGTCCTTGCCCTCGTCTCCGGACTTCATGGAGACACCCGGCACCAGCGGTTCGGACAGCGAACCGTCGACCGCCGCCGGGCCGCCGACGTCCTTGGACTCGACACGGAGTCCGGTGCCGACCGGCATGCCCAGGTCCGACGTCGGCAGACCGACCGCCGTCAGCCGGACGTAGTACGTGCCCGGCAGCGGGTCGTTGGCCCACGGCTCGGCCCAGGCGCGGACCGTGCGCAGTACGCAGGCCAGCTCCACGGAGGTCGTGCCCGGGGCCGCCGTGCGGGTCTGCGCGCCCCACTGGCAGGCCTGGCGCCGGCGCAGCCCGTCGTAGACGTCGACGCGCCAGGTCTGGGCGGCGTGCGCCTCCGGCAGCTCCACGGTGGCCCGGACCGTGGGGCGCTGCTCGGCGTCGGCCGGGAAGGACCAGTACAGGTAGTCGCCGGCGGAGGCGCTCGCCGTGATCTCCTGCTCCTGCTCGATCTCGGTGGCCGTGCGGAAGGACGTGCCGCCCTTGGCGGACCTCGCCTCCTTGGCCGCCGAGGGGGTGGGGGAGCTGTCGGCCGCCGCGGGGGCCGCGGCCAGACCGAGGGCGAGCAGTGCCGCGCCCATCACCTTCGCACACCGCATCAGTTGGTCCTCCAGACCGCGAACCGCCAGCGCGAGAGCCAGCCCCAGAGCAGGCCGGCGAGGAACCCGACCAGGACGAGCGTGCCGAGCAACCACCAGCCGCGCCCGAGGCCGAAGGCGGCCACGTCGGAGGAGGCGTTGGGCCCGTCCACCACGTCCACGGTCAGCTCCAGCGGCAGACCGGGCGTGGCCTTGACGCCCGCTGCGGCGGAGAAGGAGTTGGAGACCTGGAGGCACACGGCCTCCGCGGCCGGCTTGGCGTCCGCGTCGTCGGCCTCGGGCCGGGGGTAGCGCAGCCCCGTGGAGAGCACGTCGGTGCGGCCGTTGTCCGCCGCCTCACCGCGTACGATCTCGCGCCCGTGCACCGTGACGGCGCGCAGCAGGAGTCCGTACGAGGGGATCACGGCGCGGTCGGCGGCCACGCTCACCGAGGCGCGCAGCTCCTGGCCGGGGAGCACGTCCACTCGGTACCAGCGCTGCTGCCCGAACTCCTCGCGGTCGGTGTACAGACCCGGCGCCAGTGTCGGCGCCTCGGCGCAGGCGTCCGCGCCCGCCGCGGGCACCGGGGTGACCACCGGGTCCGCCGCGCGGTCGACCAACTCGTTGACCTTGTCGGTGAGTTCGTCGACATGCTCGACCGAGGTGTAGGTGCCGCCGGTCGCCTCGGCGATGCAGCTCAACTGCCGCCGCAGCTTGGCGTTGGGGACCAGGCCCAGGGTGTCGATGGTGAGCCCGATGCCCTTGGCGGCTATCTCGCGGGCCACTTCGCACGGGTCGAGCGGCGCGCAGGTGTCCTCGCCGTCGCTGATCAGCACGATGCGCTTGGAACCGCCGCCGCCGTCGAGGTCGTCGGCGGCCTTCAGCAGGGCGGGGCCGATCGGGGTCCAGCCGGTGGGCGACAGGGTCGCGACCGCCGTCTTGGCCTCGGTGCGGTCCAGCGGGCCGACCGGGTAGAGCTGCGAGGTGTCCTTGCAGCCCGTCCGGCGGTCGTCGCCCGGGTAGTCGGCGCCCAGGGTGCGGATGCCGAGCTGCACCTCCTCGGGCGTCGCGTCGAGCACCTCGTTGAAGGCCTGCTTCGCCGCCGCCATCCGGGTGCCGCCGTCGATGTCCTTGGTCCGCATCGAGCCGCTGACGTCGAGCAGGAGGTTCACCTTCGGGGCGTCGTCGCCCGTGGGTTCCCCGGCGACCGCCCCCGCCGGGAGGGCGATCCCGGCCGTCAGCGCGGCGAGCAGAGCGCAGACGCCCGCCGCCAGCCGTTTACTTGTGATCATCGGCGGATCCTATTGACCAAAGGTGTCCAGCTCCAAAACGGCTGGTGGCCATGACCGGCCCCGCGCCCGACGCGCCGTCAGCCCTCGCGGCGGCCTCCCGGGCGCGTACGGATCGGCCCTTCCGGCCCGTTCGGAACGGCCCGGCACGACGCCTCCGGGTGCTCCGGCACGACGCCTCCGGGTGCTCCGGCACGACGCCTCGGAAGCACCTGGCGCGACGCTTCGGAGGGGCCTGGCACGACGTGCCCCCGGGCGCCCGCGAGAACGCCCCGGTGGCCCGGCGCGACCGCTCGAACCGCTCGGCGCGACCGCTCCGAACCGCCCAGTGCGACCGCCCGAACCACACGGCGTGTACGGCCCCGATGGTTCGTCACCACGGCGTGGTCCACCTGTCACGACCGTGGCGAACGGGTTGCGGAAACCGCCCGTCCGCCCTGTCCGGTTGCGTCCGTCCGGGTCCGGTCTGCCTCCTTCCGGTCCGCCCCGTCTGGTCTGCCTCCCCCGGTCCGCCCCGTCCGGTCTCCCTCCTCCCGGTCCGGCCGGGCCTGTCAGGCGTCCCGATCCGTGCGGGCCGGTCCTGGAAGCCCGCACGACGGTGCGCGAGCGGTTCGCGCGAGGCCGACGAACTGACCAGGTAGTCCCCCGAAGCACTCCCGAACCACCCCCGAGACCCCGAACCACCCCCGAGACCCCCGAACCGTCCCGCCTCCCCGCCGGGCGTCATCCCCGCAGCGGGTTCGGCAGCCCCGTCCACAGGTCGCCCGGCCCCTCCGGTGTCAGCCGCATCAGTGTCAGGGCCTTCACCGGCAGCGGCTCCCGGAGCAGCGCGGTCAGGTCCTCGCCGGGCGGAAGGTCCGGCACCGCCCGCTCCAGCGCCGCCCGCAGCGCCGGGCCGGACCCGGCCGTGGCCGCCAGGGCGCCCCCCACCAGCGAACCGAACAGCTTGCGGCGCAGCGCCACCGGATCGTCCGTCAGGACGCGTGACGGCAGCCCGGCGTGCGGCACACCGTGGCGGGCCAGCCGCGCCGGGCTGACCCGGATGTCGGCCAGGTCCCGGTAGACCAGGCGCAGCGGAGCGCCCGACGGGGAGAGGACG
Organism: Streptomyces sp. NPDC107521; assembly: GCF_055598485.1. NCBI lineage: Bacteria > Bacillati > Actinomycetota > Actinomycetes > Kitasatosporales > Streptomycetaceae > Streptomyces > Streptomyces sp. NPDC107521. The sequence continues at coordinate 144,492 of NZ_JBVKAT010000004.1, forward strand.
ACCAGCAGGTTCTGACCGTGCGCCTCCAGCGCCACGCCCAGCTCCAGCAGCCGCAGCCCGGCGGTGAGCGTCAGCCGGGTGAGGGCCGCCAGCCACTCCGGGTCCGAGGGCAGCCCGGTGCCCGTCAGCGCGGCCACCGGGACGGCCCGCTCGCCCGGTCCCGCGTACGCGCTCGGCGACTCGCGCAGCACGGCGGCCAGGTCGGGGGAGTGCGGGGTGGCCGCGCCCAGGGTGCGGGTGAAGCCGACCAGCCCCTCCGAGCGCTCCGCCAGTGTCTCCCCGAACGCCGACAGGGCCGCCGACGCCGCGACCGAGGCGACCGAGATGTCCCGCACCGAGGAGGTGAGCCGGGCGCTGAGCGCGGTCTTCACATGCGGCCCGCCGGGCACGGCGAGCGTCCGCAGCGACATCAACGGACGTGCGGGGAGCGCCGGTTCGCACGGGAGCTTCAGCACGTGCGCCGCCTGCCACGGGTGCACGGGCAGCAGCAGCCGCCCCCCGTCCCGCAGGTCGTCCGGCCACGCACCCGACACCAGGCAGTCCTCCGCCGGGAGCGGCACCAGCCCGAGCCCCACCACCGGCCCGTGCTCAGGGCCGTAGGCGAGCTGCTCGGCCACCGAGAAGCCGGGCCGGGCGCGGCAGGCGGGGTGGTACGGATGCCCGTCCACCACCCGCCGCTCCCAGCCCCAGTCGGTCACCGGCCACTCGTCCGGGTGAATCCGGGCGGCGGCCCCCTCCGGCTGCGCCGCCCGGGACAGCGCCAACGACGCCACGCTGTGACCGAGTTCACCGGCGAGGGCGACGCCCCGGGGCACGGCCAGGTCCGTCATCAGCCGCGCCGGGTCCCCGTACGGCACACCGTCCAGGTGGACCCGGGCGGCGTAGGCGGCGGCGCGGTACGGGTCGGCGGCCGGGCCGCTCAGCCGGCGGCCGTCGCGCAGCCGCAGCACCAGTCCGTCCCGCACCGGCTCGCGGGCGGCGATCCACGGCAGCGGCTCCCAGGCGAGCGCCCGCCACAGCCTGGTCAGCACGGCGGCCCGGGCCCCGGGCAGTTCGGCCGTGTACCGGGGGACGAGAGCGGGCCGTACGGCGGCCAGCTCCCCGGCGGTCTCGGTCTCGGCGGTGGGCGGACGGGGCACGGGCGGGCTCCTCGGCGGCGGAAGGGACGGCCCGGCGGACCGGCGCGGCCCCTGGGGTACGGGTCCGGGTGGTCCTCGGGGCGGTGGTCGGGGCGGGTCGGGGTGCGGCTGGGGACGGCGGGGGGACGGTCGGTGGCGACCCGTACGGGGCGGGGCGCGGCACCCCCCGAGGGGAAGGACACCACGCTCCGTACGGGGCGGGACGGGGCACCGGCCCGCGACGGACCGGGGGGACACGGGAGACATACTGATCGTCGCCACCTCAGACAGACCGTAGGGAACGAGTGCAACGCGTGGATCTCCTGCCCCCCACCACCGGCGCCGACGCCGCCCCCCGGGACGGCGTGGCGGCCCGCGCCGACGCCCTCGCCGCCGTACCGCTGCTCAACTGCCTGCTGCGGGAGCTGGCCGAGGCGCTGCCCGCGCCACCCGGCGGGCGCACGGTGCACCGGCTGCCCAGCGGGCGGCTGCTGCGGGTGCGCGGCGGACGGCGCCCCGCCGAACCGGAGGTGCGCGCCCCGGACGGCTGGCGCCGCGTCGGCCACGACGGGCTGGTGGCGCTCGCCGCCGACGAACTGCGCCGGCACACCGGCCGGGCCAACCCCGGACTGCCCGCCGAGATGACCGACAGCCGCGACGCGGTCGCCGCCCTGCTGGCGGCCCGTGCCCGCGCCGCCCCGCCCGAGGACCCCTATCTGCGCTCCGAGCAGTCCCTCCTCACCGGACACACCCACCACCCGGCCCCCAAGGCGCGCGGCGGCGGCCCGCACGCCGAGTGGCTGCCGTACGCGCCCGAGGCGCACGCCCGCTTCCCGCTGGCCCTGCTCGCCGTCCGCGCCGACACCCTCGTCGAGGAGGGCGACACCGCCGCCCTCGACGCCCTCGGCCACGCTCCGCCCGGCTACCGGCTGCTGCCCGCCCACCCCTGGCAGCTGGCCCTCGCCGCGGACGCCCTGGCCCCCGCCTTCGCGGACGGGCGGCTGGTACGGCTGGGCACCACCGCCTTCACCGTCGGGCCGACGGCGGCGATCCGCACCGTCCACGTACCCGCCCCCGCGGCCGGGGACGACCTGTTCCTGAAGTTCAGCCTCGACGTGCGCATCACCAACGACGTCCGCCGCCTCTGGCGCCACGACCTGCTCGCCCTGCGCCGCACCGACACGGCGGTCACCGAGGCCTTCGCCGCGATCGGCCCCCCGGCCGCCTGGCTCGGCGACCGGGGCTACCGCACCGCCGACTTCGCCTTCGAGGAACTCGCCGTCGTCGTCCGTGACGGTCTGCGTCCCCATCTCGCGCCCGGCGCGACGCCGTTGCTGGCCGCCTCCCTGGTGGAGGGCTTCCCGGGCAGTCCCCTGGCACAGGCGGCGGACCCGGCGGCCTGGTGGCGCGCGTACCTCGCCGTCGTCGTCCCGCCGGTGCTCACCGCCTTCGCGGACGACGGGGTGGTGCTGGAGGCCCACCTCCAGAACACGCTGGTCGCGGTCGACGGCTCGGGCACCCCCGTCCAGGCCCTCTTCCGGGACGCGGAGGGCGTCAGGCTGCTGCCCGACACACCGCGCCCGGCCGGGTGGGAGCGGCTGGTGTACTGCCTGGTCGTCAATCACCTCGCGGAGACGGCCGCCGCCCTGGCCGAGCACCACCCCGGCCTCGACCCCTGGCCGGCGGTGCGCGCCGCGTTCGCCCGCCACGACCTGCCGGAGATCCCCGCCCTGCTGGACGCGCCCACCCTGCCCGCCAAGACCAACCTCCTGCTGCGCTGGACCGGCGCGGACGGTGCGGCGGCCCGGTACCGGCCTCTGGCCAACCCGCTGCGGGGGGTGGGGGAGCGGGAGTGAGGGGACGGGGGCGCCCCTGACAGGGGCGGGTGCCGAGGCGAGGGTGGGGAGGAGGGGGCCGTGGCGGGACCCGGTCGGGGATCACCCCGAGCGCACCCCGACCGCTCCCGGGCCCACCCGCAGGACCACCGGGCCACCCCGGCCGACTCCCGGGTCCGCCCCGACCGGCCTCGGCCGCACCCCGACCAACCCCGGGATCCACCCCGACCGCCCCCGGGCCCACCCCGGACTGCTTCCCCGGCCCCACCCCACCGGCCGTGCCCCGGCCGTGCCCCGGCCGGGGCAGGTCCCCTACGGGTCCCCCCGAGTGACTCCGCGCAGGTGGGCGCCCCGTAGAGTGCGGCACCGACGTGTGCACCCGACCCCGAGGTACCGATCCGTGACCACCGACCGTCCCGTACCGGCGGACGCGACCGCCCCCGCCGTCACCGTCGTCGGGATCGGCGCCGACGGCTGGGACGGACTCACGGAGACCGCCCGGCAGGCCCTGCGCGACGCCCGGGTCGTGGTCGGCGGCCCCCGCCACCTGGACCTGCTGCCCCCGGAGTGCCCCGCGGACCGGGTGCCCTGGCCCTCGCCGCTGCGCCCCGCCCTGCCCGCCCTCCTCGCCGCGCACTCCGGCCGCGGCCTCGCCGTCCTGGCCAGCGGCGACCCCTTCTTCCACGGCATCGGGCGCGCCCTCGGCGAGGAACTCGGCGCCGCCGCGCTGCGCGTCCTGCCGCACCCCTCCTCCGTCTCCCACGCCTGCGCCCGGCTCGGCTGGCCGCAGGAGGACACCGGGGTCGTCTCCCTCGTCGGCCGCCCCGCCGCCCGGCTCGCCGCCGCCCTGCACCACGGCCGCCGCCTCCTGGTGCTCAGCACCGGTGCCGCCACCCCCGCCGAGGTGGCGGCGCTGCTGCGCGACCGCGGCTTCGGCCCGAGCGGCATGCGGGTCCTGGAGCGGCTCGGCGGCCCGGAGGAGCGCGTCACCCCCGAGGTCACCGCCGACGACTGGCCGCCGGACGCCCCCGCCGCCGCCCTCAACCTCGTCGCCGTCGACTGCCGCCGTGCCCCCGACGCCCTGCGCCTCGGCGCCGTGCCCGGGCTCCCGGACGAGGCGTACGAGCACGACGGGCAGCTCACCAAGCGGCACGTCCGCGCCGTCACCCTGGCCGCGCTCGCCCCCGCCCCCGGCGAACTGCTCTGGGACGTCGGCGGCGGCTCCGGCTCCATCGCCGTCGAGTGGATGCGCGTCCACCCGTCCTGCCGGGCGGTCACGGTCGAGCGCGACGCCGTCCGGGCCGGACGCATCGCCCGCAACGCGGACCGCCTCGGTGTGCCCGACCTGACCGTGGTGACCGGCGCCGCGCCCGGGGCCCTGGCCGGACTCCCGCGCCCGGACGCCGTGTTCATCGGCGGCGGCCTCACCGCCCCCGGGCTCCTGGACGCCTGCTGGCAGGCGCTCCCCGCCGGGGGCCGGCTCGTCGCCAACACCGTGACTCTGGAGTCGGAGGCGCTGCTCGCCGACGCCCGCCGCCGCCACGGCGGCGAACTGGTGCGCCTGGCCGTGGCGCACGCGGTGCCCGTCGGCGGCTTCACCGGATGGCGGCAGGCCATGCCCGTCACCCAGTGGGCCGTACGGAAGCCCCTCGACCCGTCCCCCTCCCCGCCCTCGCGCCCGTCCGGAGCTGAGAGATGACCGTCCACTTCATCGGCGCCGGTCCCGGCGCCGCCGACCTGATCACGCTGCGCGGCGCCCGCCTGCTCGCGGAGTGCCGGGTCTGCCTGTACGCGGGCAGCCTGGTGCCCCCCGAACTGCTCGCCGAATGCCCGCCGGACGCACGGCTGGTGGACACCGCCCGCCTGACCCTGGACGAGATCACCGACGAACTGGTCCGGGCGCACGCGGCGGGGCTCGACGTGGCGCGGCTGCACTCCGGCGACCCCTCGGTGTTCAGCGCCGTCGCCGAGCAGATGCGGCGGCTGGACACCGCGGGGGTGCCGTACGAGGTCGTCCCGGGCGTCCCCGCCTTCGCCGCCGCGGCCGCCGCCCTGAAGCGGGAGCTGACGGTGCCGACCGTCGGCCAGACGGTCATCCTGACCCGGATCGCCCAGCGCGCCACGCCCATGCCCGAGGGCGAGGACCTGGCCACCCTGGGCCGCAGCGGCGCGCTCCTCGTCCTGCACCTGGCCGCCGGGTACGCCGACCGGGTCGTCGAGGAACTGCTGCCGCACTACGGCGCCGACTGCCCCGCCGCCGTGGTCGCCTTCGCCTCCCGCCCCGGGGAGGTCGTCATCCGCGGCACGCTGGACGAGATCGCCGACCGGCTGAAGGAGGCGGGGATCCGGCGCACGGCCGTCATCCTGGTCGGCCGCACCCTGGGCGCGGAGCAGTTCCGCGACAGCCACCTCTACTCGGCCGAACGCGACCGCCACACCTGCTGAGACGGGCGCGTGCACGGGGTGTTCCGGGCGCGGCCCGGCAACCGGCCCCGTGGGAACGGGTGGTGACGGCGGGGGAGCGAGGAGCCGTCGCGGGAGGTGCGGCGGGATCCGAACCCGAGGGCGGGGGTGCGCTCGTGACGGAGACGGTGCCGCCCGTGGCACGGGGACCCGGTCACCCGGCGGCGCCGGCCTCCGGACGGCCTCCGGGCCCCGTCGCGCCGGTCCGGGCACGTCCCGTCGGTTCCGGTCCCGGTTCCGGTCTCCGTCCGACGGTCCCGGCACCGGACCCCGCCCCGGACCGCGGCCCACGCGACGCCCCGTGAGCCACCCCACGGGTGCCCGGCAGGGGCACCCCCACCCGAAGGAGGCGGAGATGAGGAACCGGACGAAGGAAGACGGCCGGCCGTGCGCGTACTGATCCTCGGCGGCACCACCGAGGCCCGCCGACTGGCCGAACTGCTCGCCGCGGAGGCGCCGTTGGGCATGCGGGTGACCACCTCGCTGGCCGGGCGGGTGGCCGCCCCCCGGCTGCCGCCCGGCGAGGTCCGCGTCGGCGGCTTCGGCGGCGCCGACGGACTGGCCGCCTGGCTGCGCGCACACCGGGTCGACGCGCTGGTCGACGCCACCCACCCGTTCGCCGGCACCATCAGCTTCAACGCCGCCCGCGCCGCCGCCACCGCCGGGGTGCCCCTGCTGGCGCTGCGCCGCCCCGGCTGGACGCCGGTCGAGGGCGACGACTGGCGCGAGGCCGGTTCCCTGGACGAGGCCGCCGGGCTGCTGCCCGCACTCGGCCGCCGGGTCTTCCTCACCACCGGCCGTACGGGCCTGGCGGCCTTCGCGGGGCTGGACGGCCACTGGTTCCTCGTCCGCTCCGTCGACGCCCCCGTCCCCCCGCACCCGGCGCACATGGGCGTGCTGCTGGACCGCGGCCCGTTCACCCTGGACGGGGAGCGCGAGGTGCTGCGCCGCCACCGGGTGGAGGTGCTGGTCACCAAGGACAGCGGGGGAGCGGCCACCGCGCCCAAGCTGACGGCCGCCCGGGAGGCGGGCCTGCCGGTGGTCGTCGTCCGCCGTCCCCCGGTCCCCGCCGGGGTCCCGACCGTGACCGAGCCCGGCGCGGCGGCCGACTGGCTCCGCGAACGGCACGGCTGACGGCGGTGTTCGGGCCGGAGGCGGCGACCGCCCCGTCCCTCCCCGGGGCCCGCCCCGCGCGGGGCGGTGCGCCGGACCGGGCCCGACGCACCGGCCCCGTATGCCGGCCCCGTGCACCGGTACCCGCTCCGGCCCCCGCGCTCCGGCCGGGCGTCGCGCCCTACTCCTCCGGATACCGCCGGGGCGTCCAGACGACCTCCTCGCCGTCGCCGCGCCGCACCACCCGGGTCCGGGAGGACCCCACCAGCAGGATGGTGCGCATGTCGACCTCGGCCGGGTCCAGTTCGCCCAGCCGCACGATCCGCACCCGCTCCCCGGCGCCGCCCACGTCCCGCGCGACCACGACCGGGGTCTCCGGCGAGCGGTGCTCCAGCAGCACTTCCCTGGCCCGGCCCACCTGCCAGGTCCGGCTCCGCGAACCGGGGTTGTACAGGGCCAGCACCAGATCCGCGGCGGCGGCGGCCCGCAGCCGTCCGGCGATCACCTCCCACGGCTTGAGCCGGTCGGAGAGGGAGATCGTCGCGTAGTCGTGGCCCAGCGGGGCGCCCGCGCGGGCGGCGGCGGCGTTGGCGGCCGTCACCCCCGGCAGCACCCGCACCGGGACCCCTGCGTACTCCGGCGCCGAGGCGGCCTCCAGCACGGCGGTCGCCATGGCGAAGACCCCGGGGTCGCCGCCCGAGACCACGGCCACCCGCCGCCCCCGCAGGGCGAGCCCGAGCGCGAACTCGGCACGTTCGGCCTCCACCCGGTTGTCCGTGCCGTGCCGGTGCTGTCCCGCCCGCACCGGCACCCGGTCCAGATAGGTGGTGTAGCCGACCAGGTCGTCGGCGCCGGCCAGCGCCCCCCGGGTCTCCGGGGTCAGCCAGAGCGGCCCGGCGGGCCCGGTGCCCACCACCAGGACCTCGCCGACAGCCCCCGGCTCCGGCACCGGCGGCTCCGCGCCCACCTGGCTGGGCAGCACCGCCACCGAGAAGTACGGCACCGACTCCGGTTCCACGTCCGCCAGCCCGGCCAGCCGCTCCCCGGCCATGGTGGCCCGCTCCACGTACCGGGCGCGGGCCAGCCGCCCCGAACCCTCCAGTGCCCGGCGGACCTTGGGGAAGGTGCGGCCCAGCTTCATCACCACCGCGGTGTCGGTGGCCGCCAGCCGGGCGGTCAGCTCCTCCTCGGGCAGCGTGCCCGGCAGGATCGTCAGCACCTCCTCGCCCTCCGCGAGCGGTGTGCCCAGCCGGGCCGCGGCGGCGGACACCGAGGTGACCCCGGGGATCACCTCGGTCTCGTACCGGTCCGCGAGCCGCTTGTGCATGTGCATGTAGGAGCCGTAGAACATCGGGTCGCCCTCGGCGAGGACGGCGACCGTGCGGCCCGCGTCCAGGTGCGCGGCGAGCCGGGCCGCGGCCTCGGCGTAGAAGTCGTCGATGACGCCCCGGTAGCCGCCGGGGTGGTCGGTCGCCTCGGTCGTGACCGGGTAGACGAGCCGTTCCTCGATGTGGTCGGCGCGCAGGTGCCGTTCCGCGATGGAGCGGGCGATGGACCGCCCGTGCCGGGCACTGTGGTATGCGACCACGTCGGCCGCCGCGATCACTTCGACGGCGCGCACGGTCATCAGGGACGGGTCGCCGGGGCCGAGCCCCACGCCGTACAGCTTGCCGCTCATTCTTCCTCGCTCGCGATGGCGTTGAGCGCGGCGGCGGCGATGGCGCTGCCGCCGCGCCGGCCCCGGACGATCAGGTGGTCCAGGCCCGAGGGGTGTCCGGCCAGGGCGTCCTTGGACTCGACCGCGCCGACGAAGCCGACGGGCACGCCGATGACGGCGGCCGGCCGGGGAGCCCCCTCCTCGATCATCTCCAGCAGCCGGAACAGCGCGGTCGGCGCGTTGCCGACGGCGACGACGGCGCCGTCCAGCCGGTCCCGCCACAGCTCCAGGGCGGCGGCGGTGCGGGTGGTGCCGAGCCGTTCCGCCAGGGCGGGCACGGAGGGGTCGCCCAGGGTGCACACCACCTCGTTGTCGGCGGGCAGCCGCTTGCGGGTCACCCCGCTGGCCACCATCCGCACGTCGCACAGGATCGGTGCCCCGGCGCGCAGGGCCGCGCGGGCCCGGGCCACCACACCGTCGGTGCAGGAGATGTCGCGGACGAGGTCGACCATGCCGCAGGCGTGGATCATCCGGACCGCGGCCGGACGGACGTCGGCGGGCAGCGCCGAGAGGTCCGCCTCCGCGCGGATCGTGGCGAAGGACCGGCGGTATATCGCCGCGCCGTCCTTCTCGTAGTCGTACGTGGTCACGGTGTCTTCTCGCTGCTCTCGGTCGTCTGACGGTCGGTGGGGTCGTCGTGCGGTCGCGGGGGTGCGGGCCGCCCGTGCCGCCGGGCACCGGGGGTGCGCGGGCTGACGGGGGCGTCGGCCGACGCCGGGGCGGGCCGGGGCGGGGGCCACGGGCGGCGCGTCGTGGTGCCGTGCGGGGCGCCGCCGTGCGGGTCGGCGGCCCGGTGGCGTAACGGGGCGGCGTGGGCGGCGGCGTGCCGCGGGCGTCGGGACGCGCCGGTCACGGGGCGAGGTCCGCCAGCGCGGCGGCGAGGCCGGAGGGGCCGGACAGGGGGACGGCGCGCGACGGCCCGTCCCCGGCGGCGGTCAGCAGATAGCCGCCGTCCGCAACGGCCACCACGTCCAGATGGGGGCCGCGCGGACGCCCGCACCGGCGCTCGCAGCCCGACCAGTACAGGGGGAGCGGCGGCCGGGCAGCCGGAACGCCGGGCGCCGGGACGTCGTGAGCCGGGACCTCCGGAGCCGGAGCGCCGGGAACGGGAGCGCCGGGAGTGAGGGCGTCCGGAGCCGGGCCCGAGGGAAGGGCGGTGCCCGGGGCCGGGCCCGCGAGAACGGGAGTGCCCGAGGCCGGAGTCGCGGTGTCGGAGGTGCCCGGGGCCGGGCCGTCGGGCCCGGGAGCCGGCCCGGTGAGGGCGCGGGCCGCGTCGTCGCGCACGTCCGCGTGCGACCGGGCGCATCCCGGCCGTCCGACGCACGCTCCCACCAGGGGCCAGGGCGAGGCGGGATCGGTGACCAGACCGGTGGCCGCGAGGTCCGCGAGCGCCGCCGCGCGCCCGGCCGCGTCCAGTCCGGCGGCGGGCACGACGACGCTCCGCCACGGCGTCAGCCGCAGTTCCCCGCTGGTGCCCCGGGTCGCCGCACGGATCAGCTCCCGCCACTGGACCGCCGTGATCCGGCCGAACCGGGCGTGCGCGCAGAGCGCCGCCCCGGCCGCCCCCGGCGCGGGCTCCGGCGCACGCCCCGTGGCCGCCGGCACCCGGGCCCAGGCGATGCCCGCGCCGGCCAGACGGTCCCCGACGGCGTCGAGCAGCGCCTCGGGGGCGGTGCCCAGTTCGGCCACCCGCCAGGCCCGCGCCCCCGCCGCCGCCAGGAACTCCTCGGCGGCCAGCAGCGCCGCGCGGGGCGCGTCGCCGGCGGCCATGCGCAGCGCCTCGCGGGACGCCCCCACACCCAGCAGCGCGGTGCCGCCCGCGGCGGCCCGCACCGTCACATCGGCGCCGAGCCCCGCGACATCGCCCCGCCCGTCGTCCAGCGCGAACAGGAACCGGCCGGACAGCTCCCGGGCCGCCGGGCTCGCGCAGAGCGCCGCGTCCAGCTCCGTCAGCCAGGGGCGCACCTCGCGCTCCCCGCCCCCGTCCAGGCCGGACAGCGGCGAGGCCACCACGTTGCGCACCCGCTCGTGACCGGGCGCGGGCAACAGCCCGGCCGCGTCCAGCAGTCCGGCCAGTTCCGGGCCGCGACCGGCGTCCAGACCTCGCACCTGCACATTGCCGCGCGAAGTGAGATGAAGATCTCCGTCGCCCCACCGTGCCGCCGTGGCCAGCGCTTCCGCCTGTGCCACGGTGACCACGCCGCCCGGGACCCGCACCCTGGCCAACGCGCCGTCGTCGGCGGTGTGCAGACGCAACGACCCCGGGCAGGCGTCGCCGCGGTCCCGGTGGACGGCCGCGACCTGGGGCGGAGGAGTGAGGGGGGTCGGCATGGCGGCGAGCATACCGACCGCCGATCCGGCCGGCTCCGCTGCCATTCCCCCGCCCCACGGACGGCGAAGGGCGCTTACTATGCTCCCTGGCGGGCCATCCAGCCCGCCATCGCCAGGACGGCGACATGGGAGGAAGCCCGGTGCGAATCCGGCGCGGTCCCGCCACTGTGAGTCCGGCCGACAGGCCGGGCGAGTCAGGAACTCCCGCCGTCTCCCACCGCCCGGGGCGAGGATCCCGAGGAAGGCCAGACGACGCATGCCGCAATTCCCCGGGGAGCGTTCCGAGACCCCCCGCGTCCTGCTCCTGTCGACGTCCGACACCGACCTGCTGAGCGCCCGCGCCGCCGACGGCCCCGTCGCCTACCGCTTCGCCAACCCCGCCCGCCTCCCGCTCGACGAGCTGCCCGCCCTCCTCGACGGCGTCGGCCTGGTCGTCGTCCGCCTCCTCGGCGGGCTGCGCGCCTGGGAGGAGGGGCTCGGCCTGCTCCTCGCCGACGGCCGCCCCGTCGTCGTCCTCAGCGGCGAACAGGCCCCCGACGCCCAGCTCATGGCCGCCTCCACGGTCCCCGTCGGCCTCGCCGCCGAGGCCCACGCCTACCTCGCCCACGGCGGCCCCGCCAACCTGGCCCAGCTCGCCCGCTTCCTCTCCGACACCGTCCTGCTCACCGGCCACGGCTTCGAGGCCCCCGCGCCCGCCCCCACCTGGGGCCCGCTGGAGCGCACCCCCGGCCCGGAGACCGACGGGCCCACCATCGCGGTGCTCTACTACCGCGCCCACCACATGAGCGGCAACACCGCCTTCGTGCACGCCCTGTGCGACGCCGTCGAGGCCGCGGGGGCCCGGGCCCTGCCGCTCCACGTGGCCTCGCTGCGCTCGCCCGAACCCGATCTGGTCGACGCGCTGCGCGAGGCCGACGCCATCGTCACCACCGTCCTCGCCGCCGGCGGCACCCGGCCCGCCGAGGCCTCCGCGGGCGGCGACGACGAGTCCTGGGACGCGGGCGCCCTCACCGCCCTGGACGTGCCGATCCTCCAGGCCCTGTGCCTCACCGGCTCCCGCGCCGACTGGCGCGACAACGACGAGGGCGTCTCCCCGCTCGACGCCGCCAGCCAGATCGCCGTCCCCGAGTTCGACGGCCGCCTCATCACCGTGCCGTTCTCCTTCAAGGAGATCGACGCCGACGGACTGCCCGTCTACGTCGCCGACCCCGAACGGGCCGCCCGCGTCGCCGGAACCGCCGTCCGCCACGCCCGGCTCCGGCACGTCCCGGCCGCCGACAAGCGGCTCGCCCTCGTGCTGTCCGCCTACCCCACCAAGCACTCCCGCATCGGCAACGCCGTCGGACTCGACACCCCCGCCAGCGCCGTCGCCCTGCTGCGGCGGCTGCTCGCCGAGGGCTACGACTTCGGGGACGCCGCGATACCCGGGCTGGAATCCGGCGACGGCGACGAACTGATCCGCGCGCTGATCGACGCGGGCGGCCACGACCAGGACTGGCTCACCGAGGAGCAGCTCGCCCGCAACCCGGTCCGCATCCCCGCCGCCGACTACCGACGCTGGTACGACGCCCTCCCCGCCACCCTGCGCGAGGCCGTCGAGCGGCACTGGGGGCCGCCGCCCGGCGAGATGTTCGTCGACCGCAGCCGCGACCCCGACGGCGACATCGTCCTGGCCGCCCTGCGCTTCGGGAACCTCCTCGTCCTCATCCAGCCGCCGCGCGGCTTCGGCGAGAACCCCATCGCCATCTACCACGACCCCGACCTGCCGCCCTCGCACCACTACCTCGCCGCCTACCGCTGGATCGCCGCCCCGCGCTCCGAGGGCGGCTTCGGCGCCGACGCGATGGTCCACCTGGGCAAGCACGGCAACCTGGAGTGGCTCCCCGGCAAGAACGCCGGGCTCTCCGCCGCCTGCGGCCCCGACGCGGCCCTCGGCGACCTGCCCCTCGTCTACCCCTTCCTGGTCAACGACCCCGGCGAGGGGACCCAGGCCAAGCGCCGCGTCCACGCCACGCTCGTCGACCACCTCGTCCCGCCCATGGCCCGGGCCGACTCCTACGGCGACATCGCGCGCCTGGAGCAACTCCTCGACGAGTACGCCCAGATCTCCGCCATGGACCCGGCCAAGCTGCCCGCCATCCGCGCCCAGATCTGGACCCTCATCCGGGCCGCCCGCCTCGACCACGACCTCGGCCTGGAGGACCGGCCCGACGACGACGGCTTCGACGACTTCCTGCTGCACGTCGACGGCTGGCTCTGCGAGGTCAAGGACGCCCAGATCCGCGACGGCCTGCACGTCCTCGGCAGCCCGCCCGAGGGCGCGGACCGCGTCAACCTCGTCCTCGCCGTCCTGCGCGCCCGCCAGATCTGGGGCGGCACCACCGCCCTGCCCGGCCTGCGCGAAGCGCTCGGCCTCGACGAGGCCCGCGCCACCCGTACCACCGCCGACGAGGCCGAGGCCCGTGCCCGCGCCCTCGTCCAGGCGATGGAGGACGCCGGCTGGGACCCGGCCGCCGTCCCCACCGGACAGGGTGAACAGGTGGCCGCCGTCCTGGAGTTCGCCGCCCGTGAGGTCGTCCCCCGGCTCGCCGGGACCACCGCCGAACTCGACCACACCGTGCACGCGCTGAACGGCGGCTTCGTCCCCGCCGGGCCCTCCGGCTCCCCGCTGCGCGGCCTGGTCAACGTGCTGCCGACCGGCCGCAACTTCTACTCCGTCGACCCCAAGGCCGTCCCCTCCCGGCTCGCCTGGGAGACCGGGCAGGCGCTCGCCGACTCCCTCCTGGAGCGCTACCGCGCCGACAACGGGGAGTGGCCCACCTCCGTCGGCCTGTCCCTGTGGGGCACCAGCGCCATGCGCACCGCGGGCGACGACGTGGCCGAGGCCCTCGCCCTGCTCGGCATCCGCCCCGTCTGGGACGACGCCTCCCGCCGCGTCACCGGCCTCGAACCCGTCCCGGCGGCCGAACTCGGCCGCCCCCGCATCGACGTCACCCTGCGCATCTCGGGCTTCTTCCGCGACGCCTTCCCGCACACCGTCGGCCTCCTCGACGACGCCGTGCGCATGGCGGCGGGTCTGGACGAACCCGACGAGGCCAACCACGTCCGCGCCCACGTCCGCGCCGACCTGGCCGAGCACGGCGACGAACGCCGGGCCACCACCCGCATCTTCGGCTCCCGCCCCGGCACCTACGGCGCCGGACTGCTCCAGCTCATCGACTCCCGCGACTGGCGCACCGACGCCGACCTCGCGGAGGTCTACACCGTGTGGGGCGGCTACGCCTACGGCCGCGAACTCGACGGCCGCCCGGCCCGCGCGGAGATGGAGACCGCCTACCGGCGCATCGCCGTCGCCGCCAAGAACACCGACACCCGCGAGCACGACATCGCGGACTCCGACGACTACTTCCAGTACCACGGCGGCATGGTCGCCACCGTCCGCGCCCTGCGCGGCACCGCCCCCGAGGCGTACATCGGTGACTCCACCCGCCCCGAGACCGTCCGCACCCGCACCCTGGTCGAGGAGACCTCCCGGGTCTTCCGCGCCCGGGTGGTCAACCCCAAGTGGATCGAGGCGATGCGCCGCCACGGCTACAAGGGCGCCTTCGAACTCGCCGCCACCGTGGACTACCTGTTCGGCTACGACGCCACCACCGGCGTGGTCGCCGACTGGATGTACGACAAGCTCACCGAAACGTACGTCCTCGACCCCACCAACCGCGAGTTCCTCCAGCAGGCCAACCCCTGGGCCCTGCACGGCATCGCCGAACGCCTCCTGGAGGCTGAGTCCCGGGGTCTCTGGCAGCACCCCGACCCCGCCCTCCTGGAGGCACTCCGCCAGGCGTACCTGGAGACCGAGGGCGACCTGGAGCAGCAGGACTGACCCCCGGGGGACCGGGAGGGGCGCTCCCGGTCCCCGGGGGCGCCCACGCCTCCGGTCCGGCCGTCACCCTGGCCCGGGGCCCCGCCGACGGCTCCGTGCCGTGAACACGGGCGGGCCCCGGTCCGGCGCGCGTCCGGTCCCGGACCCGACGGATCACGGCACACGAAGGGGCGGCATGGGCGGAAACCTGGCGGACACGGCCCGAGCGGCACTCACGGCGGCGCACCCCCACGGCGCGGCGCCGGACGGAGCCGTCCTCCCGCCACCGGGCGGCACCGCCCTCCCCGCGCCGGGCGGCGGCCGGGCCATCACCGTCGCCGACACCTGTGTGCGCGGTGCCCTCGGCTTCGCACTGCTCCTCCACCGGCGCGACGACGGCAGCTTCGCGGAGGAGCTGTACGCCTGCACCCGGGCCGGCACCGGGGAGTGGGAGCCCGCGGAACACCTCTCGGGAGGCGTCATGGGCATCGACCCGACCGCCGCCGGGGACCTCGACACCGTCCTCGGCGGCAGGACCCTGGCACCGTTCGGCGAGTCGGAGAGCGCCCTCCTCACCGGCCGGCCCGGGTCCGACGAGGGGTACGAACTCCTGCGCTTCCACACATTGCTCGTGGACGGGGCGGCCGGACTGCTGGAGATCGGGGACACCTCGCCCGGCGCCTCCTCCGGCCGCCCGGCCCGCAAGCCGCTGACCGGCAGGGTCGCCCTGCTCGCCCTCTTCCCCGGCGAACGGGTCACCGTGCGCGCGAGGCGCCCCGGGACGGACGGCGGACCCCTGGGCGAGCCGTACGAGCTGACCGGGGCCGAGGCCGGGGACTGAGGAGGGCCACCACGCCCCGCCGCCCCCGGGGGACGGGTGCCGTCCGGTCGGATTCCTTGGCCGTTGGGGCCGTTGGGGCCGTCGCGTCCGGCGCGTCCGGCGGGTCCGTCGGGTGGGAGGCCCCGGGCCCCGAACGCCGTGTCCGGCCGCCTCCCGGCCGCCGCGCGGGGGGTCCGGATCCGCTCCACCGGCGCGGCACACGGCCCCGGCAGCGGCCCTGGGCCTGGGCCTGGGCCTGGGGCTGCGGCTCCGGCACCGGTGGAGCGGGCTTGGGTCTGGGCGGCCTGACATTCAGCTCCGGTCCGGACCCCGGCTGCCGTACCGGCCCCGGCTGCCGTACCGGCCCGGGCTCCGGCCGCGGGTGCCGCCCGTTCCGATGTCAGTGACCGCCCGTACGGTCCTGCGTATGAGACAGGAACGCGCCCGGCGCTTCGACCCCCTGCCCGGACGGGTCGGCCATGTGGCCGGGGTCGAGTCGCTCACCCTCGACGGCCACCGCCACTACTTCGGCTTCGACCACGGGAACGACCTCGTGGTCTCCCCGCTGATCGACGATCCGGACGCGATGGCGGCGTTCGCGGCCGAGCATCTGCGGCAGACCGACGGCGGGCACGGCCCGGACCGCTGGGCGGAGCTGGTCGCCGCCTCGGCCGGGACGTCGGCGCTGGTACGGGAGGACGGGGAGCGGGAGTTCACCACCGAGGGCCTTCGCGCGGCTCCGCCGGCCCCCGGTGGACATCTCCTCTACCTGCTGGACGCGGCGGCCGGATGGGACGGTGACTCCCTCCCCCTGCCGCCGGACGCCGGGGAGGCGTGGGCGCGGCTGGGGCTCGACGAGGACGACCCCGCCGAGGGCGTCGACGCGTGCCTGCGGGCGGTCCTGGCGGACGGGGCGGACGGCCGCCCGGACGAATGGGCGGTCGTCCGCGGCCACCTCACGTCCGCGGTGCGGTGCCTGCCCGGTAACTGGGCACTGCTCTTCGCCCCGGTCGCGGAGGCCGTCGCCGGCCACGCCCGGGCCCTCGGCGGCCGGGCGCACACCAGGGGGCGTTGCGGTACCGGTTGATCAACTGACCGTCGTCCGGAGCTCGGTGAGGCACTCGGCCGGCGAGTCCCGGCCGGGCGTTCCGCTCGGACGACTCCTCGCCGACCGCCACCGGCTCGTCGGCGGTCAAGCCGCCCCGTCGGCTCCGCTGCAGCGCGAGGCCCGTCGCGATGAGGGGAATCGCCTCAACGCCCGCACAAGGTCAGCCGGGCGGTGGAGAACGGCTTGGCGTCGGCCGCCTTGCATGTCTCAGGACCCGCCGAGTCCGCTGGGGACGCGGCCAGGTTGCCGCGCTCCACGAAGAGGGGGCGGTGACGGCCTACCCGCCCGGCGGCCGGACGGCGGGCCGGGAGGCGATCCGTGCGCCGTCGGAGAAGGTGCTGGCCAACCGCCCCCGTTTGGATTCCGAGCCACCGTTGCCGACGCTGATCAGCGGGGACATCGCCCTCACCTCCACCCCGCCGAAGGACGGGCCGGGGCCCGGGCGCAGGTCGTCCGGCGCCAGCCTGATGGAAGCCGGCCGCGCCTGCTCGACCGGCCCGAGTTCGTCCCGCCCGTCCACTGATCCCCTCTTCCCCGCCGGGATCACCAACCCGGGCCCGACCGGGCTCCGCTGGAGTCCGGACGGCTTCCGGGCACGCCGGTTCATCCCGTCGGTCGGGCACTCGACCGCCCGGTCGGTCATCCGGTGGGGTTCGCCCTTGTGCCGCGGCTCCGGGAACAGGAAGTACGGCATCGGCACCTGCGACCGGTCCAGTCGGGTGAGTTCCGCCGCGCCTTCCCGAAGTACGCGTCGGCGTCGGCGGGTTCCGGGTCCCACGGGGGTTGGCCGAAGCGGGTTCCGATCCGCTCCGGGTGCCCGACGTCCCCGCGGAGCCGGCCGAGGGTCCCGCCAAGGCCCGGGCGAGAACGAACCCGGACGGCACGTCGATCTCGAACCGCTCCGGATCTTCCGCCGGCACGGGCGCCCGTGGCTCACGCAGGTCCCGTACGGCCGCCGGCCCCGCCGACCCGAGCCTCCTCGCCTCCAGTTGGACGGAGGATCGGTAGGACGGGGCGATTTCGTCTCAAGGATCGCGAGGTCCTGCCACGAGCCCGCAGGGCAGAAGGAGAAGGCACCTCCCCGGCCAGGGGGGCGGACTCGGTCGGGCTCGGGGGGAACTCACGGGATGTCGCGCACCGCCCCGTCGGATCGGGGAGGACGAGGCTCGTTCGGGTGGACTGCCAGGCGGCGGGCTTCGGCCGTGACCTCGGCATCGACCTGGTCCACGGTTCTGCCGCCGTATTCGAGGACGGAGTACTCGTCGTCGAGTTCGGCAAGCCGTTTCGTCAGGGGCAGCTCATGTCCGTAGCGCCGATGGATCCGGAACGTGAGCTCCGAAGGTGTCAGCTCACCGGCGAGCATGCGTCGTGCCAGGGCTGGCGCGGCGGCTTCCCGGCCGGTCCCGCCGCCGGCCGGATGGAAGGTGAGGCCGAGTTCGTCGAGTGCCGGGGGAAGCAGGTCGTGGACGTCGTAGTCCGCCTCGGAGCGCGTGCGGGCGGCGAGGATCCGGAGGCCGGGGGTGTCGAGTCCGGCCACGAGTGCGTCACAGGCGGCATCGACGACATCGCTCGCACTGATTTCGCCCACACTCCATAAGGCGGCGTGGTCCTGCAGAGCGATTGCTGCCGCTTCGGTCGACGTCACACGGCCATCATCGCCCCAGGGGCGCGTCCCGGTCGAGCAGGTTCATCAGAGCCGCTGTCCAGCAGCCCGGTACGGCAGCGCCCGTGCGGAGTCCGCGCGGCGCGTCGCTCTCCTCCCGTCGGGCCCGAACACCTCGACGAGAGGGAACCGCGGTCCTGCGCGATGCCATGCCCCGCTCCTCTTGGTCGAGGCCATGAACTTGGTGGAGGTCGGCGGGGACCCGGGGAGCGGCGGGCCGGCCTCGGCCGGTCCCTCCCGAGCCGGGGGGGGGAGCCGTGGGGCCCCGGCGGTTCGGTCCGTGGGCTTCGTCCGGCCCCGAAGGGCGGCACCCGGCCCCACAGCGGGAGGGCGGTCTCCGGGGCGGCGGGCGCGCGACAGCCGGGATGCCCGGGAGCCGGCCCGCCGGAACCATCGGGACCGGCGCCGGGGGCTACCGGGGCTCGGGCGGCGGGTCCGTCGCGGGCAGGGCCTGCTCGCACCAGATGGTCTTGCCCTCCCGGGCCTGGCGGGTGCCCCAGCGCTGGGTGAGCCGCGCGACCAGCATCAGTCCGCGCCCGCCCTCGTCGAGGGCGGCGGCCCGGCGCAGGTGCGGGGCGGTGCCGCTGGTGTCGGAGACCTCGCAGATGACCGTCCGGTCGTAGATGAGCCGCAGTTGGAGGGGAGGCAGCCCGTACCGGATGGCGTTGGTGATCAGCTCGCTCACCACCAGCTCGGTCACGAAGCCGATCTCGTCCAGGCCCCACGCGGCCAGCCTGCGGGCGATGCGGGCCCGCACCCGGGCCACCTCGGCCGGGTCGGCGCCGATGTCCCAGGTGGCGACCCGCGCCCGGTCCAGGCTGTGCGGACGCACCAGCAGCAGCGCGGCGTCGTCGGCCGGGGGCTCCGGCAGCAGCGTCCCGACCACGTCGTCGCACAGGGTCTCCAGCGACTCGCGGGGCTGCTCGGCCAGGGTCCGGCGCAGCTCCTCCGTCCCCGCGTCCAGGTCCCGGCTGCGGGACTCCACCAGGCCGTCGGTGTAGAAGGCGAGCAGACCGCCCTCCGGCACGTCCACCTCCGCCGTCTCGAACGGCACGCCCCCGACGCCGAGCGGCGGCCCGACGGGCACGTCGAGGAGACCGGTGTGGCCGTCCGGGGAGACGAGGACGGGCGCCGGATGCCCGGCGCAGGCCAGGGCGCACCGCCCCGCCACCGGGTCGTACACCGCGTACAGGCAGGTGGCCCCGAGGGCGGCCTCGCCCTCCAGCCCCAGGCGGTCGTCGGCGTCCGTGTCCGACTCCGACGGCGGGCGGCTGACCAGGTCGTCCAGCCGGGTGAGCAACTCCTCGGGGGTCGGGTCGACGTCGGCCAGGGTGCGCACCGCCGTACGCAGCCTGCCCATCGTGGCGGCGGCGTGGATGCCGTGTCCGACCACGTCCCCGACCACCAGCGCGACCCGGGCGCCGGAGAGCGCGATCACGTCGAACCAGTCGCCGCCCACGCCGGCGCGCGGCGTCGCGGGGAGGTACCGGGAGGCGGCCGACACCGCCGACTGCTCGGGCAGCCGCTGCGGCAGCAGACTGCTCTGCAGGGTGCGGGCGATCTCGTACTGGCTCTCCAGCGCGGCGGCCTTCTCGACGCTCGCGGAGGCCAGTTGGGCGAGCTGGACGAGGATCGCCTCGTCGTCGGCCGTGAACTCGCCGCCGTCCTCCTTGTCGGAGAGCTGGATCAGCCCCAGGTTGCGCCCGTCGGAGGTGATCAGCGGCACGGCCAGCCAGCCGCGCATCGGGGGGTGGCGGCTGGCGTACTCCCCGAAGCCGCGCCAGGCCGGGTGGGCCTCCAGCTCGTCCTGGGTCATCCGCATCGGCCGGTTCTCCCGGCACACCAGGACGTAGATCCCCTCGCCGACCGGGGGCGCGTCGAACGAGCGGTACGCGGCGTACTTGTCCGACAGGGAGACCGCGTTGATCGCCTGGCCCCAGCGGAGGTCCGTGGTCATGCTGGTGATCGACTGGTGGGTGCCCACCAGCCTCCTGGCCTCCTCGGTGACCGTCTGGAGGGCGTGCTCCAGCGAGGGCGTGGCGTTGATCCGCAGACTGGCCCGGGCCAGGTCCCGCAACTGCTGGGACCGCTGGCGCTCGACGGCCGCGGTGGCCGCGGTCCGCGCGTGCAGCCGGTCGCTCTCGGCCGCGTCCAGGCGCAGTCCGATCTCGCTCATGACCGACTCGCCCAACTGCTCCAGCGCGTGCCGCTGCCCCGGGTCCCAGGGCCGCGGCCCGGTGTCGAGGACGCACAGCGCGCCCACGGGCAGGCCGCCGAGGAGCAGGGGCACCCCCAGGTAGGCGCGCATGCCGGTGTCGGCGACCGCGCCGTCGGACCCGCGCCCGGGGTCGTCCCGGAGGTCGTCGATGACCAGCGGCCCGCCCGACGCCACCACCTCGGAGCAGAAGGCCCAGTCGAGCCCGCGCTGCTCGCCGCTCCGCGGTACGGCCGCGCCGGTCCCGCCCCGGACGAACTGCCGGTCGACCCCGGCCAGGCTGATCAGCGCCATGCCGGTGCCCAGCAGCCGGGCGGCCAGTTCCGCGGAGCGGGTGAAGGCGGTGCCGGTCCGGTCGTCGATCGCGCGGACGGCTTCCACCGCGGCCAGCCGTGAGGGACCGTGCAGCACCGTGGCAGGGCTCGGCGCGACGCCCTTCACCCCACGGAACTCCGTCATGATCCCTCCGTGCCTGCCTCGGGAGCGCGCCCCGTCTCCGGGCTCTCCGTCCCGTGCGGGCTCCCCGCCCCGGGGCGGGACCTCCGCCCCACCGGGCCACAGGGGGTCCTTGGGCCGGGACCGCCGCGCCGTTTGGAGACCTCGCGTACGGGGATGCCGCCCGCGCTCCACGACTCACGGCGATGTCGGCGCGTCCCTCACGGGCGGTCGCTTTCGCCTCGGTTTCCAAGCTACGCCCGATGGCTCCGGCGGCAAACCGCGCGGGGAGCGCGGCCGGAGGGCCCGCGAGGTCGCGGCTGCCGGGGGCGACCCGGTGGGCAAGGGCCGGGTGGGACGGGGCGGCCCGTTTCGGAGAGGCGGGGGCGGCCCCCGCCCCGGGTCCGGGAGAGCGACACCTCCCGGGACCGGAAGGGCGCCGAATTCCGGTCCTGAAAGACGACCGGCCCGTCATCGGATCACCGGACAAGCGAAAAGAGTACCGCAGCGGTTGAATTAAGGATTATGGGCCGACAGGGGGACATGGGTGAACCCGGAATTCGAAGCGAATTCCTCGCCGGAGTCAAGAGAGTTCTTCTTGTGGGTAAGCGACGGGGAAAGATATCGTTCATGTCGAAGAACGGGAGGCCCCGAGGGGTCCTTCCCTCCTCTTTTCGGAGAAGTCACCAAGAATGGTGATCGTTTCTCCGATGATTCCCCCGCGTGCTCCGCAGGGGGAATCCGTTCCCCCGCCCGCGCGACTTCCCCCTCGCGCACGAGGCACCCGACACCACCCACGGAGAATCCGCCATGACCCATGGAAACGCGCTGCGCCGGACGATCGGCGCACCCGGGACGACACCGCTCATCGGCATCTACGACATGTACTCCGCGTCCGTCGCGGCCCGGCACTACGACGGCTTCTTCGTCTCCGGGTTCGGGTTCGCCGCGTCCTACTACGGACTCCCCGACATCGGGTTCATCGCGTGGCCCGACATGGTGGCCTTCGTGGAGCGGCTGCGCGGCGCCTTTCCCCGCCACCACCTGCTGGTGGACATCGACGACGGATACGTCGACCACGAGGTCGCCTGCCACGTGGTGCAGCGCCTGGAGCGGATCGGCGCCTCCGGAGTGATCCTGGAGGACCAGAAGCGGCCCCGCAGGTGCGGCCACGAGGACGGCAAGCAGGTCCTCCCGCTCGACGAGTACCTGACGAAACTGGAACGCGTCCTGGCCAGCCGGACCGACCTGGTCGTGGTGGCCCGCACGGACGCGACGCAGGAGGAGGACATCCTCCGGCGCGCGAGGGCCCTGGCCGAGACCGACGCGGACGTGGTCCTGGTCGACGGGGTGCGCAGCGTGGAGTGGATCGAACGGATCCGCGGGGTCGTCGGTGACAAGCCGCTGCTGTTCAACCAGATCGCCGGGGGCAAATCCCCCCGCCTGTCCCTCACGGAACTGGCGGACCTCGGCGTGGACGTGGCGATCTACAGCACGCCCTGCCTGTTCGCCGCGCACCGGGCGATGGACACGGCCCTGGCCGATCTGCGGTTCGCCGACGGGCGGCTGCCGGAAACCGCGGGCACCGGCGGCATCGGCGTCCGCGAGTCGACCGACCTGCTCGCCCTGAACATCGGCCGCCACCACGAGGCGCGAGAGGCCGCCACCGCATGACGCGGCACACGTCCCCGGCCGGGACGCCCCCGGCCCGCGCCCTCCGCGGACCCCACCCCGCCGGGCCCGGGGCCCGCCGCAGGTCCGTCGCCGCCGCACTGGTGCTGGCCGCGGCGGTCCTGGCCGCCGCGCCGCCCGCCGCGGCCGGGGACCTGACACTGATCGACAACTCCGAGGCCGACTCCTGGCTGGAGATCGACCGGACGGCGAACCTCAACCTCGGCAGCGGGACCTCGGGGAGCGACCACGACGGCAGCGCGGTGGACCTCATGGACACCCTGATCAACCCCGACCGCACGGACGACGACTCCGAGGACGGCGGGTGACCGGCCCCCGCCCGCCGCACACCGGCGACCCCCCTCACCGGCCCGCTCCCCCCGGACCGGGACCGGCGGCCCCGCCACCGGCGAAGCCCCGGCGCCGCCCGGGACTCCCGGCCTTCGTCGACCCCTATGTGGCGGCCCTCGTCGCCACCGTCGCCCTGGCGGCCCTGCTCCCCGCCACCGGCGCGGCGCAGGCTGCCACGCGGACCGCCTCCGAGGCCGCCATCGCCCTCCTCTTCCTCCTCTACGGCGTGCGGCTCTCCACCCGGGAGACCCTGGCGGGCCTGCGCCGCGTCCGGCTCCACGCCCTGATCCTGCTCTCCACCTTCGTCCTCTTCCCCCTGCTCGGCCTGGCGGCCCTCCGCCTGGCACCCGGGCTGCTGAGCCCCCAACTCGCCGCCGGACTCCTGTTCCTGTGCGTCGTCCCCTCCACGGTCCAGTCGTCCGTGGCACTGACCGCCGCCGCCGGGGGCGACATCGCGGCCGCCATCTGCGCCGGCACCTACTCCAGCCTCGTCGGACTCGCCGCCACCCCGCTGCTCGCCGCCTGGCTGATCGGCCAGGGGACCGGCCTCTCCGCCGACGGGGTCCTCCGCATCGCCGGACAGCTCCTCGCCCCGTTCGTCCTCGGCCAGTTGCTGCGCCCCCGGCTGGGAGCGTTCGCCGCCCGCAACAGGCGCGCGCTGGGGTTCCTGGACCGCGGCTCCATCCTCCTGGTCGTCTACGCCGCGTTCAGCGCGGGCATGGAGCAGGGCATCTGGAGCCGGGTCACCCCCGGCCGGCTGCTCGGGCTGCTCGCCGTCCTCGCCGTGCTGCTCGCGGTGGCGCTGGCCGGGACGCACGCCGCCGCCCGGCTCGCCCGGCTGGACGGCCCGGCACGGACCGCCGCGGTGTTCTGCGGATCGCAGAAGAGCCTGGCGAACGGACTCCCCATGGCAGCGGTCCTGTTCGGCGGGCGGGCCGCGCTGGCCGTACTCCCCCTGATGCTCTACCACCAGATGCAGCTCATGGTCTGCGCGGCACTCGCGGGCCGCTGGTCCCGCACGGCCGCCGGGGAACCCGGCCCCGGGGCCGCCCCGGCCACGCCCCCCGCGCCCACGGGAGGCCGGGTGTACTGATCACGAGCCCCGCCGGCGCCGGTCGGGCTCGATCAGGACACGGGGAGATCCGGCAGAGGCACGACGGGCGGTGCCGGAACCGCTGTCGCCGAAGGGCAGGAGGCCCGGGCGGGCGGTCCCCGACGCGGGCCGGGCGGCGATCGGTGGACTGCCTACGGTTCCGGTTCCGGCCGCGGGTCCGGTTCCGCGTCCGCACCGGCGTCCCGTGCTGCGATCTCCCCGCCGGGTACGTGCCGCGGGCCGGGTGCACGACCTGTCCCCGCGGTGGGCAGCGGGACGGCACCCGGCCTCGGATCGCCACCGCGCTCCGGGCCCGGCCCGACACGGGGGAGCTGATCGCCCGGGATCCCGGCGCCGACTCCGCGGTGGGCCGGGCCCGCCGGCACACCGCCGGGCTGAGGAAGAAGGGGGGAGCCGCAGAAGCGGCCGCCGGGCAGCGCGTGCGCACGGGCCCCGGGGCGACGGGGCGAAATCGGCTCGCCGCGCCGGCGGACCGGATGGCAGGGTGCGGCACATGACGCCCCAGCACCGGATTCGCGCCGACCACGACGCTCGCACGATCGTGGTCTACCAGGCGTACTCGCCTGCCATCGCCGACGCGGCACTGCGGGCGGGCCGCTTCGTCGCGCCGTTCTCGTTCCACCGGATGACGTGGATCAAGCCGTCGTTCATGTGGCTGATGCACCGCAGCAACTGGGCGCGCAAGCCCGGCCAGGAACGTGTTCTCGCGGTGCGGATCACCCGGGAGGGCTGGGAGGAGGCCCTGTCCCGGGCCGTGCTGACGACCGCCGACCCGGCGGCGGTGGCCCGGGCGGCCGTGCACGTCCAGTGGGACCCGGAGCGCTCGCCGCGAGGAGCGGCACTGAACCACTACAGCATCCAGGTCGGCATCGGCCGCCACCTGATCCGCACGTTCACCGACGACTGGATCGTCGGCCTCACCGACCTCACCCCCCGGATCCGCAAGGCCGCGACCCTGATACAGGCCGGGCACGCCACCAAGGCCCAGCGGCTGTTTCCTCCGGAGCGCGCCTACCCGCTGCCCCGGACCCTGGAAGACGCCGTTTCCCCGGGTGGATGACGGCGGACCGGTGCGGGCCCGCCCACGGCCGCCGAAGTCCCTGCCGGCCACCGCGCTCGGCACCGCCGCCGGGTTCCCGCGCCCGTCCGGCGGACGAGGACGGTCCGGCGGACGAGGACCGGCCCCTCGCCCCTCCGCTCCTCGGGCCTCCCTCCCCGCCCGGGCGATCACCCCCGGTTACCATGGACCACTCCGTGCGGGAGGCGGGCGGCGAGGGGCGCGGCACCGGCGACGGGCCGCCGCCCGCGGCAGTGGCCCGCCGGGCTGAAGAGATGGGTGGCCTGGGAAGTGCTGGAAGAGGTCGTAGCGACCCGTTACGTCACGCCCCTGCGGTCGGGCGGTTCGGTCCCCGCGGTCGTCGAGGCGGACGACCTCGGGATGTACGTCGTCAAGTTCACCGGCTCCGCCCAGGGCCGCAAGGCGCTGGTGGCGGAGGTGATCGTCGGGGAGCTGGCGCGGGCGCTCGGGCTGCGGGTGCCCCGGCTGGTGCTGGCGCACTTCGATCCTGCGCTCGGCGCGCACGAGCCGCACCAGGAGGTGCGGGAGCTGCTCGACGCGAGCGCGGGGCTCAACCTCGGCATGGACTACCTCTCGGGCGCCGCCGACTTCACCCCCGAGGTCGCCGGGACCTTTCCCGTGGACCCCGCCGAGGCGGGCCGGATCGTCTGGCTGGACGCCCTCACGGCCAACGTCGACCGCACCGTGCACAGCTCGAACCTGATGGTCTGGCCCACCCGGGGCACCGTCGCCCCGCTGCTGTGGCTCATCGACCACGGCGCGGCCCTCGTCTTCCACCACCGCTGGGACACCTCGGCCCCGGAGAAGGCGTACGACTTCCGGCACCACGCCCTCGGCCACTTCGCCCCCGACGTGCGGGCCGCCGACGCGGAACTGGCGCCGAAGGTGACCGAGGAACTGCTGCGGGACGTGGCCGGACGGGTGCCCGACGGCTGGTTCACCCTGGAGGCGGGCTTCGACACCCCCGGCCGGGTCCGCGACGCCTACGTCCGCTATCTGCACGCGCGGGTGCGGGCCTCCGGGGCCTGGCTGCCCACCGACTTCCCGAGCCGCGAACAGGTCGCCGCCGAGAACGCCGCCCGCGCGGCCCGCACCCGGCGGGGCCGTCCCGACTGGCTCAAGCAGGTCCCCGACCTGCACGGCAAACCGGCCGCCGAGCAGGACTGGTCGGCCCACCTGGGCTGACGGCGCCCGCCGGACGGCCGGGAGGGAGCCCGGAAGGGCGGCCCGGCGGGGCGAGGACGGGCGGAGGGGCCCCGGCGGTTGCCGGGGCCCCGCGCCGCTCAGCCCCTGAGCCGCTCGTACGCCGGCAGGGTCAGGAAGTCGGCGTAGTCCTCGTCGAGGGCGACCGTCAGCAGCAGGTCGTGGGCCCGCTGCCAGTCCCCGGCGGTGAACGCCTCGTCCCCGGTCTCCGCGCGGATGGCGGCCAGCTCCCGGGCGGCGATCTCGCGGACCATCCCGGCCGTGGCGGGCTCACCGGTGTCGAGGACGACACCCGCGTTGACCCACTGCCAGATCTGGGAGCGGGAGATCTCGGCCGTGGCCGCGTCCTCCATCAGGTTGAAGATGGCCACCGCGCCCATGCCGCGCAGCCACGCCTCGATGTAACGGATGCCGACCTGCACGGCGTTGACCAGCCCCGGGTACGTCGGGACGGCGTCCAGGGAGTCGACGGCGAGCAGGTCGGCGGCCTTCACGTCGACGTCCTCGCGGAGCCGGTCCTTCTGGTGGGGCCGGTCGCCGAGGACCTTGTCGAAGGACTCCATGGCGATCGGGACGAGGTCGGGGTGCGCGACCCAGGAGCCGTCGAAGCCGTCCCCGGCCTCGCGGTCCTTGTCGGCCCGGACCTTCTCGAAGGCCACCTTGTTGACCTCGGGGTCCCGGCGGGACGGGATGAACGCCGCCATGCCGCCGATCGCGTGGGCGCCGCGCTTGTGGCAGGTGCGGACGAGGAGTTCGGTGTACGCCCGCATGAACGGGGCCGTCATGGTGACCGCGTTGCGGTCCGGCAGGACGAACTTGGCGCCGCCGTCACGGAAGTTCTTGATGATGGAGAACAGGTAGTCCCAGCGGCCCGCGTTCAGCCCCGAGGCGTGGTCGCGCAGTTCGTAGAGGATCTCGTCCATCTCGTACGCGGCCGTGATCGTCTCGATCAGGACGGTCGCGCGGACGGTGCCCTGCGGGATGCCCAGGTGGTCCTGCGCGAAGACGAACACGTCGTTCCAGAGACGGGCCTCCAGGTGGGACTCCGTCTTCGGGAGGTAGAAGTACGGGCCCTTGCCCAGCTCCAGCAGGCGCTTGGCGTTGTGGAAGAAGTACAGGCCGAAGTCGACCAGGGCGCCGGGGACGGGGCGTCCGTCGGCCGTCAGGTGCCGCTCGTCCAGGTGCCAGCCGCGCGGGCGCATCACGGCGGTGGCCAGCTCGTCGTCGGGCCGCAGGGCGTACGACTTGCCGGTGCGCCCGTCGGTGAAGTCGATGGTCCGGTTGAAGGCGGCCGTCATGTTGAGCTGGCCGAGGACGACGTTCTCCCAGGTCGGGGCCGAGGCGTCCTCGAAGTCGGCGAGCCAGATCCGGGCGCCCGAGTTCAGCGCGTTGACGGTCATCTTGCGGTCGGTGGGGCCGGTGATCTCGACCCGGCGGTCCTCCAGCGCGGGCGGGGCGGGAGCCACCCGCCAGGAGTCGTCGGCGCGGATCGCGGCGGTCTCCGGGAGGAAGTCGAGCGTTCCGGCGCGGGCGATCTCGGCGCGGCGCTCCACGCGGCGGGCCAGCAGTTCGTCGCGGCGGGGCGTGAACCGCCGGTGCAGTTCGGCCACGAAGGCGAGCGCGGCGTCGGTCAGGACCTCGTCCTGCCCGGGCAGGGGCTCGGCGTCGACGATGGCCAGCGGGGAGGGCGCTGGTGCGGACATGAGCGGTCACTTCCTTCAGCGGTGGCACCGGGTGCCGACGGGACATATCGGTGGAAGGTGCCCGGCGGACGGCCGGGCGCTTCTGGTTAATGGATAATAGTTTCCTCATCGTGGAACTTCAATGTCGGGGCGGTGCCGGGATTGCCCGCGTCGGCGCACGGCGGAGCGCGACGGAACGCGGGCGGTGCCCCGCGTTCCGCCGTGCGGCATGCCTCCCGCCGGACGGTGGCGCCCCCGGGTGCGACGACATCCCCGCCCGGCGGCGCCCCCTCCCGCCCGGCGGCGCCCGTCCCCGCCCGGCGGTGGTCTCCTCTTCCGGTGGCGGACGCGCCCGCCCGGACGGCTACCGCCCGCCCGCCGGTTCCCGCCGCGTCCTTCCTCAGTCCAGGCGCTCCAGATCGGCCTCCGTGTCGATGTCGAACGGCCGGGCCACGTCCCCGCACTCCACGAGGGCGACCCCCGCCCCGCGCGCCCGCAGATAGGCGCGCGCCCCCCGGTCCCCGGTGGCGGTCGCCGCCACCCCCGCCCAGTGGTCCGCGCCCAGCAGGACGGGATGCCCGCGCCGCCCGGCGTACGCCGCCGCGGCGAGCGTCGTCCGGTCCCGGTGGGCGGCGAGCACCCGGGCCATCGCCTCCGCGCCGATGCCCGGCTGGTCCACCAGGGCGACCAGCGCCCCCTCCGCCCCCGTTCCGGCCAGCGAGGCGAGCCCGGCGCGCAGCGAGGAGCCCATGCCCCGCTCCCAGCCGGGGTTGTCCACGAGGACGTGTCCGTCGAGCGCCGCCCGCGCCCTCACCTCCTCGGCGTGCGCCCCCAGGACGATGTGCACGCGGGCGCATCCCGCCCCGCGCAGCGCGTCGGCGGCGTGCTCGACGAGGGGGCGCCCGTGGTGCCGGAGCAGGGCCTTCGATCGTCCGCCGAGCCGGCGCCCGCCCCCGGCGGCGAGGAGCAGTCCGGCCACCCGGCCAGTGGTCTCGTTCATGGCTCCTGCATACCTGAGCGCCCGTCAAGCGCCCGGCGTACGCCGGGACACGAGGGACTGAATTTCGGTCCCCATGGTGGCGCCCCTGGCACTGAGTGGCGTTTACTTGCCCGCACCTCCGGGTGCCCGACCAGCTACCGAAGGTGCTCAGCACGTTCACCACTTAGGGGCGCACGACGGAGTGCGATGGGGAGGGCTGTGTTGCGGAGCTTGGGGCAGAGACATGTGGCGCTCGGTGACGAGGACGTGAGGGTGGCCGCGCTGCGCGGTGCCGTGGCGCGGTTGCGCAGACGGCTCGCGGTGCATCCGGCCGAGTTCTCGGACCGGGCCATCGCCGAGGAGGAACTGGCGGACCTGGCCGCGCTGACGGCGCGCGGAGTACCGGACGTACGGCTGCTGCACCGCTCGTTGCTGCTGGTGGCCGGGGCGATCGGCTCCGTCAGCGCGCTGTCGTCGGAGCTGACGGAGGTGCGTCTCGCGGTGGAGCTGTTCGAGGGGCCGCCGGGGCGGTGAGCCGCGGGCGCGGCGCGCCCCGGCCGACGCGGTGCCGCGGGGGGCGGCGCGCGTCCGGGCGGTGGTGTGCGCCGTGTGCGCGGGGCGCCCCGGGCGGCCCGGGAGACGGTGGAAACGGGTGCGCGTCCCCGCAGGGGGCGCGCACCGTCGTGTGGGGCGCGCGCCGTCCCGGGCGGGTGCGGGTCCGCGCGGCGGGCGCCCCCGCCCCGACGCCTTCCGGTCCCGGCGGGTCCCGGTCCCGGCGGCTTCCGGTGGCGCGGCCTCAGAGCGCCGGGTTCCCCTGGGAGTTCAGCAGGGACTCCGACAGTTCCTCCGCCACCTGCTGGAGCAGCGGCACGATCCGGTCGGTCGCGGTCTCGGTGACCCGTCCCGCCGGACCGGAGATCGAGATGGCGGCGGCGGTGGGGGAGTTGGGCACGGGGACGGCCAGGCAGCGCACCCCGATCTCCTGCTCGTTGTCGTCGATGGCGTACCCCTGGCGGCGCACGTCCTCCAGGGCCGCGAGGAAGCCGTCCGGAGTGGTGATCGTCTTCTCGGTCGCGGCCGGCATGCCGGTGCGGTGCAGCAGGGCGCGCACCTCGTCCGCCGGGAAGTCCGCGAGCAGGGCCTTGCCGACGCCGGTGGAGTGCGGCAGGACGCGCCGCCCGACCTCGGTGAACATCCGCATCGAGTGCTTGGACGGCACCTGGGCCACATAGACGATCTCGTCGCCGTCGAGCAGGGCCATGTTCGCCGTCTCGCCCGTCTCCTCCACCAGCCGTGCCAGATGGGGGCGCGCCCAGGTGCCGAGCAGCCGGGAGGCGGACTCCCCGAGCCGGATCAGGCGCGGACCGAGCGCGTACCGCCGGTTCGGCTGCTGGCGCACGTATCCGCAGGCCACCAGGGTGCGCATCAGCCGGTGGATCGTGGGCAGCGGCAGGCCGCTGCTGGCGGACAGCTCACTGAGGCCGACCTCGCCGCCCGCGTCCGCCATCCGTTCGAGCAGGTCGAAGGCGCGCTCCAGGGACTGGACGCCGCCTGTGGCGGACCTGGCGGAGTCGGTGCTGCTGGCCCTGGACGTCGGCACGGCGCGTTCCTTTCGAGGCTGGCGGGAAGGCTGAGCCTACCCGCGGCCGGTCGACCCCCCGCTCACGCAGGGGCGCTTCTGCTTCCCGAAAGCATAATTCCGCTCTGAGGAAATGACTACCGAGGCGGCGTCGGCTCCCCGGCCGGAGCGCGCCCCTTGACGGTGCGACGGAGGGGCGTGAAGACTTCTTCAACGGAACGTTGAAACCCGTGGTGCGGCAGGGAGTTACCGGCACGACGGCACCCCTGTTCTCCCGCCGCCGCCGCCGACCAGCGGGCCGGCCGACCGGTGGTCGGCGGCGGGGGGCGGACCGCCGACGAGGAGGGGGGACCGGGTGGCCGGAGCCGACCTGGTGCTGCGCTCGACCCGGGTCGTCACCCCCGACGGCACGCGCGCCGCGTCCGTCGTCGTGACCGGCGGGACCATCACGGCGGTCCTGCCCCACGACGCCCCCGTACCGCCGGGCGCCCGGCTGGAGGACGTCGGCGACCTCGCCGTGCTGCCCGGACTGGTCGACACCCACGTCCATGTGAACGAACCGGGCCGCACCGAGTGGGAGGGCTTCCGGACCGCCACCCGCGCGGCGGCGGCCGGCGGCATCACCACGCTCGTCGACATGCCCCTGAACTCCCTCCCGCCCACCACGACCGTCCCGCACCTGCGGACCAAGCGGACCGCCGCCGCGGGCGCCGTCCACGTCGACGTCGGCTTCTGGGGCGGCGCCCTCCCGGACAACGCCGCGGACCTGCGTCCGCTCCACGAGGCCGGGGTGTTCGGCTTCAAGTCCTTCCTGTCGCCGTCCGGCGTCGACGAGTTCCCCCACCTCGACCGGGCCGGGCTCGACCGGACGATGGCCCGGATCGCCGCCTTCGACGGCCTGCTGATCGTGCACGCCGAGGACCCCGGCCGCCTCGCCGCGGCGCCCCGGCCGGACGGCCCCTCCTACGCGCGCTTCCTGGCCAGCCGCCCCCGGGACGCCGAGGGCGCCGCCGTCGCGGCCCTGATCGACGCGGCCCGGCGGCACGGCACCCGCGTCCACCTCCTCCACCTCTCCTCCGGCGACGCCCTGCCGCCGATCGCGCGGGCCCGGGCGGAGGGCGTCCGCCTCACCGTGGAGACCTGCCCGCACTACCTCACCCTCACCGCCGAGGAAGTCCCCGACGGAGCGGCCGAGTTCAAGTGCTGCCCGCCCATCCGCGAGGCCGCCAACCGCGAACCGCTCTGGCGGGCCCTGGCGGACGGCACCATCGACTGCGTGGTCACCGACCACTCACCGTCCACCGCCGACCTGAAGACCGGCGACTTCGCCACCGCCTGGGGCGGCGTCTCCGGACTCCAGCTCAGCCTCTCCGCCGTCTGGACCGAGGCCCGGCGGCGCGGACACACCCTGGACGACGTCGTGCGCTGGATGTCGGCGCACACCGCCCGGCTGGCCGGGCTCGACGCCCGCAAGGGCGCCGTCGCCCCCGGCCACGACGCCGACTTCGCCGTCCTCGACCCCGACGGCACGTTCACCGTCGACCCGGCCCGCCTCCACCACCGCAACCCGGTCACCGCCTACGCGGGCCGCACCCTCTCCGGCGTGGTCCGGTCCACCTGGCTGCGCGGCCGGCGGGTCATGGCGGACGGCGTCCCCGGCGCGCCCCGGGGACGGCTCCTGACTCGGCCCCGGCGCGGTCCGGCCGACCGCCGGGACCTTGCGCGCGGCGCGGACCACCCTTCCGAGAGGAGCCCGTGATCACCGTGACGGCCCAGCAGGACCCCCCGTCGTCCCCCTCCACCGGAGCCGCGACGGCCGCAGCCCGCTTCACCGGAGCCGCGGCCCCCTACACGGGCGGCGACCCGTACGCCGACCACCGCACCGCCGGCCTCCCCTTCACCCGCTACACCGACCTCGCCGACCGGCGGCTCGGCGCCGGGGTCGTCGCCGCCAACGACGAGTTCTTCGCCCCGCGCGAGAACCTGCTGGTCCCCGGGCCCGCCGAGTTCCACCCCGGGCGGTTCGGTCACAAGGGCAAGGTCATGGACGGCTGGGAGACCCGCCGCCGCCGGGGCGCCTCGGCCGGGCGGCCCGGACCGGAGGAGGACGAGTACGACTGGGCGCTGGTCCGGCTGGGCGCGCCCGGGGTGATCCACGGCGTGGTCGTCGACACCGCGCACTTCCGCGGCAACCATCCGCGGGCCGTCTCCGTCGAGGCCACCGCCCTGCCCGGCGCGCCCTCGCCCCGCGAACTGCTCGCCGACGGCGTGCGGTGGACGGCGCTGGTCCCGCGCACCGAGGTCGGCGGGCACGCCGCCAACGGCTTCGCGGTCGCCGACGGGCGGCGCTTCACCCATCTGAGGCTGCGGCAGTACCCCGACGGGGGGATCGCCCGCCTGCGCGTGCACGGCGAGGTCGTCCCGGACCCCGCGTGGCTGGCCGCGCTCGGCGGCTTCGACGTGGTCGCCCTGGAGCACGGCGGCCGGGTCGAGGACGCCTCGGACCACTTCTACTCCCCGCCCGGGAACACCATCCTGCCGGGCCGCTCCCGGCGGATGGACGACGGCTGGGAGACCCGGCGCCGCCGCGACCGGGGCCACGACTGGATCACCTACCGGCTGGCCGAGCGCGCCCGCCTCACCGCCCTGGAGATCGACACCGCCTGTCTGAAGGGCAACGCGGCGGGCTGGGCGTCGGTGTCGGTCAGGGACGGCGGCGACCCGGGGAAGGGCGGCGGGCACCGGGGGGAGGACGGCGGGCACGCGGGAGACGGCGGCGGGTACGACGGCGAGGGGGCGGCGGACGAGGCGGGGACGAGGAGCGGTGGCGCGTGGCGGGAGATCCTGCCCCGCACCCGCCTCCAGCCCGACACCAACCACCGCTTCGTGCTCCCGGAGGCCGTCGTCGGCACCCACGCCCGGCTGGACGTCTACCCCGACGGCGGAATCTCCCGGCTCCGCCTCTTCGGCGCCCTGACCGATGACGGCGCCGCCCGCCTCCGGGCCCGCCACCAGCGGCCGGACGGCTGACGGCGACACCGGGACCGTTCCCGGGCGGGCGGGGCGGCGCCGGGCGGGCGGGGTCGGCCGCCCCCGCCGGGTTTCGCGCGGCGGCGGGGCCGGTACCGGTGAGCGCGGACCCCTCCGCACGCCACCGCACGAAAGGCGCACCGCCATGGGCAAGCTCGTCGTGACCACCTTCCTCACCCTCGACGGCGTCTACCAGGGGCCCGGCGGCCCCGAGGAGGACCCCCGCGACGGCTTCACCCAGGGCGGCTGGAGCGTCCCGTACGGGGACGAGGACTTCGGACGGTTCGTCGCCGACGTCTTCGGCCGGGCGGGCGCCTTCCTCCTCGGCCGCCGCACCTACGAGATCTTCGCCGGGTACTGGCCGCACGTGACCGACCCCGCCGACCCGATCGCCGCCCGGCTGAACGGGCTGCCCAAGTACGTGGTCTCCAGCACCCTCACCGACCCGCGGTGGACGGGCACCACCGTGCTCGGCGGCGACCTCGCCGGGGAGGTCACCGCCCTGACGGACCGTACCGACGGCGAGGTCCAGGTGCACGGCAGCGGCGCCCTCGCCCGGTCCCTGCTGGACCTCGGCCTCGTCGGCACCGTCCACCTGCTGACCTTCCCGGTCGTGCTCGGCGCCGGGCGGCGGCTGTTCCCCGGGGGCACCGCGCCGACCGCCTTCCGGCACACCGGTGGCGGCGTCACGGGCGCGGGGGTCTCCATCCGGACGTACGAGGTGGCCGGACGTCCGGAGTACGGCTCGTACTGACCCGCCGTCCCCATCCGTTCGCGGCCCCGGCCCGCCCTGCGCCCGGGGGCGGACCCTCTGCCGCCGGCGCCCCGGCGGCACGGAGGCCCTCGCCGGGCGACCGGTCCGCCCCGGACCCGTGCCGCCCGGGGCGGGGGAGGCGCCCGGGGCGGTCGCCGCGCGGGGAGGAACGGGAGACCGCCGGCCCGTCCCGGCGCCGCCCCGGACTTCCCGGGCGGCACCCCGGCCTGCCCCACGACAGCGCCCGGGGACCGGAGGACGGCGAGCGGCTGTTCCCCTGCCGGTTCGCCGGCCGGGGGCGGGAGGACGGCGACCCGTTCCTCCCCGGCCTCGGCAGCGGGTTCCTGTCCGTCGACGCCGGCCACCGGGAGGGCAGTTTCCCGGGACGGACGATCCCGGCCCGGCGCGGCTCCCGGACGCCGCCGGCGCCCCGGGCCCCGTTGCCGCCGCCATCGGCCGGGGGCGTGTCGGCGGGCCGTTCGGCGCACGTCATGATGTGCGCATGCGATTCCGACTCCCCTCACGGGCCGCGCGGTCCGGCGTCCTGGCGGCGCTCGTCCCCGTCCTGCTCGTGGGCGGCTGCTCCGCCTCCCCGGCCCCCGACGGGACCGCCGCGCGCCCCGCGGAGACCGGCGCCGTGGGCCGTGTCTGCTACGGCGACCTGCCCGCCCAGGCGCACGACACCCTGCGCCTGATCGAGCGGGGCGGCCCCTACCCGTACTCCCAGGACGGGACCGTCTTCCGGAACCGGGAGGGCGTCCTGCCCGGCCACGCCGTGGGCTACTACCACGAGTACACGGTGCGCACCCCCGGCTCGCGCACCCGGGGAGCGCGCCGCGTCGTCACCGGCGACGGGCACCGGGAGGAGTACTACACCGCCGACCACTACAGCTCGTTCGCCCGCGTCGACCGGAACTGCTGAGGCCGTGCCCGGCGTGTGCCGGGCGCCGTGCCCGGGGCGGGGGCCGCGTCCGTGGGGGGAACCGCGCCCGGGGCGGGGGTCGACGAGGAGCCCGCGGTCACCCCGGCGGACGGCTCTCGGCGGCCACGAACAGCGCGATGGCCAGCACGATCAGGGCCGCGCTCGCGTGGATCTCGTAGCCCTCCAGGAAGCCCAGGCGGTGCACGAACCCCCAGTTCCAGTCGGTGAACCGGCTCACCAGGCCCGCCGCTCCCTGCACCAGGGCGAGGCATCCGACGATCTCCAGCAGTCTCTTCATGCCCCGACCCTCGCCCCCCGGTCCCCGCCCGCGCATCGGCCGCGGGGCCGGTCCCGGCCGACCGAAGCAGCCGATGGGCCGCCGTCCTCAGCGCCGAAAGTATCCGGACCCCCGACTTCGGTCGCGATCTCCCCGCCACGGCGCCGGCGGCGCCCCCGGCCTGCGTAGATTGGCGAAACGTGAGCGAAGACAGGCCGGCGCGGACCATCCCGGCGTTCCCAGGGCGCCGCTGGCTGCTGCCGTCGGCGGTGGTCGAGCAACTCGACCCGGAGCCGTCCGGACGGCGCCCGCGCCGCACCGCCCGTGACTGGCTCGTCGACCTCAGCTGCTTTCTGCTCGCCGTGCTGCTCGGCGTGCTGAACCAGGAGACGTTGCACCAGGAACCCGGCCTGAGTCAGGGCCTGAGCGCCGCCGACCAGATGATCGGCGCCCTCGCCTGCGCCGCCGTCTGGCTGCGGCGCCGCTGGCCGGTCGGGCTCGCGGTGGCGATGGTGCCGGTCGGCCTCGTCTCCGTCACCGCCGCCGGGACCACCCTCGTCGCCGTCTTCACCGTGGCCGTGCACCGGCCCTTCCGCCACGTGGCCTGGATCGCGGGCACCATCATCGCCCTGCAGCCCCTCTTCTACCTGTGGCGCCCCGACCCCGACCTGCCCTACCTCGGCTCGGTCGTCTTCAGCGCGCTGCTGATCACCGCCGTCGCGGGCTGGGGCATGCTGGCCCGCTCCAAGCGGCAACTGCTGCTCAGCCTGCGCGACCGGGCCCGGCGGGCCGAGACCGAGGCCCGGCTGCGGGCCGAACAGGCCCAGCGGCTCGCCCGGGAGGCCATCGCCCGGGAGATGCACGACGTGCTCGCCCACCGGCTGACCCTGCTCAGCGTGCACGCGGGCGCCCTGGAGTTCCGGCCCGACGCCTCCCGGGAGGAGGTGGCGCGGGCGGCGGGCGTCATCCGGGAGAGCGCGCACGAGGCCCTCCAGGACCTGCGCGAGATCATCGGCGTCCTGCGGGCCGGCGACCCCGACGACGCCGGGCGCCCCCAGCCGACCCTGGACGCCCTCGGCACGCTGGTCGACGAGTGCCGGGAGGCGGGCATGCGGGTCGCCCGCGCCGGGCGGGTCACCGAGCCCGGCGCCCTCCCCGCCTCGGTGGGCCGCACCGCCTACCGCATCGCCCAGGAGGCGCTGACCAACGCCCGCAAGCACGCCCCCGGCACCGAGGTCACCGTGACGGTCACCGGAGCGCCGGGCGAGGGGCTGGACGTGACGGTGCGCAACACGCCGCCGACGGGCGCGGTCCCCGCCGTCCCCGGTTCCGGCCAGGGCCTCATCGGCCTGACCGAACGCGCCACCCTGGCCGGCGGCACCCTCCGCCACGGCCCCACCCCCGACGGCGGCTTCGAGGTCGCGGCGCACCTGCCCTGGACGGACCGACGGGACGCGGGACGGGGGCGGGGGCGGGGAGACGGGACATGAGGATCGGGCGGTGACGGCCGGGCGCCGGGCACGGGGTGATGACGGCGGGGCGTGAGCACGGCGTGGCTGCGGGGGAGGGGCAGCGGGGACGCTCCCCGGTCCGCCGGGCCCCGTTGCCCCGGGTCCGTCCGGCCCCGTGACCCCGTGACCCCGTGCCCCCGGTCCGCCGGGCTCCGTGGCCCGTGGTCCGCCCGGCCCCGTGACCCCCGGTGCGCGGAGACGGCCCGGCCGGCCCGCCCGCCCGTCAGGACTGGCTGCCCGGACGGACCGTCCGTCCGCCCGGTGCGACCGCCCGTCTGGTCCGTCCCCCCGCTCGATGTGCCCGGTCCTCCCGGGCCGCTCGGCCACCGGCATCTGACCTGCCATCGGCCCCGGCCTCGCCACGGCCCGGCGGACAGAACGCACTTGGGCCGGTGCGCGGGCGTCGTGGCCCGTGGTGCCCCGGCGCCGTGGTGCCCGGGGTGCACCGGCCTGCCGCTTCCGCGCCGTCGCGCCGACCGCACGGCCCGGCCCGGTCCCGTTGCCGGGCCCGCGCGGTGGGTCCGGAGGCGTCCGGTCCACCCGGTCCGCCGGGCTCCGCGACTGACCGGCCGTCGGCCACCCGGCCCGCTCGGCTCCCTCCGGCCTCGGCCGACCCCGGCGTCCGGCGCCCGGCGCCCGGCGTCTGGTTCCGCGCCGTCGCGCCGACCGCACGGCCCGGCCCGGTCCCGTTGCCGGGCCCGCGCGGTGGGTCCGGAGGCGTCCGGTCCACCCGGTCCGCCGGGC
>NZ_JBVKAT010000004.1:182161-347097 GCF_055598485.1 Streptomyces sp. NPDC107521
CGGGCTCCGCGACTGACCGGCCGTCGGCCACCCGGCCCGCTCGGCTCCCTCCGGCCTCGGCCGACCCCGGCGTCCGGCGTCTGGTTCCGCGCCGTCCCGTCGACCGGGCCGCCTCGCGGGTGCCGACCGTTCCCGACGACCGGAGCGTTGCCACCGTTCCGGCCGACCGGGCCGTTCCCGTCGTCCCGCCGATCGGGCCGGTCGTCCCGGCCCTCCCGCCAACGGCCGTCCGCCCGCCGTGATTACGTTGGGGCCATGAACGCGATCAGACTCCTGCTCGTCGACGACGACCCCCTCGTGCGGGCCGGGCTGTCCTTCATGCTGGGCGGCGCCGACGACATCGAGGTGGTCGGGGAGGCAGCCGACGGCCACGAGGTCGGGGCACTCGTCGACCGCACCCGGCCCGACGTGGTCCTCATGGACATCCGCATGCCTGCGGTGGACGGACTGACCGCCACCGAACGGCTGCGGGCGCGCGCGGACGCGCCGCAGGTGATCGTGCTCACCACCTTCCACGCCGACGAGCAGGTGCTGCGCGCCCTGCGCGCCGGAGCCGCCGGGTTCGTCCTCAAGGACACCCCGCCCGCCGAGATCATCGAGGCGGTGCGCCGGGTCGCGGCCGGGGACCCCGTGCTGTCGCCCGCCGTGACCCGGCGGCTGATGGAGCGGGTGGCCGGGAGCGCGGCCGACACCCGCCGCGAGCACGCCCGGGAGCGCATGGCCGCGCTCAACGAGCGCGAGCGCGAGGTCGCCGTGGCGGTCGGCCGGGGCCTCGCCAACGCCGGGATCGCGGGTGAGCTGTTCATGAGCGTCGCCACGGTGAAGACCCATGTCTCCCGCGTCCTGGCCAAGCTCGGCCTGGACAACCGCGTCCAGATCGCCCTCCTCGTCCACGACGCCGGTCTCCTCGACGGCACCCCGCACGACGAGGGCCCGCACGGCACCGCCCGCTGACGACGAGGACGTACGGCGGGCGCTCCCGGCGGGCGGGACGGACCGGCACGGGACCTCGCCCGGCCCCGGGCGGGGCGGGCCCGCCCCGGACCGCCCCGCCCCGCCTCCCATCACCGGGCCGACCGGGCCGAGCGGGCCGACCCGGCCGAGCGGGCCCGCCCCGCCCCGCTTCGGTGGGCCCCTGCCGCGCGTCCCGGGTCAGACCCCCGCCCGCCGCTCCTCCCCGGGCGGTTTGGCCGTCTCTCCCGCCCGCTCCAGCCCGCACCTCCCGTCCGCGCAGGACCGGCGCAGGCGACCGGCCGACACCGTCTCGACGAGGCCGAGGGTCCAGCACATCGGGCAGCCGCGCAGCGCGACCACGCCGACCGGCACGAGCAGCAGACTCACCGGGCCGACGGCGGGCAGCAGCGCCAGCCCGCCGGCGAGCGCGCCGAACCCGAGGGCGCCACGGGCCAGATGACGCGGCACCGAGGCACTTCCGAAGCCGCCGGCCGCCGGACGCCCGGCGCGGGACCGCCCGTCGCGGGACCCGGCGGCGCGGGCCGGGGCCGGACGGAACGTGGCGGTGCGGGACCCGGAAGCACCGGGCCGGGCGGTGCCGTCCGCCGGGCCGGGATCAGATGCCGTCACCGGTTGCTCCCCTCCCGCCGCTCTCCTCGCCCAGCGTCTCCCGCACCGTCCGCCGCGCCCGGTGCAGCCGGGACTTCATCGCGGCGGTGCTGAGCCCGAGCCGGTCCGCGACCGTCCGGCCGGGCAGGCCCTGGATGTCGCGCATGACCAGCACGCGCCGCTGGTCGTCGGGGAGGGCGGCGACGGCGTCGGCGACCCGTTCCGCCTCCAGCCGCAGCAGGACGTCCTCCTCGGCGGAGGGCGCGGTGCCCCCGGCGGCACCGGGTTCCGCGGACGGCCCGCGCGGGCGCAGCGCGCGGGCCCGGCGCAGGCACTCGTTGCGGACGATCCGGAACATCCACGAGGCCAGCGCCCCGGAGGCGCGCAGCATGCCGATCTTCCGGTAGAGGATGATCAGCGCCTCCTGCGCGGCGTCCTCGGCGTCCTGCGGGGTGGCGCACAGCGAGTGCGCGAACCGGTGGACGTGCGGGTAGGAGCCGTGGACGAGCGTGGCCAGCGCCTCGGAGTCGCCGCCCTGCGCCGCGGTGACCAGGGGCGCGTCGGGCCAGGTGCGGTCAGCCACGCCGCCGCCCCCGGCGGCGCAGCAGGGTGACGGCGCACGCGCACAGCAGCAGCGCGGCGGCCACCGCGGTGATGACGGCGGTGGTGGTGCTCATGGGTCCTCCCCAGGGGACACGTGACGGACGCGGTTCGTCCGTTCCCCCATGAGAGGCACGGGGACACGGAAAGGATTCGGCCCACTCACCGGCGCCCCCACCCGCCACGGTCCCGTCCGCCGCCACGGTCCTCCCGTCCCCGTCCGCCGTCGCCGTCCTGTCCGCCGCGGCCCTTCCGCCCCGCCGGACACCGCCGTGCGACACGGCCCGGATCATGGACCACTCCGGCAGAGAGTCGGGCCCGCCGGACACCGCCCGCCGGACCGTGCCCCGGAAGCCCCAAGCAGTCCCCGGACACCCGCGACGCACCCACGGGCATCGCGAAGCCTCCCGGGCCGCCGGACCGGACGCCTCCGCCGTACACCGCCGCCGGGAACCCCCGCCCGCACTACCGCGCCCGCCGCGACCGCGCGGGGCCGCCGCCCCGGGGCTCCGCCCGGCCCCGCGTCCCGCGCGCCCCGGCGCTCAGTCGCGTAACGCCGCGCCCGCCGCCCCCGGCACCTCCGCCAGCCGTACCGGCCGGCGTTCGCGCCGCGACATCTCGCACGCCTCCGCGATCCGCAGGGCCTGGAGCGCCGCGTGTCCGTCGCACGGGTTGTCCCGCTCGCCCCGTACCAGCTCCACGAACGCGGTCAGTTCCGCCTCGTACGCCGGGCCGAAGCGCTCCAGGAACCCCGTCCACGGCTTGTCCGCCGCCGGGGGCCCGGTCGGCTCGGTCGACGCGATCGGCGTGCGGTCGTCCAGCCCCACGACGATCTGGTCCAGCTCCCCGGCCAGCTCCATGCGGACGTCGTACCCCGCCCCGTGCAGCCGGGTCGAGGTGACCGTCGCCAGCGTGCCGTCGTCCAGCGTCAGCAGCGCCGCCCCGGTGTCCACGTCGTCCGACTCCCGGAACATCCCCGGCCCGCCGTCGGACCCGGCGGCGTACACGTCGGTGACCTCCCGCCCGGTGATCCAGCGCAGGGCGTCGAAGTCGTGGATCAGGGTGTCCCGGAAGAGGCCGCCGGACTGGGCCAGGTAGGCGGGCGGCGGCGGTGCCTGGTCGCTGGTGACCGCCCGCACGGTGTGCAGCCGGCCGAGCCGCCCCGACCGCACCGCCTCCCGCGCCCCCGCGTAGCCCCTGTCGAAGCGCCGCTGGAAGCCCATCTGGAGGATCGTGCCGGCGGCGGCCACCTCGTCGAGGGCGTGCAGCGTGCCCGCCAGGTCGGCCGCGACGGGCTTCTCGCAGAACACCGGCAGCCCCGAGCGCGCCGCCCGCCCGATCAGCTCGGCGTGGGCCGAGGTGGCCGTCGTGATCACCACCGCGTCGACGCCCCAGTGGAAGATCTCGTCCACGCCCGGTGCCGCCGTCTCGCCCAGCCGGTGCGCCAGTTCCTGCGCGCGCGACCGGTCGGCGTCGGTCAGGATCAGGGACCCGACGTCGCGGTGACGGCTGAGCGTGTTGGCGTGGACGGTGCCGATCCGGCCCGTACCGATGACCCCGATGCGCATGGAAACAAAGTGGGCTCACAGCCGGGCCGCTGTCAATGTGTATGTCCGGACAACCGGACTGCACGACTTCCCGTCAACAGGGCGTGGGGCTACGCTCGGCGGGTGCCGAAACCAACCGTGGACCCGACGGCAGCGCTCGACCTCCGAGTGGACCGCAGCAGTCCGGTCCCGCTGTACTTCCAGCTCGCGCAGCGGTTGGAGGCGGCGATCGAACACGGCGCCCTGACCCCCGGCAGCCTCCTGGGCAACGAGATCGACCTGGCCGCGCGGCTCGGCCTGTCCCGCCCCACCGTCCGCCAGGCGATCCAGTCCCTCGTCGACAAGGGCCTCCTGGTGCGCCGCCGCGGCGTCGGCACCCAGGTGGTGCACAGCCAGGTCAAACGCCCGCTGGAGCTGAGCAGCCTCTACGACGACCTGGCCGCCGCCGGCCGCCGCCCCTCCACGAACGTGCTGGTCAACACCGTCGTCGACGCCACCGCCGAGGTCGCCGCCGCCCTGGGCGTCCCCGAGGGCGGCGATGTGCACCGCCTGGAACGGCTGCGCCTGGCGCACGGCGAGCCGGTCGCCTACCTCTGCAACCACCTGCCCCCCGGCCTCCTCGACCTGGACACCGGGCAACTGCGCGCCACCGGCCTCTACCGCCTGCTGCGCGGCGCCGGGATCACCCTGCACAGCGCCCGCCAGTCCATCGGCGCCCGAGCCGCCGCCCCGGCCGAGGCCGAGCGGCTGGACGAACCGGAGGGCGCCCCCCTGCTCACCATGCGGCGCACCACCTACGACGACACCGGACGCGCCGTCGAGTTCGGCACGCACCTGTACCGGCCCTCCCGCTACTCCTTCGAGTTCCAGCTCCTCGTACGGCCCTGACCCGCCCGTCCGCCAGAGCCCGTCCCGTCCCGGCCCCCGCCCCGGCGCCCCGGCTCCCGGGCCCCCGCCCCGGCGCCCCGGCTCCCGGGCCCCGGGTCCGGCCCCCGGGCCGCGGTCCCGGACGGCGGCCCCGCGCACCGTGGAGGTTCGTCTCAATGTCCGGACAATATGACCCGTCGGTGCTCCCCTGGGCGGAACCACAGGTTCCGGTGTCGGAGAATGGAGCGTTCGGGATTTCCCGCGACCGGCTCCGCCCGGCACCGGGACCCCACGCCGACCGGGTCCCGGCACCCGGCGGCACGGCACGGCACGGCAAGAAGGGGCACGGCCTCGTGGCACGTTTTCGGACATGGGCGGGCATCGCACTGGCAGGGGCGCTGACGCTGTCCCTGGCCGGGTGCAGCAGCACCGGCGGCAAGCGCGCCG
The DNA here is from genome assembly GCF_055598485.1 of Streptomyces sp. NPDC107521. NCBI lineage: Bacteria > Bacillati > Actinomycetota > Actinomycetes > Kitasatosporales > Streptomycetaceae > Streptomyces > Streptomyces sp. NPDC107521. Next base: position 187,186 of record NZ_JBVKAT010000004.1, read on the forward strand.
AGGACGCCCGCAGGGCGGCGGCGGCCCAGGGACGGGCGGCGGTGGACACCCCCCGCTGGACCTTCGCCATGATCACCCACTCGGGCGATGGCGACACCTTCTGGGACATCGTCCAGAGCGGCGCCGAACAGGCCGCCGTCAAGGACAACATCAACTTCCTGTACTCCCACGACGACGAGGCCCAGCAGCAGGCCCAGCTCGTCGACGCGGCCGTCGACAAGAAGGTCGACGGGATCATCGTCACCCTCGCCAAGCCCGACGCGATGAGGTCCGCCCTCGACCGCGCCCGGAAGGCCGGCATCCCCGTGATCACCGTGAACTCCGGCTCCGAGGAGTCCAGGGAGTTCGGCGCCCTCACCCACATCGGCCAGGACGAGACCGTCGCCGGCGAGGCGGTCGGCGAGGAGCTCAACGCCCGGGGCCGCGAGCGGGCCGTGTGCGTCCTGCACGAACAGGGCAACGTCGGTCACGAGCAGCGCTGCGACGGCGTCGAGAAGAGCTTCGACGGCACCCTCCAGCGGCTCTACGTCAACGGCACCAACATGCCCGACACCCAGTCCGCCATCGAGGCCAAGCTCCAGAGCGACCGGTCCGTCGACGCCGTCGTCACCCTCGGCGCGCCCTACGCCGACACCGCCGTCAAGGCCCGCGAGGGCGCGGGCAGCAAGGCCGAGATCGACACCTTCGACCTCAACGCCAAGGTCGTCGCCGGGCTCCGGTCCGGCGCCCTGGGCTTCGCCGTCGACCAGCAGCCCTACCTCCAGGGCTACGAGGCCGTCGACCTGCTCTGGCTGTACAAGTACAACGCGGACGTCCTCGGCGGCGGGCGCCCGGTCCTCACCGGCCCCCAGATCGTCAGCGAGGACGACGCCGCCGCCCTCGCCGACCACACGGAGCGGGGCACCCGATGAGCGCCCCCGCGCCGGTGCGGGACACCGGGGGGCGGACCGCGCCCCACGCCGCCCCGCTGCGCAGACTGCTGGGCCGCCCCGAGCTGGGCTCCGTCGTCGGCGCCGTCGCCGTCTTCGCCTTCTTCGTGGTCTTCGCCGACGGCTTCCTGCGCCCCGCCAGTCTCGCCACCGTCCTCTACGCCGCCTCCACCATCGGCATCATGGCGGTGCCCGTGGCGCTGCTGATGATCGGCGGCGAGTTCGACCTGTCCGCGGGCGTCCTGGTGACCTCGTCGGCGCTGGTCTCGTCGATGTCCAGCTACCAGATGACCGCCAACGTCTGGGTCGGCGTCGGCGTCTCGCTGCTGGTCACCCTCGCCATCGGCGCCTTCAACGGCCTGATGCTCACCCGCACCGGGCTGCCCAGCTTCATCATCACGCTCGGCACCTTCCTGATGCTGACCGGCGTGAACCTGGGCCTCACCAAGCTCGTCGGCGGCACCGTCTCCACCAAGTCCATCGCCGACATGGAGGGCTTCCCCGCCGCCCGCGACGTGTTCGCCTCCACGCTCACCGTCGGCGGTGTCGGCTTCAAGGTCACCATCCTCTGGTGGCTCGCCCTGGTCGCCGTCGCGAGCTGGATCCTGCTGCGCACCCGCGCCGGGAACTGGATCTTCGCCGTCGGCGGCGACAAGGAGGCCGCCCGCGCGGTCGGCGTCCCCGTGACCCGCACCAAGGTCGGCCTCTACATGGGCGTCGGCCTCGGCGCCTGGATCTCCGGCCAGCACCTGCTCTTCTCGTACGACGTCGTCCAGTCCGGCGAGGGCGTCGGCAACGAGCTGATCTACATCATCGCCGCCGTCATCGGCGGCTGCCTGATCACCGGCGGTTACGGCAGCGCCGTCGGCTCGGCGGTCGGCGCCCTCATCTTCGGCATGACCAGCAAGGGCATCGTCTTCGCGGAGTGGAACCCGGACTGGTTCAAGTTCTTCCTCGGAGCGATGCTGCTCCTCGCGACCCTGCTCAACGCCTGGGTCCGCAAGCGGGCGGAGGCCACCGCATGACGCAGCGCACCGACGGCCGTACGCCCCTCGTGGAACTGACCGACGTCAGCAAGCACTACGGCCACGTCCGCGCCCTGGAGGGGGTGTCCCTCACCGTCCACGCCGGGGAGATCACCTGTGTCCTGGGCGACAACGGCGCGGGCAAGTCCACCCTCATCAAGATCATCGCGGGGCTGCACCGGCACGACGGCGGCACCCTCGCCCTCGACGGGGAGGAGACCCGCCTCGGCTCCCCGCGCGAGGCCCTGGACCGGGGCATCGCCACCGTCTACCAGGACCTCGCCGTGGTCCCGCTCATGCCGGTCTGGCGGAACTTCTTCCTCGGCTCCGAGCCGCGCCGGGGTGTCGGCCCGTTCCGGCGGCTCGACGTCGACCACATGCGCCGCACCACCCACGCGGAACTGCTGCGCATGGGCATCGACCTGCGCGACGTCGACCAGCCCATCGGCACCCTCTCCGGCGGCGAACGCCAGTGCGTGGCCATCGCCCGCGCGGTGCACTTCGGCGCGAAGGTCCTCGTCCTCGACGAGCCCACGGCCGCGCTCGGCGTCAAGCAGTCCGGCGTCGTCCTGAAGTACGTGTCCGCCGCCCGCGACCAGGGCCTGGGCGTCGTCCTGATCACCCACAACCCGCACCACGCCTATCTGGTGGGCGACCGCTTCGTCCTGCTGAAGCGCGGCACCATGGTCGGCAACCACGAACGCGACGACATCACCCTGGACGAACTGACCCGCCAGATGGCGGGCGGCTCGGAACTGGACGCCCTGCGCCACGAGCTCCAGCGGGAGGACTGAGGCCGCGGCGGAACGGTCGGCGTGGCCCTCCGGGACGGTCGGCGGGGCCTTCCGGGAGGGCCGGAAAACCGGGGTGCGCGGGGGACCGCGCGCCCCGCGCCGGCATGCCCGCGGCCCCGCCCGACGCGTCCGCGCCGGGCGGCCGGTCCACCCCGCCCCGGCAGGGGAAGCGTTCGGCCCCGGACACCTCCGTGCGGCACAATCGCACCCGATGAGCACCTATCGCGACCTCACCGCCCCCATCGGTTCCCGCCGCGCCCCGGTCCTGCGCACCGTGGGCACCAGGGAACGCCGCTCACACCTCTCCGCCCCCCGGGTGCCGACCGTCGGCATCGACATCGGCGGCACCAAGGTCATGGCGGGCGTCGTGGACGCCGACGGCAACATCCTGGAGAAGCTGCGCGCGGAGACCCCGGACAAGTCCAAGAGCCCCCGGGTCGTCGAGGACACCATCGTCGAGCTGGTGCTCGACCTCTCCGACCGGCACGACGTGCACGCCGTCGGCATCGGCGCGGCCGGCTGGGTCGACGCCGACCGCAACCGGGTCCTGTTCGCCCCCCACCTCTCCTGGCGCAACGAACCGCTGCGCGACCGCCTCGCGGGCCGCCTCGCCGTCCCCGTGCTCGTCGACAACGACGCCAACGCCGCCGCCTGGGCCGAGTGGCGCTTCGGCGCCGGACGCGACGAGGACCACCTCGTCATGATCACCCTGGGCACCGGCATCGGCGGCGCGATCCTGGAGGACGGCCGGGTCAAGCGCGGCAAGTACGGGGTCGCGGGAGAGTTCGGCCACATGCAGGTCGTCCCCGGCGGACACCGCTGCCCCTGCGGCAACCGGGGCTGCTGGGAGCAGTACAGCTCCGGCAACGCCCTGGTGCGGGAGGCCCGCGAGCTGGCCGCCGCCGACTCCCCGGTGGCGTACGGGATCATCGAGCACGTCAGAGGGAACACCGGCGACATCACCGGCCCGATGATCACCGAGCTGGCCCGGGGCGGCGACGCCATGTGCGTCGAGCTGCTCCAGGACATCGGCCAGTGGCTCGGCGTCGGCATCGCCAACCTCGCCGCGGCCCTCGACCCCTCCTGCTTCGTGATCGGCGGCGGCGTCAGCGCGGCCGACGACCTGCTGATCGGCCCCGCGCGGGACGCCTTCAAGCGCCAGCTCACCGGGCGCGGCTACCGCCCCGAGGCCCGGATCGTCCGCGCCCAGCTCGGCCCCGAGGCCGGCATGGTCGGCGCCGCCGACCTGGCCCGGCTGGTCGCCCGCCGCTTCCGCCGCGCCAAACGGCGCCGGGTGGAACGCCATGAGCGCTACGAGCGGTACGCGGAGGCCCGCGACACGGCCCGGGAGTCGCTGTGACGGGCTCGACCGGCCGCCGGAACGGGCTGCCGCAGCAGTCCGGGGCCGCGCCCCGGGACGAGGACCCGCACGGGCCCCCGGACGGCGCGGACGCCACCGGCACCCGGGACACCCCGGACACGCCCGGCGCGCCCCGGGCGGAGCGCCCGCCGGAGGACCGGCGGCACATGATCCGCCGCCGCGCGCTCACCCTGCTGACCATCGTGCTGCTGATCGGCGTCCCGGCCGGCTATCTGGTGATCTCCGCCAACCAGAGCCGCAGCAGCGGGCGGGACAAGGAGGCGAAGTACGCCGCCACCGGCCTGACCGAGGGCTGGCCGTCGAAGCTCCAGCGGCGCATCTACGAGGTGCCCGTCCCGGTGCCGTCCGAAGAGGTCGCCCACTACGAGACGAACAACTGGCGCACCAGCCGCCTCTACGTCCAGTTCGAGACGACCGCCGCCGGGCTGGACGCCTTCCTCGCCGGGGTGGGCGTCGGACGGGACGCCCTGGACGAGGGCGTGATCGCCGTCAACGACCGCGCCCGGGAGGTGGCCGGGTGGGAGTTCGACGGTCCGGGCGACTGGTGGGGACTGGCCCACGTCCAGGAGAACCCTCGGCCCACCCAGGACATCGTCGTGAACATGGCCGACCCGGACTATCCGATGGTCTACGTGGTCTCTCACACGGTGCCGTGAGCGGGTGCGGCGGTGCGGAGACCGTGCGGCGCGGGATCGCCGTGCGGTGCCGGAGGCGTCGGCGTCCGGCGGCGGTGGGGCCCACCGGGCGGTGACGCCGGACTCCGGACGGTGATACCCGCCCCCGGACGGCGGGGACGGCGGGGACGGCGGGGACGGCGGGGTACAGGGCGGCCCGGGTGGTCGTCCGGGGCGGGCGCGGAAGCGCCTCCGGGCAGGCCCTTCTCCGGAGGGTTCGGGATGTCGTCGCGGTCCTGACGGCGCCGTCCCACCCGGCAGGCCCGGTGCCCCCCCGGCACGCCCGGCACTCCCCGGAAGGTCCGGCCGCCCCGGCCGTCTCCACGCCCCGGAGCGCCCCGCTGCCCCCGCCGCTCCCGGAGGCCGTCGGGGCCGGTTGTCGGACCCCGCCCGTAGAGTCGGAGACGACTGATCCGACGGAGGGCCGGGAGGTGACACAACGTATGCGGGACATGGCGGTGACCGGGACGGACGCCACCGGCCGGGCGGCGGGCGCGGCGGCCGGGCGCGGCCACGGGCACCGTCCCGCGCGCGCGGCGGAGCGGGCGGCGGGCGGCGCCCCGGCCGCGGAGTCCGTGCCGCCCGGGCTCGCCGCCGTGTTCCTGCCCGCCCCGCTCCCGCGCGACGGCCGGATCGCCTTCTGGGACCCGGCGGACGCCCCCGGCCCGCCCGCCGGGGACGGGGAGATCACCGTCGTCCGCCCGCACGGCTCCTCCGTACGGCGCCGGACCACCCCCGCGCTCTCCCTGCCCGTCGCCGAGGCGCTGCCCCTGCTGGTGCGCGCCCGCCGCGATCCGGCCGCGCACCCGGCCACCGCCTGCTGGGGCGCCGCCGCGCTGCACGCCCTGCGGCTGACGGCGCGCGGGCGGCTGCTGCCCGGCCTGACGCCCGACGGCCACGACGCCTGGCGCGCCGGGCCGCTGGACCCGGAGGACCTGGCGCATCTGCGCGCGGTCGCCGCCGCCCTGCCCCCGGAGGGCCACGCCGTGCCGCTGGCCGGCCCCGGGCCGATCCGGCTGCCGGAGCCGGAGGCGCTGATGCGGTCCTTCCTCGACGCCGTCGCGGACACCCTGCCCCGCACCCCCGCCGCCCCCCACGCCTGCGGGCGCCCCTTCGCCGGGCCCGGGGCCCACCGCCTGCCCGGCGCGCGGGACTGGGCCGCGGAGGTCGCCGCCGGCATGGACGCGGGCGTGCGGATCTCGCTCCGCCTCGACCTCTCCGCGTACGACGTCTTCGACGGGGAGGCCGAGCGCCGGGACGCGGCGGGCGGGGGCGCCGCCGCGCGCGGCGCCGGGGCGGCCGTCGTCCAGGTGCACAGCCTCGCCGACCCCACGCTGGTGGCCGACGCCGCCGACCTCTGGTCGGGCGCCGCCGACGCCGCCTTCGGCCCCCGCGCCCGGGTGGACACCGCCCTCGCGGTGCGCCGGGCCGCCCGGACCTGGCCGCCGCTGGACCGGCTCACCGAGCAGGACGTGCCGGACGTGCTGAGCCTGTCCGCACCGGAGGTCGTCGATCTGCTCGGCGTGGCGGCCACCCGCCTCGCCGCGGCCGGGGTCGCCGTGCACTGGCCCCGGGACCTGGCCCAGGACCTCACCGCGGCCGCCGTCGTGCGCCCCGCACCCGGCTCCGCCACCGACGGCACCGGCTTCTTCGAGAGCACCGACCTGCTGAGCTTCCGCTGGCAGCTGGCGCTCGGCGGCGACCCGCTCACCGAGGCCGAGATGGACACCCTGGCCGAGGCCCACCGGCCGGTCGTGCGGCTGCGCGACCGGTGGGTCCTGGTCGATCCCGAGCTGGTCCGCCGGGCCCGCAGGCGCGACCTCGGCCTGCTCGACCCGGTCGACGCCCTGGCCGTCGCCCTCACCGGCAGCGCCGAGACCGACGGAGAGACGGTCGAGGTGGTGCCCGAGGGCGCCCTGGCCGCCCTGCGCGACCGGCTGACGGCGGGCGTCCGGCCCGCCGAGCCGCCCCCCGGCCTGCGCGCGACGCTGCGCGACTACCAGCTGCGCGGGCTGGCCTGGCTGGAGCTGATGACCTCCCTCGGCCTCGGCGGCTGCCTCGCCGACGACATGGGGCTGGGCAAGACGGTCACCGTCATCGCGCTGCACCTGAAGCGGGCGCGGACCGAGCCCACCCTCGTGGTCTGCCCCGCCTCCCTGCTGGGCAACTGGCAGCGGGAGATCACCCGCTTCGCCCCCGGCGTGCCCGTCCGCCGCTTCCACGGCGCCGACCGCTCCCTGGACGGCCCGGACGGCGGCTTCGTCCTCACCACCTACGGCACCATGCGGTCCGCCGCGTCCGACCTGGCCGAACGGGGCTGGGGCATGGTCGTCGCCGACGAGGCGCAGCACGTCAAGAACCCCCACTCCGCCACCGCCAGGGCCCTGCGCACCATCCCGTCGCCCGCGCGGGTCGCGCTCAGCGGCACCCCGGTCGAGAACAACCTCTCCGAGCTGTGGGCCCTGCTCGACTGGACGACCCCCGGTCTGCTCGGCCCCCTCAAGTCCTTCCGCGCCCGGCACGCCCGTGCCGTGGAGAACGGCGAGGACGGGGAGGCCGTGGAGCGGCTCGCCCGGCTGATCCGCCCCTTCCTGCTGCGCCGCCGGAAGTCCGACCCCGGCATCGTGCCCGAGCTGCCGCCGAAGACCGAGACGGACCACCCGGTCCCGCTCACCCGCGAGCAGGTGGCGCTGTACGAGGCGGTGGTCCGCGAGTCGATGCTCGCCATCGAGACGGCCGGGGGCATCGCCCGCCGGGGCCTGGTGCTGAAACTCCTCACCTCGCTCAAGCAGATCTGCGACCACCCGGCGCTGTTCCTCAAGGAGGCGCACGGCAAGGGAGCGGCGGCCGGGGCCGCGGGGGAGAGCACGGCCGCCCGCTCGGGCAAACTCGCCCTGCTGGACGAGCTGTTGGACACGGTGCTCGCGGAGGACGGCTCGGTCCTGGTCTTCACCCAGTACGTCGGCATGGCCCGGCTGATCACCGCGCACCTGACCGCCCGCGCGGTCCCCGTCGACCTGCTGCACGGCGGTACGCCGGTGGCGGAGCGGGAGCGCATGGTGGACCGCTTCCAGAGCGGGGCGACCCCCGTGCTGGTCCTGTCCCTCAAGGCCGCGGGAACCGGCCTCAACCTCACCCGCGCGGGCCATGTCGTGCACGTCGACCGCTGGTGGAACCCGGCCGTCGAGGAGCAGGCCACCGACCGTGCCTACCGCATCGGCCAGACCCAGCCGGTGCAGGTCCACCGCCTCATCACCGAGGGCACGGTGGAGGACCGCATCGCCGAGATGCTCGAAGCCAAGCGGGCCCTGGCCGACGCCGTCCTCGGCACCGGCGAGTCCGCGCTCACCGAGCTGACCGACCGCGAGCTGACCGATCTGGTGTCCCTGCGGAGGCCGTCATGACCCCCCGCCCGGCCGACGCCGCCCGTGCGGCCCTGCGCGCGGCGCGGGGGGAGGCACCGCCCCCGTCGGCTCCGCCGCCGTCCCCTCCGATCGCCCCGGCGGATCGTGACGCGTTGACGCAGGCCGGTGGCGAGGAGTCGGAGGAGCCGGGGACACCGGCCCGGCCGGAGGCGGAGGCGCCCGGGGCGTCGTCCGGGTCCGTGCGTCCCGACGCGCGGCGTCCGGCCGACGCGGCCCGCGCGGCCCTGCGCCGTGCTCGTGGCGCCCAGCGGATGCCCGGCCCCGACGCGGGTGCCGACGCCGGCGCCGGGCCGTCCGGCGATGCGGCGATGGCGGTAGCGGCCGCGCCGTCCCCGGCCGACCGCGAGGACGTTCCGGCCGCCGCACCCGATCCGGAGGGGGCGCGGACCGGCGCGGACCGGGCCCGGGGGACCGGTGGCGCGGGATCCGTCCATGGGACCGGTGCCGTGCGCGGCGCCGCGGTCGGCACGGAGGGCCTGCGGTCCCCGGCCGTTGGCGACGGCGGGGCCGGAGCCTCGGTCGCGCGGGGCGGGCCGGGGGCCGGGGCGGCGACCGAGGGGATCACCGACGGGACGGAGCCGACCAGGGCGTCTTCGCCTGTCGCCGATGCCGATGCCGATGCCGATGCGGTGGCGGGCGGGGCGGGGTCGCGCCCGGCGCCCGGTGCGGAGGCCGAAGCCGCCGGGGCACCGGCGGACCACCGCACCGCCGTACCCGCCCCGGTCGTCGGGGCGCGGGGCGGCCGCCCCGGGGACGCGGCGCGCGAGGCGTTGCGGGAGGCCCGGCGGAAGGCGTCGGCGGAGAAGGACGCGGCGGAAGCGGGGCGGGGGCGGCGTTCCCGCCGTACGGCCGCCGGACCCGGACACCGGGGCGGCGGTCTCCGGGGCGGTGCTCCCCATGGCGACGCGCGGGCCCGTGAGGTGCGCGAGGCGCTGGCGGACGCCTTCCGGCTGCCCTGGGACAAGGAGGCCGCCTCGGCCAACGGCGCCGCCGCGGTGGCGGCTTCGGCCGGAACGGCGACTCCGCGGGGGGAGGGCCCCGGGGCCGAGGGCTTCGCCGCCGGGGGCCCCGGCCCCGAGGCGGCGGCACAGAGCCCTGCGGTCCGCCCGCCCCGGGGGCGGAATCCGGACGGTGCCCTGAGCCCGCCGGTGTCCGAGCCGTGGCGCGGTTCGGGCGCTCCCGGGCGCGGCGCGACCGGTTCGGAGCACACGCCGGTCAACAGGCTTCTCAGGGGCACCGGTTCGAATCCGGCAGGGGGTCCCGGGCTTCTCGACGGGCCTGGTTCGGAGCATGGTTCCGGCTCCGGGGAGCGGGGCGCGGACGGCTCCGAGCGGAATCCGGAGCCCCGGCCCGGGCCGGTGGAGGCACCCGGGGGCGATCACGGGACCGGTTCCGAGCCCGGGGCTTCCGGCTCCGAGCCCGGGTGCGGAACCAGGGCCAGGCGCGGGGCAGGAGCCGATTCCGGACCGGGTTCCGGAGGTGGCCCCGGCGGTGAAGTCCGGTCCGGTTCCGAGTTCGGGTCCTCGCCCTCCGCGTCCGGCTTCGCGCCCCGGGCGAAGGGCTGGACCGGCGACGGGTCCGGGGCTGCGCCCGGGGGCGATCACGGGACCGGTTCCGAGCCCGGGGCTTCCGGTTCCGAGCCCGGCTTCCTGTCGTGGGCCGGGGGCTGGGCTGAGGCTGAGAGCGGGCCGGATTCCGGGGTTGAGCCCGGTTTCGACGAGCATGGGGCTGGTTCCGAGCCCGGGGTCGCGCCCTGGGACAGGGGCGGGTCCGGAGACGAGTCCGGACCGGAGTCGGGAGCCGAACCCGTGGGCGGACACGGGTCCGAAACCATGCCGGAGCCGGAGCCTGGTCCTGTGGCCGGAGCCGCGGCCGGGGCCGGCGCTCAGGCCGGCACCGGGCACCGGTCCGGCCTCCGGGCCTCTGGTATCGCCGATCCCGGAAACCGCCCCCCGCGCGAGGCGTCCCGGGCGGCCTGTCCCGCGCCCCGGCCCGGGTCCCCGGCGGCCGATGGCACCTCCCGGTCCGGGTCCCCGGCGGCGGATACGGCGTCACCGCCCCGTTCCCGTGCCGCCCGTGGCGCGGTGCCGCCCCGGGCGGAGCAGTCGGCCGTACCGGCGGCCCCCCGCGCGCCCCGTTCCATGGCGGCCCCGGACCGGGACGGCGACCTGCGCCGCACCTTCCCCGCCTTCCCGCCCCGAGAGGCGCCGGGAGAGGACGGATTCGCCGCGACGTGGTGGGGCGCGGCGTGGGTGCGGGCGCTGGAGGACGGCGCGCTCGACCCCCGGCGGCTCGCGCGGGGCCGGGGATACGCCGAGCGGGGACACGTCGACGCCGTCACCGTGACCCCCGGCCACGTCCTGGCGTACGTCCAGGGCGCCCGGCCCCGCCCGTACCGCGTCCAGGTCCGGCTGCGCACGCTCGACGACACCGACTGGGACCGGTTCCTGGACGCCGCCACCGAGCGGCCGGGCCACATCGCCGCCCTGCTCGACAAGGAACTGCCGCACTCCCTCGCCGACTGCGGGGTCCCGCTCCTGCCCGGCCCCGGCGACCTCGTCCCGCAGTGCAACTGCCCCGACTCCGGCCACCCCTGCAAGCACGCCGCCGCCCTCTGCTACCAGACGGCACGCCTGCTCGACGCCGACCCGTTCGTCCTCCTGCTGCTGCGCGGCCGGGGCGAGCGCGGGCTGCTCGACACCCTGTCCCGCCGCAGTGCCGCCCGCGCGGCGCGGGACGCGTCGGACCGGTCGGCGCGACCGCCCGGCGTCCGGGCCGCCGACGCGCTGGCCGGGCGTCCGCTCCCGCCGCTGCCGCCCCCGCTGCCCGCGCCGCCGCACCCCGAGCAGCCGCCCGCCTTCCCGGCCTCCCCGGACGGCCCGGACCCGTTCGCGCTGGACCAGTTGGCCACGGACGCCGCCGCCCGCGCGCACGCGCTGCTGACCACGGGCCGCGACCCGGTCGGCGGGCTGACGCTGTGGCAGGACGCCGTCCGCCTCGCCGCCGCCCGCCCCGGGTCGGGACTCACCGCGGGCAGCCGCGCGCTCTACGCTGACCTGGCCCGCGCCACCGGCCGCGGCACCCCCGAGCTGGCCCGCGCGGTGGCCGCCTGGCGGCAGGGCGGTCCGGAGGGCCTCGCCACCCTGGAGGACCCGTGGGACCCCCCGGCCGGCCGCTTCGACCGTGCCCGCCCCCTGCTGCTCGCCGCCGGGCACCCCGCCTTCCGGCCCTGGCGCAACCACCTCACCCACCCCCAGGGCCACCTCCAGCTCCGCCTCGGCCGCACGGGGCTGTGGTACGCCTACGAGTCCGAGCCGGGCCGCGACGACTGGTGGCCCAGGGGCGCTCCCGACCTCGACCCGGCCGACGCCCTGACCGGCCCCGGCGGCCCCGCCGAGTACCCCGGAGAGGACTGACCCGGGGGCGCGCCGTCGTGCCACGGGTGAGCGTCACCAGGCCCGATCCGACGGAAGGCCGCCTCGTGGGCCTGAGCTGGGAGCCGGGCCGGCCCCCTCCCCGGTGCCGGCCCGCCCGTGCGACGGGGGCGGCCGGCCCCGGGGAAGGCGGCCACGCGCGCCGGGCGGCGTTCGCCGCCCGGCGCGCACGGTGGCGCACGGGAGGTCTACTCGATGCGGAATCCCGGGTATCCGGCCGCCGCGACGTCCGCGCACTTGCGGCGGTAGGCCCCGGCACCGCCGGTGTAGGAGAGCATGCGGCGGGGCTTGCCGGGGATGTTGGCCCCCATGTACCAGGACGCCGTGCGGGTCAGCAGCATGGCGTTCGCCGTCTCCTCGTGGTGGTCGACCCACGCCTGCTCGGTCTCCGCGGTGGGTTCGATGACCGAGGCTCCGGTGCCGCGCAGATGGCCGATGGCGTCCGAGATCCACTCCGTCTGCTGCTGCAGACAGGTCGTCATGTTGCACAGCGCGGCGGCCGGGGCGAGGGGCGCCCCGGCGGTGAGGAGGTTGGGGTAGCCGTGGACGGCGAGCCCCATCGTCGTGCGGATGTCGTGACCCCACTCCTCCCGGAGGCTGCGCCCGTCCCGTCCGCGCAGGTCGATGCGGGTCAGGGCGCCGGTCCCGGCGTCGAACCCGATGGCCATGATGATCACGTCGACGGCGTGCACCGAGCCGTCGGCCAGTTCGATCCCCTCGGGGACGAAGCGGGTGATGGGGTTGTCGGCCACGCCCACGAGTTCCACGTTGTCGCGGTGGTAGGTCTCCAGGTAGCCGTTCTCCAGGGGGACCCTGCGCTCGCCGAATCCGTAGTCCCTGGGCACCAGCAGGTCGATCAGCCGCTCGTCCCGCAGGCGTTCGCGCATCTTCTCGCGGACGAACTCCGATACCTCCTCGTTGACGTCGGCCTCGAAGAAGGTCTCGCCGAATCCCGCCAGCCACAGCTTGAGGGACCCGTCCTGGTAGACCTCCTCCAGGATGTCCCGCCGCTGCCGGGGGGTGCACTCGGCCCAGGTGTGGGTGAAGTCGTACTCGAAGCCGGTGAAGGTCTCGGGCAGCGTGCCGCGCAGTTCCTCGAAGCGGTCCTTGTACGCCGCCACCTCGGACGGACCGTAGGAGGGGTTCTTCATGGGCAGGACGTACTGCGGGGTGCGGGCGAGGACGGTGAGCCGGTCCACCTGGTCGGCGATGGTCTGGACGACCTGGATGCCCGTCGCCCCGGTGCCGATCACCGCGACCTTCCTGCCCCGCAGTTCCACCCCCTCGCGCGGCCAGCGCGCGGTGTGCACGACGGGACCGTGGAAGGTGTCCTGCCCCGGGAACCATTCGTCGAGCGGCGCGGAGAGCATGCCCGCGCAGCTCACCAGGAACTGGGTGTCGACCGTGTCGCCCCGGTCGGTGCGCACGGTCCAGCGCCCCCGGCCCTCGTCGAAGTGCGCGCTGGTCACGGTGGTGGAGAGGGATATGTGGGGGCGCAGGTCCAGGGTGTCGGCGACGTAGTGCATCCACCGCTCGACCTCGCCCTGGTCGGGGAACCGCCTGCTCCAACTCCAGTCCTTGTAGAGGGATTCGGAGAACAGGTACTGGTAGATGTACGCCTCGCTGTCGAAGCGCGCCCCGGGGTACCGGTTCCAGCACCAGGTCCCGCCGACGTCGTCGGCGCTGTCGAACGCCCTGACCCGCAGTCCCTGCCGGCGGAGCTGGTGCAGTTGGTACAGGCCGGCCACACCGGCACCGACGACGACGGCGTCCAGCTCGACGGGTTGCCCGTCCTCGGCGGGGGCGGTGGTGGAAGGACTCTGCGCGTGCGTCATGTTGACCTCCGGAAGAGTGCTGCGGGAGAGGGAAGGGGGACGGGCGGCCGGGCGGAACCGGGCGGGGTGACGGAGCGTCAGAGGCGCCGGTGATGCCGCGGTGCCCCGCGTGTGCCGGTCCGGACGGACGGGGCGGGCGGTCTCCACGGGCGATCCGTGGCCGCGGGGACGACGGGGTTCCCGAAGTGGCCTGCTGAGAAAGGGCGTTCGGCTCGGAACGGCACCCTGGGCCGCAGCCGTCCGCGCGGTCCGTGAAGGGCCGGGGCGGGGGAGACGCGGCCGGTTCCCGGGGTGGGAGCCGCCGGAGCCCTGCCGGGGAACGGCGTTGAGCGGGTGCTCGGCGCCGAGGAGGCGGGCGGCGGAGCCTCGGAGGGCGGACGTCCTCCGGGCGGACGCCGCCGCGTGGTGGACCCCGGGTCCGGGGCTCGTCGGAGGGCCCGCGGACTCCTCGGGGCGTCGCTCGCCGAGGGCGAGTCGGCGCGGCCGGGTGCGACCGGTGCCGGAACCTCCGGAGCGGAGCGGATTCGTACCATAGGACCCCTGTTGTTCACCTGCTGGAGTGCGGCACGTGCCGACCAGGGACATTCGGCTACAGCCGGCGGCCGTTGTCGAGACGACGTCCGGCCAAGGGTGAAGTGTCCGAATCACCGCGCGGTCGGCCGGTTCGACGGAAACGGCGGATTCGGGCCGGTCCGGAACACCGGCCGACGGAGTGCGGGCACGGCACGGCACGGACCGGGCGGGGTGGGGTGGGCCGGACCGGCGGGCCGGGGCCCCGGCCCGCCGGTCCGGCCCCGTTCCGGCGGGCCGTCACGAAGCTCAGGCCGTTCCGAGGCGGGTGCCCCCGCCGCCGGGCCTGCTCCCGTCGGGGCGTCCGGACCCGGGACCGGCCGATATCCCCTCGCGCGGGACCGGCGCGGGCGGGCACCCTGATCCCCATGGACCAGGCGGAAGTGCTCCTCATCGGCGGCCGGGCCGGGGCCGGCAAGACGACCGTGGGATGGGAGGTCTCGGCGCTGCTGCGGGCCGCGGCGGTCGCCCACGCGGTCGTCGACGGCGACTTCATGGGCCAGGTGCATCCGGCGCCGGAGGGGGACCCGGACCGCTCGGAGATCGCCGAGTGCAATCTCACCGCGGTGTGGGCCAACTTCGCGCGACGCGGCCACCGTCGGCTGGTCTACACGAACACGCTCAGCGTGCTGCCCGAGACGGCCGGCATGTTCCGGCGGGCCATGGGGGAGGAGGTGCGCGTCGTGCGCGTCCTCCTCACCGCGTCCGACGCGACCGTCCACGAGCGGCTGACGCGCCGTGAACTCGGCTCGGAGCTGGAAGCGGAACTGGAGGGCAGCGTCCGTAAGGCGCGGCTGCTGGACCGGCGCGTTCCCGCGGGGACGGTGCGGGTGGCGACGGACGGGAGGGCCGTCGCCGCCATCGCGCGCGAGGTCGTGGCCGCCACCGGATGGGCCGGACGGTGTGCCGTGCCCGGGGCCTGACCCGCCTCCGCGTGCCGTTCCGGGGACCGGGGAGCGGGGGCCGTCGCCGTCGGGCACCTGCGTGCGCGAACGGGGACCTCTCCCGGCGGCCGTGGGGCGAGCCGGGGATTCCGCCCGTCGGGGGAGCCCGAAGCGCCGACGGGCGCGGCACGGAACGCGATGTCCGTCCGGGACGGCGTGACACCGTTCCCGGGCGGGGGAGTTCGCGCTCGTGCCGTTCATGCCCGAGCCGGTGTCCGGCGATGGTTCCCGACCGGGCCCGGCGGTGGCGGACCCGCCCGCCTCCCGGTGCGGGACGACACCGGCGCGCAGGCCGGCTCCTCGCGCTTCCCGGAGGCGTGACGGGGTGATGACGCCGCCCGGAGAGGCCACTGGGCGTCGACGCGGCCCGGAGGGAGCGGCGCGGCGATGAGGCGGCGCGGGGCAACCGGCGCGGGACGCCGACGCCGCGCGGGAGCAACGGCGGGGGTGGGGCGGCCCGGCAACCGGGGGGCGGTGAGGCGCGCCGCCCGGAGGCACCGGCGGAACGGTGACGCGGCCCGGGGCGGCCAGGACCCGTGGCCCCGGACCCGTGGCCCCGGACCGGTGGCCCCGGACCGGTGGTCCCGTACCGGCCTTCCGGTCTCAGCCCGTCAGCGAGGCCAGGGCCCTGGTCAGACGCTCGGCGGCCTCGCCCGCGACCGGGTCCAGCTCCGCGCGTCCGGTGACCTGGACCAGCAGGGCCGGGTCCATCGCCTCCACGACGACGCCCTCGGGCACGGCGCGCACCGTGACGTTGCAGGGCAGGAGGAGGCCGATCCGCCGCTCGACGCCGAGAGCGCGGTGGGCCAGGGCGGGGTTGCAGGCGCCGAGGATGAGGTACTCCTCCATCTCCTCGCCGAGCTTCTCCTTCATCGTGGCCCGCACGTCGATCTCGGTCAGGACGCCGAAGCCCTCCTCGGCGAGTGCCGCGCGGACCCTCTCCACCGTGTCCGTGAAGGGGGCTTCGAGCGTGACGGTGATCCCGAACTCCATGTCTGCACTCCAGGTCGAACGATCGTGAACAGCGGGCGTCCGGACGCGGCGACGCCGGTCGGTGCGCGGCGGACACCATGGGCAACATACCCCGGTGGGTATCTGTTCCCGGGGCTGCCGCGCCGGACCCGGCCCCTGTTCGGCAGCGGCGACCCGGCCCGCCGCGCGGACCCGGGAGCGGCCGGGACGCGCGGGATCACGGGGCCGGTGCCGCCCGCCGCTCCCGTCCGCCGGCCGGCTCCACGCGTTCCCGGAGGTCAGCGGTCGTGTGCCAGCAGCCGGTGCACGGCCTCCGCCGCGAAGTCGGACACGGCGTCCACCTCGTCGCCCTGGTCGATCCTGCGGATGCAGGCGTCGACGACGGCCTGGAGCACGGCGACGGTCAGCTCCGGCCGGGGCCGCCCCAGGTCGGCGACGATCCGGGCGAGGATCTCGTGCAGGGAGGTGTGCAGCTCCCGCACGCGCGCCCGCGCCGAGGGGGAGAGCGTGGCCCGGGAGAGGGAGGCGCGCCGGCCGTGGGTGCCGCGCGCGGCCTGCTCCAGGTTGGCCCTGACATAGCGGGCCGCCCGCTCCTGCGGCGAGGTCCCGGCCGCGACCGCGCGCTCCACGGCCTCGATCCAGGCGGGGAACTCGCGGGTCACGACCAGTTCGAGCAGGTCCTCGATGGAGTCGAAGTAGCGGTAGATGCTGTTGCGGGCCATCCCGGCCCGCGCGGCGACCGCGCCCGCGGTGAGGCCCTCCATGCCGTCTTCCCCCAGCACGGCCTCCGCCGCGTCGATGAGCTGGGCGAGCCGCTGGGCCCGGTGCTCACGGACGCTGCTGGCCTCGATCCTGGGCATGCTCTCCGCTCCGCCTCCGACGCCGTGCCGTCCCGCCCCAATCTATCCCCTGTCCGCGGGGCGGCCGGGGACCCCGTGCTAACTTGACCCCCTCTTGGCGACACCCCTGTCTCCAACATCTGTCCGTGCCTCTCCTGCCGAAGGTCACCGATGCCGCCGATCCCCTCCCGCACGCTCCGACGTCTCCTGGCGTCGAGGAGGAGCGCCGCCGCGGTGGTGGCCCTCTGGGTACTGGTCGCGGGCCTCCTCGCCGGGCTCGCCCCCGCTCTGGACTCCGTCGAGGACAACGCCTCCGCCAACCTCCCGCCCGCCGCCTCGGACTCCATGAGGGCCCGCGACCTCATCCGGGCCGAGCTCCCGGGGCAGGACGTGACACCCGCGGTCATCGTGGTGCGCGGACGGGGCGAGCGGGCCGAGGCGGAGGCCGGCGCGGCCGTGGCCCGCATCACCGGGGCCCTGTCGGGGGCCGCCCGGCCCGACCGGGTCGTCGAGGTCGTCTCCGCGGAGACCGCGCCCGGAGGCGGGGCGGACCTGGTCTCGCCGGACCGCCGGACCCGGATGATCGTCGCCACCCTGTCCGGAAGCCCCACGGACGAGTCCTTCCGGGACGCCGTCGACGCGGTGCGGACCCTCGCGGCCGACCGCGCGGGACCGACCGAGGTCGCCGTGACCGGCCCCGCCGGGATCGCCGCGGACACCGTGAAGGTCTTCGGCGGCGGGGACAAGGTCCTGCTCCTGGGCACCGTCCTGCTCGTCCTGCTCACGCTCCTGGTCATCTACCGGTCGCCCCTGATGGCCCTCGTCCCGCTCCTCGCCGTCGGCGTGGCGATGCGCGTGTCGGAGGCGGCCGGGGCGCTCCTCGCGGACGCCGGGATCATCACGGTCAGCTCGCAGACCGTCTCGATCATGACCGTGCTGCTGTTCGGCGTGGGAACGGACTACGCGCTGATCATCACCGCCCGCTACCGCGAGGCGCTCCTCGACGAGCCGGACCGTCCGCGCGCGATGCGGACCGCGGTGCGCCGCACCGCCGAGTCCGTCCTCGCCAGCGCCTCCACCGTGGTGCTGGCCATGTTCGCCCTGCTGGCGGCCGTCTCCCCGGCGCTGCGCGGCTTCGGGCCCTACCTCGCCCTCGGCGTGGCGGTCATGGCGGCGGTCGCCTTCACCTTCGTCCCGGCCCTGATCCTCCTGCTGGGCGGGGGCGTCTTCTGGCCGGGCGGCGTGGACCGGGCCGCCGCGCGGGGCCGCGGCGCGGGACTCTGGCACCGGGTCGCCGCCCTGGTCGGCCGGGCGCCGGTGCGCGTCGTCTCGGCCGTCCTCGTCCTGCTCGTGGTGATGAGCGCCGGGCTGCTCGGCTACCGGGAGAGCTACAACACCCTCAGCGGCTTCCGGACCGCCACCGAGTCCGCGCGGGGACAGCGGCTCATCCAGGCGCAGTTCGGGCCCGGCGAGACCGCACCGGCCACCGTCGTCGTCCGTTCCGGCGGCGACCTGCGCTCCGGGACCGCCGCCGGTGCCGTCGCCGACGCGCTGGCCGGCACCGACGACGTCGGCCGGGTCGGCGCACCGCGCTTCGGCGACGGGGGCAGGACCGCCTTCTACGACGTCGTCCTCGACCTCGACCCGTACGGCTCCGAGGCACTGGACACGGTCGACCCGCTCGGCCGGGCCGCGCGGACCGCCGCCCACGACGCGGGCGTGGCGGACGCCACGGTGCTCGTCGGCGGGGAGACGGCGCGGACCGCGGACATCCGCTCGGCCCTCGACCGCGACACCACCCTCGTGGCGCTCCTGATCCTCGCCGTCGTCACCGCGGTCCTCGGACTC
Organism: Streptomyces sp. NPDC107521; assembly: GCF_055598485.1. Classification (NCBI taxonomy): domain Bacteria; kingdom Bacillati; phylum Actinomycetota; class Actinomycetes; order Kitasatosporales; family Streptomycetaceae; genus Streptomyces; species Streptomyces sp. NPDC107521. Next base: position 205,856 of record NZ_JBVKAT010000004.1, read on the forward strand.
CTGCTGCGCTCGCTGCTCGCCCCGCTCTACCTGGTCGCGACGCTCGTCCTGTCCTTCCTGGCCACCCTGGGCGCCACCACCTTCCTCACCCTGACCGTCCTCGGCGACGAGGGGATCGGCAACAGGGTCACCGCGTACATCTTCGTCTTCCTCGTCGCGCTCGGCGTCGACTACAACATCTTCATCATGAGCCGGTTCAAGCAGGAGTTGCGCACCCTGCCCCCGGCGCGGGCCATCGGCGCCACCGTCACGCGCACCGGCGGCGTCGTCTCCTCCGCGGGGCTCGTCCTCGCGGCGACGTTCGCCGTCCTCATGACCCAGCCGATCCGCGAACTCTTCCAGTTCGGCTTCGCCATGGCCTTCGGCATCCTCCTGGACACCTTCGTCATCCGGCCCCTCCTGGTCCCCGCGGTGGTCCGCCTCCTCGGCGACCGCGCCCTGTGGCCCACGCGCCCCGGGACACCGCCCCCGCCCGCCGACGCCGCCCCGCCCGCGTCGGACGCACCGGCTCCACCGGCCGCCGGACCCGCCAGGGCCACCGCCACCGCCGTCGCCAAGGCCACCGGTGCCGCCACCACCGGTGCCACCATCGGGCTCCTGCCGCGCCTCTTCACCTGGGTCGCCGTCGTGGAGGCGTGCACCTGGGCGGGCCTGCTGGCCGGGATGTACGTCAAGTACGTCCCCGGCACCACCGAACTCGGCGTCCGGATCTTCGGCGCGCTCCACGGCGCCGCCTTCGTCGCCTACGTGCTCCTGACCGTCCTGGTGGCGGTCCGGCTCAAGTGGCGGCTGGGCCGGACGACGCTCCTCGCCCTGCTGGCCGCCGTACCGCCCTTCATGACCGTGGCCTTCGAGGCGTGGGCCCGCCGCACCGGCCGCCTCCCGGGCCCGGCGGCCGCCCCGCCCCGATAGCGGGCTCGGGGCCGATGACGGGTCGTGCCCGCCGGGGGCGCGCGGTGCCACCCCGGCGGGCCGTCCCTCCGGTGGCGGGCCGTGCGCGGGTGCGCCACGGCACGGCCCGCCACCGGGAGGCACACGACCGGGAGGACCGCCGCGGTGCGGGCTGGACGGGCCCGCACCACGGCGGTCCTCCCGGAGCGGGCGGTCTCCACCGGGACGGTCCCGGGGGTCCCGCCACCGGGCGGAGGGCGGAGCCCGGGGCCCGGTGCCTCAGAGCCCGGCCGCCTCGTACAGGCCGTCCATCTCGTCGGCGGCCTCCTCGGGGTCGCGGCCCTCCGCGGTCCGCACCGCGCGGGCCTTCGACGCGAACTCCGGCCCGAGTTCCTCGTACCGTGCCCGCCAGGCCTCCGCGCGTTCCTGCCAGTACGCCACGCACTTGTAGTGGTGTGCCGGGAGTCCCCGCTCGTGCCGCAGGTACCGCCGCACCGCGCGGTTCAGCCGCCCCTCGGTCGAGACCCACACATAGGTGTCGTGGCCCGGGGCCAGTTCGCGCAGGGCGTCGAGGAGCCGGCTCCCGCGGACACCGTTGCCGCTGCCGTCCAGCCAGACGTACTCGACGCCCCCGACGCCGGCGCGGGCACGGTGGGCGGGGTCGCGGACCTCGACGAGGAGGGTGGTGCGCACCTCACCGGCGGTCAGCTCCGCGAGCCGCAGCGCGGCGGGCAGCCCCGGTTCGTCGGCGACGAGGAGCTGCCGGGTGAGGGTGCCGGGCCGTTCGTAGAGGCCGCAGGGCGGATTGACGCCGACGGCGTCCCCCGGCCGGGCCCGCCGGGCCCAGGCCGCGGCCACCCCGCCGTCGTGCACGACGAAGTCCACGGTGAGCCGGCCGGGCGCGTGGTCGCGGACGGTGTAGACGCGCATGGGGGAGGGCTCCACACCGTCGGGGTACTCCCATCCGCGCAGGGTGGTGATCCGCGGGAGGCGGACCTCGTCACCGGGCCGGTCGGGGAAGAACATCCGGACGTACTCGTCGCCGGTCCCGGTGGTGGGGTAGTCGCGCAGATCGCTTCCGCCGAAGCGCACCCGCACCATCCCCGGTCCGGTCCGCTCCACGCCGGTCACCTCGGCGCGGTGGATGCGCGGGACGTAGTCCGCGGGCAGGCGGGCGGCTGGAGTGTCGTCGGCCATGCTGTCTCTCCTGGTTCGGGGGCGGTGTGCGCACCACCCCTGCGGATCGGGCGCGCCCGGCGGTCGCCCGGGGGCGCGCCCGGGGTCGTCAGAAGTCGTCGAACTTCTCGACGGCGTCGGCGATGCCGTTCACGAAGCTCGTGTAGGTGAGCGCGAAGCCGAACCGCTCGGCGAGGTTGCCGTCGATCCAGTGGCCGTCGGCGACCGCGGGGACGCGCCGCAGCAGCGGGTCCGGCTGGAGGTCCTTCTCCGCCTTGTAGACGAGGAGCACGTCCGCGTCGCCCAGGGCGCTCACGGCGTTCTCGTAGCTGAGCATGTGCCCCGAGCCCGACTGGTTGGGCGGGGCGCTGCTGATCTCCTCGTTCTCGAGGATCGTGAAGCCGAGCGCGGGGAGGACCACCTGGTAGACCGACTCGTCGGAGATGACGGTGAAGTTGTCGACGGGGGCGTGGATGACCGTCGCGCTCCTGCCCTCGGCGTAGTCGCCGATCCTCGCGCGCGCGTCCTTCACCGCCTTGTCGTACCCGGCGATCGCCCGCTCGGCGCGGTCGGTGCGGCCGAGCAGGGTGAGCTGGTCGGTCATCGCGACGAACGGGTCGTCGACGGTGGCCCCCTCGACGTCGAGGCCGTCGTTGACGGCGAGGACCGGGGCTATCTCGTCGAGCTTGAAGTTCTCGCCCTCGTAGTACTTCCACCAGCCGGCGCCGACCACGATGAGGTCCGGATCGTAGGAGGCGATCTCCTCCCGGTTGAGGTCGAACGCCGAGTTCTTGAGGTGGGCGGCGTCCTTGTCGACCAGGGGCGACAGCGGGCTGTCCTGGCCGTGGGCGGTGGCCACGATCGGGTAGCCGGCGAGGAGCGCCATCTCCAGCCCGCTGCGGCTGTCGAGGACGACGACGCGCCGCGGGTCGGCGGGGAGCGTCGCCGTGTAGCCCTCGTAGGCGAAGTCGATGGTCCGGGCCGGGGCGTCGCCGCCGGCCGCCTTCGCTTCCGGTCCGGAGGAGCATCCGGAGAGCAGACCGACGGCCAGGAGGGCGCAGAGCCAGGCGGGGGCGCCGCGGCGGGCGGCCGGCCGGAGGCCCGCGCGGGCCGGGGAGGGGAGTGCAGACGGCATGGGGTTCCTTGAGGATGCTCGAAGGGCCCGCGTGCGGGACCACGTGGTGCGTGAGGCGGGGGCGCCTCGTGATCCACGCTAGGCAGGGGACGGGACGTGCGGCGGACGCCCCGCGTCGCGTTCGGGACTCCGGGCGGACGCGGCGGCACCGCGGTCGCGCCCGAGCGGGACGACCGTGGGGGTACCCGTCACCGGGTCCGGTACGACGCGGCAGGCGAGGCCGAAGACCTCGGCGACGAGTTCCTCGGTGACGACGGACTCCGGCGGTCCCTCGGCGGCGATCCGGCCGTCCTTCATCGCGATGAGGTGGGTGCCGTAGCGGGCGGCGTGGTTGAGGTCGTGCAGGACCGCGACGAGCGTGTTGCCGGCGAGGTGCAGATCGGTGAAGAGTTCCAGCAGGTCGATCTGGTGCGCGATGTCCAGGAACGTGGTCGGCTCGTCGAGGAGCAGCAGCGGCGTCTCCTGCGCGAGCACCATCGCCACCCACACGCGCTGGCGTTGGCCGCCGGACAGCTCGTCGACGAGCCGGGCCGACAGGTCGGTGACGCCGGTCGCGGCCATGCTGTTCAGCACGGCCTCCTCGTCGGTGTCCGTCCACTGCCGGATGAAGCCCTGGTGCGGGTAGCGGCCGCGGGCGACGAGATCGGCGACGGTGATGCCGTCGGGGGCGAGCGAGGTCTGCGGAAGCAGGCCGAGGCGCCGCGCGACCTCCTTGGCCCGGTACGAGGTGATGGCCCTGCCGTCGAGCAGGACGGCGCCCTCGCGCGGACGGATGAGCCGGGAGAGCGCGCGCAGGAGGGTGGACTTGCCGCAGGCGTTCGGTCCGACGATCACCGTGAAGGACCCGTCGGGGATGGTGACCGAGAGCCGCTCGGAGATCAGCTTCCGGTCGTAGCCGATGCTCGCCCGCTCGACGCTCAGCCGCGGTGCCGGTGCCGGTGCCGGTGCCGGTGCCGGTGCCTGTGCCGGTGGCGCGGTCGTGGTCGGGGCGCCGGGGTCGGTGGGTGTCATGCTCGTGCCTTCCGGGACGGGGGTGTGGTGGTCACGGGCGTTTCCTCGCCTCGTGCACGAGGAGCCAGATCAGGTACCCGCCGCCGATGACCACCGTGACCGTGCCCACCGGCAGCATCGCGGGAAGGGCGTGGAGGGCGACGTGGTCGGAGGCCGCGAGCAGCGCCGCCCCCATGAGGGCGGAGGCGGGCACCGGGACGCCCGGCGCGCGGGTGACGCGGCGGGCGATCTGCGGCGCGGCGAGCGCCACGAACGAGATCGGTCCGGCCGCGGCCGTGACGACCGCGACGAGTCCGACCGAGAGCAGCATCAGGGTGAGACGGGCGGACTCGACGCGGACCCCCAACGCCCGCGCGGCGTCGTCGCCGAGTTCCAGTTGCCGCAGCGGGCGGCACAGCACCAGCGTCACGGCGAGGAGGAGCACGACCAGGACACCGCCGGCCCCGGCCTGCTGCCAGGTGATGCCGTTCAGCGATCCGGCCCCCCAGACCGCGGCCACCAGCGCGGAGTCCAGGTCGGCGGTGAGCGTCAGCCACGTGTTCAGCGACCCCAGCGTCGCCGAGACCGCGATCCCCACGATGATGAGCCGGAAGCCCCGCACCCCGCGGCTGAAGGCGAGGAGGTAGACGGCCGCCGCCGTCGTGACGCCGCCGATCAGCGCCCCGGCCGCGACGTCGAGGTAGGTGCCTCCGAGGACGATGATCACGACGAGCGCGCCCGTGTACGCGCCCGCCGAGAAGCCGAGGATGTCGGGACTGGCCAGCGGGTTGCGGGTCAGGGACTGGAACACGGCGCCGCTGGCCCCGAGCGCGGCGCCGAAGGTGATCGCGGCGAGCGCGCGCGGCATCCGCCATTCGACGACGACGGTGCGGGTGAAGTCGTCCGCACCGGAGAAGAGCGCGCGCCCGACCTGCGCGAGGGTGAGCGGGTACTCCCCGCTGACGAGACCCAGCACCCCCATGACCAGGCAGACGCCCACGAGGACGAGGCACACCGCGCCGACGCGGACGTCGAGGCGGAGCCGGACGCCCCGGACGTTCCGGTGCAGCACCCGGCGGCCGGAGTCCACCCGGGCGGGGGACGCCGCGGACGGGTCGGGGGAGGAGGCGGTCACAGCCCGCTCACCTTCCTCCGGCGGACCAGCACGATCAGCACCGGAGCGCCCACCAGCGCGGTGACGATCCCGACGGGGATCTCCGCCGGGCGCATCACCATCCGGCCGGCGATGTCCGCGACGAGCAGCAGGATCGGGGACAGGGCGAGCGTGTAGGCGAGGATCCAGCGCTGGTCGGGGCCGGCCATCCACCGTGCCACGTGCGGCACCATCAGGCCGACGAAGCCGATCGGACCGGCCAGCGCGGTGGCGCCGCCCGCCAGCAGGGTCACGGCGACGACCACGAGGACGCGGGTGCGCAGGACGTTCGCGCCGAGCGCGGCGGCCATGTCCTCACCCAGCGCGATGGCGTTCAGGGGCCGCGCCGTGAGGAGGGCGATCACGAAACCCGCGGCCAGGAAGGGCAGTACCGGCCACACCAGGTCCAGGCTCCGCCCGACGACGGAACCGGCACCCCAGTTGCGCATGCTGTCGAAGGCCCGGGGGTCGAGGAGCGTCAGGGCACTCGTGAGACCGCTGAGCACCGCCCCGAGGGCGACCCCCGCCAGCACGAGGCGCAGCGGATCGGCGCCGCCCCGGCCGGCGGCGCCGATGACGTAGACGGCGAGCGTCACGACCAGGGCGCCCGCGAACGCGAACCACACGTACCCGGAGATCGACGCGACCCCGAACACCCCGATGCCGACGGCGACGGCGAACGCGGCACCCGAGGCGACGCCCAGGATGCCCGGATCGGCCAGCGGGTTGCGCGTGAGCGCCTGGATCAGCCCGCCCGCGACACCGAGCGAGGAGCCCACCGCGATCGCGATCACCGTGCGGGGCACGCGCAGGTCGCGGACCACGAAGTGGTCCTCCGCACCGGTGGGGGAGAACACCGCCTGCCGGACCACGGAGAGGGGGATGTCGCGCGATCCGACGACGACGCTGAGGACGGTCACCACCGCCAGTACGGCGAGGATGACGAGGAGCAGGAGCGTGCGGGAGGCGTTGCCCCCGGCGACCCCGTGCGGGGGCCGCGCGCCGGTCACCTCGACGGAGCGCGGCGGGACGGACATCATCGGTTGGACACTCCAGATCGGGCCGCGTCCGCGGGTGAGGGTGGTGGGTCGGCGGCGGCGTGCCCCCGACGCTATGGCGGTCCCGCCGAGGCGGGAGGACAGGACGTGTCTCGTTCAGGACAGTCCGGCGGCGGTTCCCGGCTCGCCGCTCACGGGCGGCCCACCAGGTCACCGGGTGTGCAGCCGACCGTCTTGCGGAAGGCCGCGACGAACGCGCTCGTGGAGCTGTAACCGACGCGCCGCGCGACGACCTTGACGCTCGAACCGTCGGCGAGCTGGCCGAGGGCGGCCCGCATGCGGACGAGCCGTCGCCAGTGGGCGAAGCCCATCGCCACCTCGGCGGCGAAGGCACGGGTCAGGGTGCGGGAGGTGATGTTCAGGACCACGGCCCACTGCTCCAGGGAACGGTCGTCGGCGGGATCCCGCAGGACCCTCTCGACGAGGGGCGCCAGCCGCGAGTCCCGGGGGAGCGGCACGTCCAGCCGGGCCGACTCGGTGACCTCCAGCATGTCGACGCACACCTGCTGCGCGCGGATGCGCTGCTCGGCCGTCATCCGCGCGTACTTGAGGTGCATGAGCAACTGCCGCACCGCGGGGATGACGCTGACGACGACGGGGCGGTCCCACGCCCGCCGCCAGGAGTCCGGTGCGAAGTACGTCGCGCGCACCTCGGTGTGATCGCGCGTCGAGCCCTCGTGCTCCACGCCGGCGGGCACCCACAGGCCGAACCCGGGCGTCACCGTCCACTGCCTGCCGTCGGCGTACATCGTCACGACGCCCCTGTCGGACCAGAGCAGTTCGTGCTCCGCGTGCCGGTGCGGCGGCCAGCTGACCGCCCGCTCCGGCTCGTACACGCTCGTCGTGAGGAGGAAGGGGCGGGGGACCCGCCGTTCGGTCGCGGAATCGTTTCTTTCCGGAGCGGGCGGAAGTGAGAGCAGCGTCATGGGAACCTCGGCGGGCAAGGAGTTAGGTAAGGGTAACCTAACCTAACCCGTTCGGTCCCGCGATGCCCGGGTCCTCCCGCTCCGTCTTCGGACGGGGTCCCCTGCGGTCCCGCGCGCTCCGGTGCCGTCCCGCTCCGTCCCTGGCGGTCGTGGGCCGGCCGGGACGGGTGCCGGTCGCCGACGAAGGGTGCCGGTCCGCTCCCTGGCGGCCTGTTCCTGGCGCGCCGCCGGTGGTCGCGGGGCGGCCCGGGGTGATCCGGGGTGATCCGGGAGGGCTTCGGGAGGGCTTCGGGGGGCGGCGGCTCCTCTCGTCCGCCGCGCGCGGGCGGGAACGGGCGGATCGGCCGTCGTGGGTCCGGGGCCGAGGTGCTCCGGCGTCAGGCGGCCCCGGCCGAGGGTGCCGGAAGCGGCGTCAGGGACGCGTACGCCAACGGTGCCGACGGATCGACCGTCACGTTCAGCGGCGCGGGCTCGGCGCCGGAGCGGGCGAGGAGGTCGCCGACGGCCGCGATCATCGCGCCGTTGTCGGTGCACAGCGTCATCGACGGCACCCGCAGTTCGATCCCCGCGGACCGGCAGCGCTGTTCGGCCAGCGCCCGCACACGGGAGTTCGCCGCCACGCCGCCGACCACGACCAGGGTCCGCACGCCGTGGTCGAGACAGGCCCTCACCGCCTTGCGGGTCAGCACGTCCGCCACGGCCTCCTGGAGCGCCGCCGCGCCGTCCGCGACCGACGGCTCCTCGCCGCGCAGCCGGTGCCGTTCCACCCAGCGGGCGGCCGCGGTCTTCAGTCCGGAGAAGGAGAACGCGTACGGGTCGTCGCCGCCCCTGGTGAGCGGACGCGGGAACGCGACCGCGTCCGGATTCCCCGTCCGCGCCGCCCGGTCGACGGCGGGACCGCCCGGATAGGGCAGACCGAGGACGCGGGCGACCTTGTCGAAGCACTCGCCCGCCGCGTCGTCGAGGGTGTCCCCCAGATGCAGGATCGGCTCGCGCGCCAGATCACCCACCAGCAGCAGGGAGGTGTGGCCGCCGGAGACGACCAGCACCGCGCAGGGCTCCGGGAGCGGTCCGTGCTCCAGGGTGTCGGCGGCGACGTGCCCCGCCAGGTGGTGCACCCCGTACAGCGGCACGCCCGCGGCGTAGGCGAGGGTCTTCGCTCCGGCCAGGCCGACCTGCAACGCCCCGGAGAGGCCGGGGCCGGTGGTCACGGCCACGGCGTCGATCCGCCCGAGGCGCAGCCCGGCCTCGTCGAGCGCCTGCCGCACGACCGGCCCGAACGCCTGGAGGTGCGCACGGGAGGCGATCTCGGGCACCACGCCGCCGAAGCGCGCGTGCTCGCCCATGCTCGACGCCACCGCATGGGCCAGGAGCTTCCCGTCCCGCACGATCCCCGCCCCGGTCTCGTCGCACGAGGACTCGATCCCCAGCACCACCGGCCCGCCCATGATCCGTCCCCTCTCGCATACCATTAGTAGTTGCAATATATGTGCAACAAGAGACCCGCCGGGGTCCGGCCGGGGTCCGCCCCCGCCCCGCCCGTCAGGTGCGTCGGGGGAGTCGGCGGGAGGCCGGGGCGTACGGGGCCGTGTGCCGACCCGCCGCCGCCCCGTCGGCCCCCTTCCGCCCGAGCGCCCCGCCCGCGCATCCGTCCCCGCCCACCCCGCCCCGGCCCGCCGCGCCGGGCCGGAGGTCGTAGGTCCGACGTCGGATCGCCCCGGGCACCTGCTGCTGTTAGCGTGCAGTTGCATATCACTCGCAATAACGCCGGAGGACGCTGACCATGGCGATCTACACGCTCCCGGAACTTCCGTACGACTACGCCGCGCTCGAACCCGTCATCAACCCGCAGATCGTCGAACTGCACCACGACAAGCACCACGCCGCATACGTGAAGGGCGCCAACGACACCCTGGAGCAGCTCGCCGAGGCTCGCGACAAGGGGCAGTGGGGCTCGGTCAACGGCCTGGAGAAGAGCCTGGCCTTCCATCTGTCGGGACACATCCTGCACAGCATCTACTGGCACAACATGAACAGCCCGAAGGACGGCGGCGGCGGTGAGCCGCGGGCGGCCGACGGCGTGGGCGACCTCGCGGACGCCATCACCGAGTCCTTCGGCTCCTTCGCCGGTTTCAAGGCCCAGCTCACCAAGGCGGCCGCCACCACGCAGGGTTCGGGCTGGGGCGTACTCGCCTACGAGCCGCTCTCCGGCCGTCTCATCGTCGAGCAGGTCTACGACCACCAGGGCAACGTCGGCCAGGGCTCGACCCCGATCCTCGTCTTCGACGCCTGGGAGCACGCCTTCTACCTGCAGTACAAGAATCAGAAGGTCGACTTCATCGACGCGATGTGGGCCGTCGTCAACTGGCAGGACGTGGCCAGGCGCTACGCCGCCGCCCGGGAGCGGGGCGACAGCCTCCTGCTCGCCCCCTGACCGGGGCGTCCGGAACGCCCTGCTCGTGACCCCGTCCGCCCGCCGGCAGGCGTCGGCGGGCGGACGGGGGCCCGCGCCGGACACGGCCGTGCGGCGCGGGCCCCGTCACGTCACCCGTCCGTGGGGCCGTCCGTCCTCCGTCCCGCGGAGCCGTCGTCCCGCCCGTGCGGGGCAGCGGGCGGAGGAGAAGCGAAGGAGGACGCACATGGCAGCCGCCACCGCCTCCGGGTCCCGCCGGTGCCGCGTCGCCGGGTGCATGACCAGGGCGGAGTGGCAACGGGTGGCCGGGATGGCCGCGTTCATCGCCGCCCTGCACCTCATCGGCTGGTTCACCCTGGTGGTGATCGCGGCTCCCGGCCACCACGACCCGGGCGAGCGGACCTTCGGGATCGGGATCGGTGTCACCGCCTACACGCTCGGCATGCGGCACGCCTTCGACGCCGACCACATCGCGGCGATCGACAACACCACCCGCAAGCTCATGCACGAGGGCCGGCGCCCCCTGTCGGTGGGATTCTGGTTCTCGCTGGGGCACTCCAGCGTGGTCCTCGCCCTCGCCGTCCTGCTGTCCCTGGGGATCAAGGCCCTGGCCGGACCGGTGCGGAACGACGGCTCCCGGCTCCACGACGTCACCGGGTGGATCGGCACCACCGTCTCCGGTGTCTTCCTCTACGCCATCGCGGCCATCAACCTGATCATCCTGGCCGGCATCCGGAAGGTCTTCCGTGAGATGCGCTCCGGGCGCTACGACGAGGCCGCGCTCGAACGGCAGCTGGACAACCGGGGGCTGATGAACCGGCTCCTGGGCCGGCTGATGAAGTCGATCACCAAGCCGTGGCAGATGTACCCGCTCGGGCTGCTCTTCGGCCTCGGCTTCGACACCGCCACCGAGGTCGCCCTGCTCGTTCTCGCCGGAACCGGCGCCGCCTCCGGGCTGCCCTGGTACGCGATCCTGTGCCTGCCGGTCCTCTTCGCCGCCGGGATGTCGCTGCTGGACACCGCCGACGGCACCTTCATGAACTTCGCCTACGGCTGGGCGTTCTCCAGACCGGTCCGCAAGGTCTACTACAACCTCACCATCACCGGACTGTCGGTCGCCGTCGCCCTCATCGTCGGCACCGCCGAACTCCTGGGCCTGGTCGGCGAGAAGCTGGACCTGCACGGTCCGTTCTGGGACTGGATCGGCGGCCTCGACCTCAACGTCGTCGGCTACGTCATCGTCGGCCTCTTCACCGCCACCTGGATCGTCGCCTTCGCCGTGTGGAGGCTCGGCCGCATCGAGGAGAAGTGGAGTGCCGGCCTCCAGCCGCCGGGCCGGGAAGACCCCGAACACGATGCCGGACGCCGGAGCCCCTGACGGCCGTCCCGTGACCCGCGACGCCGCCCGCCCGCCGGGGACCCGGGACGCCCCCGCGCGTCCGGACCGGCGGCGCGTCGTCCGAGTCCGGTTCCGCGCACACGAGCTCAAAGGAGCGATGGCCGGGAACCGTTGGTTGGCCGAGGTGCTGACGCGTTCTCGCGTTCCAGCAGCGTGACCGCGACGCCGGGCGCGATCCGGCGTTCGCCGACGGGTATGAATCCGCGCCGGCGGTAGAGCGCGACCGCGGGCAGGTTGGCCGTTCCGGTGGAGACGACGGTCAGTTCCGCGGGCTCGATCGAGTCCAGAGCGTCGAGCAGTGCCGTCGCGACGCCGCGGCGGTGCGCGACGGGATGGACCACGAGGCGACAGATGTCCAGGACACCGTCCCGGGAGCGGGTCCAGGCGACCGCTCCGACAAGGCTCAACCCGTCGTGAACCCCGAGGAAGGACTCGCCGCACGCGCCCAACTGCTCAGGGGACTCGTGCAGGGGCGGGATGCCGTCGAAGCCGATCAGCCGGGCCTCGACCGCGTAGGAGGCCCGCTGAAGGTCCCACAGACGACGCAGGGTGTCGGGATCGGACAGGTCGAGCCGGACCGGTTCGGCAACGGGCCGGTGGGATGCGGCGGGGGCACGGCGTCGGCCGGTCATGCTGTGGTCCTTTCACGACGTGCGAGACGACCGGGCGTCGCCGGTCCCGATGAAGCGGGTGCTGCCCGAGCCGCCCCCGCGCCTGCGAGGGTAACTCTCCAGGACATCCGCGCCCCCGCGCCGACGCACGCCGGTCGGCCCGGTCCCCAACGCCTGGAACCTGCGGTTGTGCCGCCGACCAGCGAGTCCCGCCGGGGTGCGCCGCCCTGGCAGCCGGAGCGGCACACCTCGGCGGGGCGGCGGTCGAACGGTCCGTTCCCGCAGGTCTGCCGCGGGAACACGCGCGGGCAGGCGCCGGGCCACGACCGCCCCCGTCACGCGCCCACGGCGTTCCCGGCACGGGGACGGCCGGGAACGGCCGGGAACGGATCGAGCGAGTGCGGGGCAGGAGCGGACCCGATGCCGACGCAGACCGCCGCCCGTTCTCGCCGCCCCGTTGGCCGGCCGCGCGCTGGACGCCCGGGACGACCCCGGCGTCGTCCTCGGTGACGCCGCTGACCGCGCGGGACCGCGGCCCCACGATGCCGAACGGGATGGCCCGTTACCCGGACTCCGGTACGTCGGGGTGCCCGGGACCGGGGCCTTTCACGGTCGGGCAACTCCGCGGACGGGCGTACCGGCCCATGGAGGTTCCCGGCCTGCGCGCGTACGTCTCCACGACGCTCGGGCCTCCTGCCCCGCCTTCCCTGCCGGCAGCGGGGTGCCGCATCACCTCCCGATCTCCGCGAAACCGCCACCGCACGGCACGAGTTCGGCGGCGTTCCCGAAGATGGTTCTCGGGTGGCGATCGGAGGGCGCGAAAGGTCTCCCGGCACGTCGCCCCGTCCTTCGGGACGGCACCGCACGCCGTGCTGCAGAATCGGAGCAGCCGCCAACTGCGTTGATGGAGGAAGCCGTGCGCCGACGGGAGGACCGGGCGGGAGCGCGGTCGTCGCAGCACGCCGTATCAGGGGCGCGCGTACCCGCCGAAGGGCCGGGCCCGGTCGACGAGGCCGTCGGCCGTGCCCGGTGGGTCGGGCCGCGGGCGCGTCAGGGCGCCGGCTTCCCCGGGCTGTGTGAGATTTCGTGAGACGTGAGAGGGTCTGGGGCGTGAGTGAGACACCGCCGAACCTGCAATACCGCTTCGACGGGCCGGAAGAGGCCCCGGTCCTGATCCTCGGTCCCTCACTGGGTACCACATGGCACATGTGGGACCGGCAGGTCCCCGAACTGGCGCTCCAGTGGCGGGTCTTCCGGTACGACCTGCCCGGCCACGGCGGGGCCCCCGCCCACCCGGCGGGTTCCGTCGCCGACCTCGCCGCGCGGCTGCTGGCCACCCTCGACGGACTCGGCGTCCAGCGCTTCGGGTACGCCGGGTGCGCCCTCGGCGGCGCCGTCGGCATCGAGCTGGCCCTGCGCCGCCCCGAGCGCGTGGCCTCCCTCGCGCTGATCGCGTCCTCCCCGCGCTTCGGCACCGCCGACGAGTTCCGGCAGCGCGGCGTCGTCGTCCGCACCAACGGACTCGACCCCATCGCCCGCAGCGCGCCCGAGCGGTGGTTCACCGGCGGATTCGCCGCCGCCCAGCCCGCGATCACCGAGTGGGCCGTGCAGATGGTGCGGACCACCGACCCCGGCTGCTACATCTCCGCCTGCGAGGCCCTCGCCGCCTTCGACGTCCGCGGCGAGCTCGGCCGCGTCGGTGTCCCGGCCCTCGTCCTGGTCGGCTCCGACGACCAGGTCACCGGACCCGCCGAGGCCCGCACCCTGGTGGCCGGCATCCCCGACGCCCGCCTCGCTGTCGTGCCCGGCGCCTCCCACCTGGTCCCCGTCGAGCAGCCCGCCGCCGTCACCGACCTGCTGGTGCGCCACTTCACCACCGCCTGGCAGACCGTCCACGACACCGGGCAGACCGCCGTCCCCGTCCTCCAGGCCGCCGAGCCCACCGCCTCCACCGCTCCGGCCCAGCCCGCCCTGGAGGGCGTCGCGGTGCCCGACCACCCCCGGACCCCGGTGGCCGTCCCCGTCCCCTCACCGGTCGTCCACGCCCCGCCGCGCAACGCGCCCATCGCCGAGATCGCCCCGGCGGCCGTTCCCCCGCAGAGCACGCCGGGGGCGCACGCCCGGCCCGACCCGTACGACGCCGGGCTGAAGGTGCGCCGCGAGGTGCTCGGCGACGCGCACGTCGACCTCGAGCTGTCGCGGACGGACGACTTCTCCGGGGACTTCCAGGAGTTCCTCACCCGCAGCGAGTGGGGCGAGATCTGGGACCGGCCCGGACTCGACCGCCGCACCCGGAGCTGCGTCACCCTCACCGCCCTGGTCGCCGGCGGGCACCTGGAGGAGCTGGCCGCGCACACCCGGGCCGCCCTGCGCAACGGACTGACGCCCGCCGAGATCAAGGAGGTGCTGCTCCAGGCGGCGGTCTACTGCGGCCTGCCCGCGGCGAACAGCGCCTTCCGGGTGGCCCAGCGGGTCGTCCAGGAGGAGACGACCCCCGCCGAGTAGGGACCCGGACCGGGGAGGCCCCCGGTCCCGAGGGGGCCCTGAACCCGAGGGGGCCCCGAACCCGAGGGGGCCCCGGACCCGAGGGGGGACCCAGGCCCCCGGGGGAGGACGCGCGGGCCCGAGAGCAGACCCGGGACCCGAGGGGCCCCGGGGCGGGCTCTCCCCGAGGCGGGGTCCGGGCCCCGTCAGGGGCGTCCCCGGGCGCGCGTCACCCGCGGGCCGCGACCCCGCTCGGGACCCCTGCCCGCGGCGCACTCGTCCTCCGGCGGTCGCCCGGCGCGCGCCCGGCCCGGTCGTACGCGGTCGTGCGCAGGCGCGGCGGCAGGATGGGCCCATGAAGCTCATCAAGAAGTCGCACGCCTGCGTCCGCCTGGAGAAGGACGGCCGGACCCTCGTCCTCGACCCGGGCGGTTTCAGCGAGCCGGACGCGGCCGTCGGCGCCGACGCCGTCCTCGTCACCCACGAGCACCCCGACCACTTCGACGAGCCCCGGCTGCGCGCCGCGCTGGAGCACAACCCGGCCGCCGGGATCTGGGCGCCGCGCCCCGTCGCGGAGCGGATCTCGGCGGCGTTCCCCGGCCGGGTCCGCACCGTCGGCCACGGCGACACCTTCACCGCCGCCGGCTTCGACATCGAGGTCCACGGCGAACTGCACGCCGTGATCCACCCCGACATCCCCCGCGTCGCCAACGTCGGCTTCCTCGTCGACGGCGGCACCGTCTTCCACCCCGGCGACGCCCTCACCGTCCCCGGCCGCCCCGTGGAGACCCTGATGCTCCCCGTCATGGCCCCCTGGAACAAGATCTCCGAGGTCATCGACTACGTCCGCGAGGTCCGCCCGCGCCGCGCCTACGACGTCCACGACGCCCTGCTCACCGATCTGGCCCGGCCGATCTACGACCGCCAGATCGGGCAGCTCGGCGGCACCGAGCACCTGCGGCTCGCCCCCGGCGGCTCGGTCCGGCTCTGAGGCGCCGCGCCCGGGCCCCGCCGGGGGCGGCCCCGGCGGCGGTGCCCCCGGCGGGACCGCGCTGTCGGTGCCGCCGGGTAGGTTGGGGGACATGCGCATCGCGACCTGGAACGTGAACTCGATCACCGCCCGCCTGCCGAGGCTCCTCGCCTGGCTGGAGAGCAGCGGCACCGATGTGCTGTGCCTCCAGGAGGCCAAGGTCGCCGAGGCGCAGTTCCCCGTCGAGGCCCTGCGCGAGCTGGGGTACGAGGCGGCCGTGCACGCCACGGGCCGGTGGAACGGGGTGGCGGTCCTCTCCCGCGTCGGCCTCGCCGACGTGGTCAAGGGCCTGCCCGGCGACCCGGGGTACGAGGGCGTCCAGGAGCCCCGCGCGATCTCCGCGACCTGCGGCCCGGTCCGCGTCTGGTCGGTCTACGTGCCCAACGGCCGCGAGGTCGGCCACGCGCACTACACCTACAAGCTCCAGTGGTTCGAGGCGCTGCGCGCCGCCGTCGCGGACGACGCGGCGGGCGACCGCCCCTTCGCCGTCCTGGGCGACTACAACGTGGCGCCGACCGACGACGACGTGTACGACCGCGCGGCCTTCGAGGGCTCCACCCATGTCACCCCCGCCGAGCGCGAGGCCCTCGCCTCCCTGCGCGGGACGGGGCTCACCGATGTCGTCCCGCGCCCGCTGAAGTACGACCACCCGTACACGTACTGGGACTACCGCCAGCTCTGCTTCCCCAAGAACCGCGGCATGCGCATCGACCTGGTGTACGGCAACGCGCCGTTCGCGAAGGCGGTCGGCGACTCCTACGTCGACCGCGAGGAGCGCAAGGGCAAGGGCGCCTCCGACCACGCGCCCGTCGTGGTCGACCTGGACGTCTCCTAGGTCCTCTCGTTTGGATCATGCCGGGCTCGCGGGGTCCGGCCCGATCCAAACGAAAGACCCTAGTGACCTGAGTCAGAGATTCTTCGGCAGATCGCGGCCATCAGCCGGATGCCGTGCGGCCGGCAGGTCCGGCCCGGCCTGCCGGCATCCGGCCTCCGGCACGCCGGGCAGCTCGCGAGAACCACCCGAATATCTCTGACTCAGGTCACTAGTCGTGATGTGCCGTCCGCGCGCCCGGTGGTGCGCGCGGCGGTACGAATGACAGTCTGGAGGTATGAACTTCCCATTCCTGGGCAAGCGGCGCGGGGCCCCTCGGGTCCATGACGCCGAGGGCATCGGCGGACTGCTCGCGGAGTGCGATCTGCTCCGCTCCCAGGCGTCCCGGGAGGGCGTGCGACTCGACGACTCCGTGGGCTCGTTGGAGCGGCTCGACCAGATACTCCCGCGCTGGCGCGGCGACCAGGAGATCCTGACCTGGCTAGGCAACGACGCGGGCCTGTACGTGGGCACCGTGATCGTGCGCTCCGTGCCCGGCGCCCGCTGGCAGCTGAGGGCCGACGGCCAGCCGGTCGTCCGGCTGCCCTCCGGGCGGGAGTTCGACGTGGTCGCCTCGGGGCACGCCTGGGCCGAGGAGGGCGTCCCCGAGCTGTCGCAGCTCTACGCGGAGGTCGCGGAGGCGTGAACCTCTGGCCCAACGAGCGCCTTAAATAGGGCTAATGCCCGAAAAGTGCGTGTCGCGCCCGGTCCGTGCCCCCTCCCGGATAGCGTGCAACCGTCCCCAGGCACCGGTGCACTGATGCTCCGACGCATCGCGCGACGGAGCGGGGCGCGGCCGCAGATCACTGCTCGCGGCGGAGCCGACCCGCACCACGGGCCGCCCGCCGCCGGGGAGAAGGTCAGCCGCGCACGGGACGGGCGGGAGGGAAGGAGCGACCGAACGCGGCCCGCCCGGCGGGAGTCGCGGGGAGAGCCGGCGCGGAGGCCGGGACCGGACGGGCCGCCGCCCGGGTCACGTCCCCGGCCGGCCGGGCCGGCCGTGTCCGGCCCGTACGCCGGAGGCCGGAGGGGCCTCTCGGCGGCGGAACGGGGCGAGGGTGCCGTGCCGCCCCGACGAGTCGGTTCCCGTACGGGACGGAGGGTGAGCGTCCCCGATGGACGACCCGCGCGGGCCGCCGCACGGGAACACCGCCCGCGGCCCGCGCCGTTCACCCGCGGCGGGGGCGGGGAGGCCCGCCGTGCGCTCTCCGGTCCTCTTCGGGGGCGTGTGCCGTCTGTCCGGAAGGCGCCCTGGCCGGGGCCGGGTTCCGGAGCGTCGCCCGTATCCGGGCGCATCGCCGTCCCGAATCCGAACGTGGACCCGTCGCACTCCGGTCCGCCCGCCCCGGCGACTCCGGTCGGCCTGCCCCATCGGCCCCGTCCGCCCGCCCCGGAGGTCCCGTCCGTCCCGTTCGCCCGTCCCGTCCGTCGCGCGGCGGTCGTCGCGCGCCGTGATCCCGTGTGTACATGACGCGGTCATGTCGATGAATTAAGCTGCCCACCGCTCTTCCCGCACGTCCCGGCCGGACGGTCCCGGTTCGACGGTGCCGACCCGCCGGTCATCGACTCCGGAGGTATGGATGCGTCGCCCTGTTTTACGGAACGTCACACTCCTGGCGGCCGTGGCCGTCGTGGCCTCGGTGGGCGCGGCGGCGCCGCCCACCGCCGCGAGGACCAGGCCCGCCCCGATCCCCGCCCCCGCCCCCGCGCCCGCCCCCGCCAGGGCGGCCACCCCCGCGAAGGCCCCCGTCGCCGTCGGCCACGGCGGGGCCGTGGCCAGCGTGGACGCGGACGCCTCCGCGGCCGGGATCGAGGTGCTCAGGAACGGCGGCAACGCCGTCGACGCCGCCGTCGCCACGGCCGCCGCGCTCGGCGTGACCGAGCCCTACTCCTCCGGCATCGGCGGGGGCGGCTACTTCGTCCACTACGACGCCCGGACCCGCACCGTGCGGACCATCGACGGCCGCGAGACCGCCCCGCTCAGCGCCGACGCCTCCCTGTTCACCGAGAACGGCGCCCCGATCCCCTTCGACACCGCCGTCACCAGCGGCCTCGCGGTCGGTACCCCCGGGACGCCCGCCACCTGGCAGACCGCCCTCGACCGGTGGGGCACCCGCTCCCTCGCCTCCGTGCTGAAGCCCGCCGAGCGCCTCGCCCGGCAGGGCTTCACCGTCGACGAGACCTTCCGCTCCCAGACCGCCGCCAACGAGGAGCGGTTCCGCCACTTCCCCGACACCGCGCGGCTGTTCCTGCCGAAGGGCGGACCGCCGGCCGTCGGCTCCACCTTCCGCAACCCCGACCTCGCCCGCACCTACCGGCAACTGGGCCGCGAGGGCGTCGACGCCGTCTACCGGGGCGCCATCGGCAAGGACATCGTCGCCACCGTCAACAAGCCGCCCACCGACCCGCGTTCGGACTGGACGGCCCGCCCCGGGGACCTGTCCGCCAAGGACCTGAAGGCGTACCGGGCCAAGGTCCAGGCGCCCACCCGCACCTCGTACCGGGGCCTGGGCATCTACTCCATCGCCCCGTCCTCGTCCGGTGGCACCACCGTCGGCGAGGCCCTCAACATCCTGGAGCGCACCGACCTCGCCCGGGCAGGTGAGAGCCGCTACCTGCACCGCTTCATCGAGGCGAGCCGCATCGCCTTCGCCGACCGGGGCCGCTGGGTCGGCGACCCGGGCTTCGAGGACGTACCGGTGCGGGAACTGCTGTCGCAGCGCTACGCGGACTCCCGGGGCTGCCTGATCAAGGACGACGCGGTGCTCACCAGCCCGCTCGCCCCCGGCGACCCCCGGAACCCCGCCCCCTGCGCGCGCGGCGGCGCGGCGGCCCCGACGACGTACGAGGGGGAGAACACCACCCATCTCACCGTCGCCGACCGGTGGGGCAACGTCGTCTCCTACACGCTCACCATCGAGCAGACCGGAGGCAGCGGCATCACCGTGCCGGGCCGGGGCTTCCTGCTCAACAACGAGCTGACGGACTTCTCCTTCGCCCCCGCCGGCCCCGCCGTCCACGACCCGAACCTGCCCGGCCCCGGCAAGCGCCCGCGCTCCTCCCTCGCGCCGACCATCGTGCTCAACGCGGACGACCGGCCCGTCCTGGCCGTGGGTTCACCCGGCGGCGCCACCATCATCACCACCGTGCTGCAGACGCTCACCGGTGTCCTCGACCGGGGGCTGCCGCTCGTCGACGCCATCGCCGCGCCCAGGGCCAGCCAGCGCAACGCCGCCCGGACCGAGCTCGAACCCGGCCTCTACGACAGCGCGGTGAGGGGACGCCTGGAGGCCATCGGCCACTCCTTCAAGCTCAACCCGGAGATCGGCGCGGCGACCGGCGTGCAGCGCCTCCCCGACGGCAGGTGGCTCGCCGCGGCCGAGAAGGTGCGGCGCGGCGGTGGCTCGGCCATGGTGGTCCGGCCCCAGCGCTAGTGACCTGAGTCAGAGATGTTCGGGTGGTTCTCGCGAGCCGCCCGGCGTGCCGGAGGCCGGATGTCAGCAGGCCGGGCCGGGCCGGACCTGCCGGCCGCACGGCATCCGGCTGATGGCCGCGATCCGACGAGGAGTCTCTGACTCAGGTCACTGGGGTCTTTCGTTTGGACCGGGCCGGATCGGGGGGCGGGTCCGGCGCCGTGCGTCGCGAGGCGGAGGAGGGAGTCGGGGCGGAGCCCCGGCGGCCGACGACAACGCGGCGAGGTGCGGTGCCGGACCCCGTGAGCCCGGCGTGATCCGAACGAGAGGCCCTGGACCGCCCTCCGTGTCCCGTCGCGGGGCGCCCCGTCCGGCACGCGCGTCCGTGCCCGCGCCGTGACGGGCGTCCGCGCCGTGACAGCACGGCCGTCCCCGGTCGGCGCCCCGCGTCGGGCCCCGCGTCGGGCCCGCGCGGCCGGACGCGCCGCGGCTCAGTCCCAGCGGGCCTGGTTGATGAAACGGCTGTACCCCCGCCACGAGTTGGGGCCCATCACCCCGTCGACCGGCCCGGTGTAGCCGTGCGCGGCGGCCAGCCGCTGCACCGCCGCCCAGGTGTTCGGCCCGGGGACGCCGTCGACGGGGCCGGTGTAGCCCCAGCCCCGCATGTTCCGCTGGAGCGCGGCGTAGGTGTTCGGGCCGGGTACCCCGTCGACCGGACCGGTGTAACCCGACTCGATCCGCAGCCAGTTCTGCGTCCGCCGCCACATCACGGGCCCCGGCACGCCGTCCTGCTCCGTCGTCGTCCTCGGCAGCCCGGAGCCGCCGCCGAGGTGCTCCAGCGGATTGACCCGGGTGCCGCCCGGGGTGATCAGGTGCCAGTGCACATGGGGTCCGGTGGAACTGCCGGACCCCGGGGCCCCGGCGGCGCCCCCGGAGAGGCCCACGACGTCGCCCCTGCCGACGGAGGTGCCGTCGGCGAGGAGGAACCGCGACAGGTGCATGTACTGCGTCCGGTGGCCGTCGCCGTGGGTGATGGTCACCGTGTGCCCGCCGGTGCCGTTGTACGGGATGTTGGTGACGACGCCCGCGCCCGCGGCCGGGAGGCGGGTGCCGACGGCCATGGCGAAGTCGATCCCGCCCAGGGAGCCGCGGTTCACGTGCTCCCACCAGCCGTCGGTGACCGGGTAGCCGCTGAACGGGTTGTAGAGGTCCACCGCCCGGGCGGGGCCGCCGGTCGCCAGCACACCCCCCGAGGCCAGGCCGAACGACACGGCCGAGACGCGCAGCAGCGCGCGCCGGCTCATCCCGGCCCCCGGCGGATCCGTCCGGCCGCCCTCGGGCACTTGGCTCTCGCGCACGTCAACTCCCCTGTGCAGGACATGAATTGACCGTTTCGGTGGCGCGATCCCAAGGTAGTCGACGCGCCCGGCATCCGACAGGGGCGGGAGACCGGCCGCTCCGCGGGAGGAGACACGCGGGGGAGGACCCCGGGCCGCGGGGCCATGGCGACGGCCGCCGTCCCGCCCGGATCCCTCACGTCCCCGGCGCCGTGCCCCCTCCCCGCAGGGTTCCGCTCCGGCGGAACACACGGGGCCGGGACACCCCGGGCGCCCGGGGGGCCGTGCTCAGGGGACCTCGGTCCCCGCGGCGCCGGAGGACGGCGGGTCCGCGGGCGCGCCCGGCGGCGTGCGGAACACCAGGCGCCCGTCCTCGACCTCGACCGTGACCCGGCCGCCCTCCCGGACCCGGCCGTCCAGCAGCAGCCGGGAGAGCTGGTTGTCCACCTCGCGCTGGATGGTGCGGCGCAGCGGCCGGGCCCCGTACTCGGGCTGGTAGCCGCGCTCGGCCAGCCAGTCCACGGCGGCGTCGGTGAAGTCCACGGTGACGTCCTGGGCGCGGGCCATCCGCCGGGTCTGGTCCAGCAGCAGGCTGGTGATCCGGCGCAGTTGCTCCCCGCTGAGCTGGCGGAAGACGACGATCTCGTCGATGCGGTTGAGGAACTCCGGCCGGAAGTGGTCGCGCAGCGGGCGCAGCACCTGCTCCCGGCGCGCCTCCTCGTCGGCGTCGGAGCCGCCCGGGCCGAAGCCGATGCCGGCGCCCCGCCGGGTGATCGCCTCGGAGCCGAGGTTGCTGGTCATCACCACGACGGTGTTGGTGAAGTCGACCGTCCGGCCCTGGGAGTCGGTCAGCCGCCCGTCGTCCAGGACCTGGAGCAGGATGTTGAAGACGTCCGGGTGCGCCTTCTCCACCTCGTCGAGCAGCAGCAGCGAGTACGGGTGGCGGCGCACCACCTCGGTGAGCTGTCCGGCCTCCTCGTGCCCGACGTACCCGGGCGGCGCGCCGACCAGCCGGCTGACCGTGTGGCGTTCCTGGTACTCGCTCATGTCGAGGCGGACCATCCGGTCCTCGCTGCCGAACAGCGCCTCGGACAGCGCCCGGGCCAGTTCGGTCTTGCCGACGCCGGTCGGGCCGAGGAACAGGAAGCTGCCGATGGGCCGTTCGGGGCTGGAGAGCCCGGCCCGGGAGCGCAGCACGGCGTCGGAGACGACGCGCACCGCCTCCTCCTGTCCGACCACCCGTTCGTGCAGATGGGACTCCAGGCCGAGCAGCCGGTCCTTCTCCTCCTGGGTGAGGCTGCTGACGGGGATGCCGGTCTGCCGGGACACCACCTCCGCGATGGCCTCCGTGCCCACCACGAGGCCGAGTCCCTCGTCGGCCTCCCCGTGGCCGCCCGCCTCGGCGATGCGCTGCTTCAGCTCGCCGATCCGGTCGCGCAGCCGGGTGGCCTCCTCGTACTTCTCGTCGGCCACCGCCCGGTCCTTGTCCCGGACGAGCTGGTCCGCCTCGCGCTCCATGGCGCGCACGTCGGTGCCCTTGGTGCGGGACTGGAGCCGTACCCGGGCGCCCGCCTGGTCGATCAGGTCGATGGCCTTGTCGGGGAGCCGCCGGTCGGTGAGGTAGCGGTCGGACATCTCCACGGCCGCGACCAGTGCCTCGTCGGTGTAGCGGACCTGGTGGTGGGCCTCGTAGCGGTCGCGCAGCCCGCGCAGGATCTCGATGGCGTCGGCCGTGCCGGGCTCCGGCACGAGGATCGGCTGGAAGCGCCGGGCGAGCGCGGCGTCCTTCTCGATCCTGCGGTACTCCTCCAGCGTGGTCGCGCCCACGATGTGCAGCTCGCCCCGGGCGAGGGCGGGCTTGAGGATGTTCCCGGCGTCCATGGAGCCGCCCTCGCCGCCGCCCCCGGCGCCGACGACGGTGTGCAACTCGTCGATGAAGATGATCAGTTGGTCCGAGTGGGCGCGGATCTCGCTCACGATGGTGGTGAGACGCTCCTCGAAGTCGCCCCGGTAGCGGGTGCCGGCCACGACCGAGGCCAGGTCGAGCGCGATCACCCGCCGCCCGGTCAGCACGTCGGGCACGTCGCCGTCGGTGATGCGCTGGGCGAGCCCCTCCACGACGGCGGTCTTGCCGACACCGGCGTCACCGATCAGGACGGGGTTGTTCTTGCCGCGCCGGGAGAGCACCTCGACGGTCTGCTCGATCTCGTCCTCGCGGCCGATCACCGGGTCGATACGGCCCTGGGTCGCCAGGTCGGTGAGGTCGCGGCCGTACTTGTCGAGCGTCGGTGTGTTCGTCGTCCGGCTGCCCTCCGCCGTCCGCGGGCCCGCGGTGTCCGGTGTCTCCGGGGGCAGCCCGATGGGCGCGAACCGGGCGGCGTTCAGGATGTGCCCGGCGGCCGAGTCGGGGTTGGCGGCCAGGGCGCTCAGCACGTGCTCGGGGCCGATGTGGCCGGTGCCGGAGGCGCGGGCCAGTTCGTGCGCGTCCAGCAGGGCGCGCTTGACGGCCGGGGTCAGCGAGAGCGAGGTCGGCGGCGGCACCTCGCCCGGCGGGTGCATCACCGGGCCGGTCCGCTCGTCGATCTGCGAGGCCAGCGAGTCGGGGTCGGCCCCGGCGCGGCTGAGCAGGCCCCGGGTCGGCTCCGTGGAGAGCGCGGCCCGCAGCAGGTGCTCGGTGTCCAGATCGCGGCTGCCGTGCTCGGCGGCGTACTGGGCGGCGCCGCGCACCAGCTCCCGGGCCGGCTGGCTGAGCAGCCGGCCGATGTCGATCTGCCGCGGGCGAGGACCGCCGAAGAAACGTGCCAGGAACTCCGCGAACGGGTCGCCCTCCGGTCCCATGTAGCCGCTGGTCATCGTGTACGGACCTCCGCTGCATCGCTGATCGACGTGCCGGGACCGGGTAACCCGGCCGGGGGGCGGTCATGCCCAACATGACACGTTCTGTTCCGCCGGGCACGTCCGGCGGAAGCCGGGGCCGGGGCGGCGGCGATGCGGCGGCGGCGCGCGACGGGACGGGCTGGCGGAGGGGCGGCGGTGGCGGGCGGGGGCGCGGCACCGCGGGGCGGGGGCCTGGGCCGGGCCGGTGGCGGGGGCGCGGGCCGGGCGGCCGGTGACGGCGGCGGTGGGGGAGGGGCCGGCCCCGGCGCGGAGCGGATCAGAGGCCGTCCCGCGCCGTGAGCACGCGCGGTCCGCGGTCCGTGACGGCCACCGTGTGCTCCGCGTGGGCGGCCCGGGAGCCGTCGTTGGTGCGCAGCGTCCAGCCGTCGGGGGCGGCGTGGTAGTCGTCCCGGCCGCCGCCGGTCACCATGGGCTCGATGGCGAGGACCATCCCGTGCCGCAGCCGCATCCCGCGCCCCGCCCGTCCCTCGTTGGGCACCCCGGGGTCCTCGTGCATCCGCCGTCCGATGCCGTGGCCGCCGAAGCCGTCCGGAATGCCGTACCCCGCCGCGCGGCACACCGTGCCGATGGCGTGCGCGATGTCGCCGATGCGGTTGCCGACGACGGCCGCGCCGATCCCGGCGTCCAGGGCCCGCCCCGCGGCGGCGATCAGCGCCGTGTCGGCGGGGCGCGGCGTGCCCACCGTGAAGCTCACCGCCGAGTCCCCGGCCCAGCCGTCCAGGGTCGCCCCGCAGTCGATGGAGACGAGGTCGCCGTCGCGCAGCCGGTAGCCGTCCGGGATGCCGTGCACGATCGCGTCGTTGACCGAGGCGCAGATCACCGCGGGGAAGGGGGTCGGCGCGAAGGAGGGCCGGTAGCCGAGGAACGGGGAGCCGGCGCCCGCCTCCCGCAGTACCTCCCGGGCCACGGCGTCCAGCTCCAACAGGCTCACGCCCACGTCCGCGGCCCGCCGTACGGCGGTCAGGGCGCGCGCGACGACCTGTCCGGCGGCGTGCATGGCATCGATCGATGTGTCCGTCTTCAGTTCCACCATGCCAATTACTATACCGGTATTCTAATTGGGTCCGGTCGTCCGGGACCCGCCCCGCCGGGTCCGCCCCGTCGAGCCCGTGACGGCGGGCCCACCCCACCGGGCCCCCGACCCGCCCGCGACGGCGAGCCCGCGACGCCGGCCCTGCGCCCGGAGCCCGCCGTCCGGCCCGGGGCCGCGCCGCCCGCCGCCGGGCGCCCCGCCGTCCGCCGGGCGCCGCCTCCGCCCCCTGCCATGCCGGCCCCGGGGCACCCCGCCCGCTCCGTGACGCGCGCCATGGCCCGTTCCGGGCGACCGGTATTAGAATGGGGCGCATGGTGCGCACCCCCCTGACCCCCGAAGAGCGCGAGCGCGGCGAGCGCCTGGGGCGGCTGCTGCGCGCGGCACGCGGCGAGCGCAGCATGGCGGAGGTCGCGGCGCGGGCCGGGGTCTCCGCCGAGACCCTGCGCAAGATCGAGACCGGGCGCGCCCCCACCCCGGCGTTCTTCACGGTGGTCGCCCTGGCCGCCGCCCTCGGCCTGTCCCTGGACGAGCTGTCCGGGCAGTGCGTGCCCGCCGCCGCCTGACCCGCTCCCCCTTCGACCGCCCCCCTCCGCGCCCCCGTGGTGCGCCCCGGCGGTCGCGCTCGCCCACCGGAGTGCCAAAGGCGTCCGACACTCCGACCGGACCGCGATGGCCTTGGCAAGTCCGCCCGGGAGGCTTACGTTCGTCCCCCTACGGCCCCATTCGCGGGGGTGGAGGCTCTCTGACGTCGTGTCGCACGCCGGGTCGAAGGAGCAGCTCATGGCCAATGTCGTACGTGCCGCCCTGGTCCAGGCGACCTGGACCGGCGACACCGGCTCCATGGTGGCCAAGCACGAGGAGCACGCGCGCGAGGCGGCCCGCCGGGGCGCCCGGGTCATCGGCTTCCAGGAGGTCTTCAACGCCCCCTACTTCTGCCAGGTCCAGGACCCCGCGCACTACCGCTGGGCCGAGCCGGTGCCCGACGGGCCCACCATCGGCCGGATGCGCGACCTCGCCCGGGAGACCGGCATGGTGGTCGTCGCCCCGGTCTTCGAGGCCGAGGCGCCCGGCTTCTTCTACAACACCGCGGCCGTGATCGACGCCGACGGCACCGTCCTCGGCACCTACCGCAAGCACCACATCCCCCAGCTCGAGGGCTTCTGGGAGAAGTACTACTTCCGCCCCGGCAACCTCGGCTGGCCCGTCTTCGACACCGCCGCCGGCCGGATCGGCGTCTACATCTGCTACGACCGCCACTTCCCCGAGGGCTGGCGGGCCCTCGGCCTCGCCGGGGCCCAGCTCGTCTACAACCCCTCCGCCACCCACCGGGGCCTCTCCGCGCACCTCTGGCGCCTGGAGCAGCCCGCCGCGGCCGTCGCCAACGAGTACTTCGTCGCCGCCATCAACCGCGTCGGCCGCGAGGAGTACGGCGACAACGACTTCTACGGCTCCTCGTACTTCGTCGACCCGCGCGGACGGCTCGTCGGCGCCGCCGCGAGCGACGTGGAGGAGGAACTCGTCGTCCGCGACCTGGACCTCGGCCTGATCGACGAGGTCCGCCGGGAGTGGGCCTTCTACCGCGACCGCCGCCCCGACGCCTACGAAGGACTGGTGCGCCCATGACCGGTGACCTCTTCGCCCGGCACCGCGCCGTGCTGCCGGAATGGCTCGCCCTCTACTACGGCGAGCCCCTGGAGATCACCCACGGCGAGGGACGGCACGTCTGGGACTCCGCGGGCAACAAGTACCTCGACTTCTTCGGCGGCATCCTCACCACCATGACCGCCCACGCCCTGCCCGAGGTCACCAAGGCGGTCGGCGAGCAGGCCGGGCGCATCGTGCACTCCTCCACGCTCTACCTGAACCGGCCGATGGTCGAACTCGCCGAGCGCATCGCCCAGTTGTCGGGCATCCCCGACGCCCGGGTCTTCTTCACCACCTCCGGGACCGAGGCCAACGACACGGCCCTGCTGCTCGCCACCGCCTACCGGCGCGGCAACACCGTCCTGGCCATGCGCAACAGCTACCACGGCCGCTCCTTCGCCTCCGTCGGCGTCACCGGCAACCGCGGCTGGTCCCCGACCTCCCTCTCCCCGCTCCAGACCCTCTACGTGCACGGCGGCGTCCGCACCCGCGGCCCCTACGCCCACCTGGACGACCGGGAGTTCATCGACGCCTGCGTCGCGGACCTCACCGACCTGCTCGGCCACACCCGCGACCCCGTCGCGCTGATCGCGGAACCCGTCCAGGGAGTCGGCGGATTCACCTCCCCGCCCGACGGCCTGTACGCCGCCTTCCGCGAGGTGCTGCGCCGGCGGGGCGTCCTGTGGATCGCGGACGAGGTGCAGACCGGCTGGGGCCGCACCGGCGACCACTTCTGGGGCTGGCAGGCGCACGCCCGCAACGGCCCGCCGGACATCGTGACCTTCGCCAAGGGACTCGGCAACGGCATGTCCGTCGGCGGGGTCATCGCCCGCGCCGAGATCATGAACTGCCTGGACGCCAACAGCATCTCCACCTTCGGCGGCACCCAGATCACCATGGCCGCCGGGCTCGCCAACCTGACCCACCTCCTGGAGAACGACCTCCAGGGCAACGCCCGGCGGGTCGGCGGGCTCCTCGTCGAACGGCTCCGCGCCGCGGCCGCCGGGGTCCCGCACGTGCGGGAGGTGCGCGGACGGGGGCTGATGATCGGCGTCGAGCTGACCCGGCCCGGCACCGACGAGGCCGACCCCGAGGCCGCCTCCGCCGTCCAGGAGGAGGCCCGCGCGGGCGGGCTGCTCATCGGCAGGGGCGGCGGCCACGACACCAGTGTCCTGCGCATCGCCCCGCCCCTGTCGCTCACCGTCGCGGAGGCCGAGGAGGGCGCCGCCGTCCTCGAACGCGCCCTGCGCGCCCTGTGACACCCCGCGGACCGGCCCGGTCCCGCACGTCGCCACCGGTCCGGCCCGACGCCTCGACGCCCGTCCGTTCCCGTCGACCCCCCGGCGGGGGAGGGGCACTGCCGCCGGCCGGACCCGGTCCCCGGCGGCGGCCGTCCGCCGTCCCGCGCGGCCCCGGCGCCCGTCGCCCGCTCGACGTCCGCCCCGGCGCGCTCCCGCGGCCAAGTTCCCGGTGCCCCAGGCACGTTCACACCCCGGCGGGACGTCCGCCGCAGAAGGGAGCCGCATGAGCGGCCGTACCGTCGTCCGCGGCGGACTCGTCGTCACCGCGGCCGAGGAGACGCACGCCGACGTGCTCGTCGAGGACGGCCGGATCGCCGCCCTCGCCGCCTCCGGAACCCCCGCCGCCGAGGCGTTCACCGCCGAGCGGACCATCGACGCCACCGGCAGGTACGTCCTCCCCGGCGGCGTCGACGGACACACCCACATGGAGATGCCCTTCGGCGGCACCCGCTCCGCCGACACCTTCGGGACCGGCACCCGGGCCGCGGCCTGGGGCGGTACCACCACCGTCGTCGACTTCGCCGTCCAGAGCGTCGGCGGAGGGCTGCGCGAGGGACTGGACGCCTGGCACGCCAAGGCCGAGGGCAACTGCGCGATCGACTACGGCTTCCACATGATCGTCTCCGACGTCCGCCCGGACACGCTCCGGGAGATGGACCGGCTGGTGGAGGAGGGCGTCACCTCCTTCAAGCAGTTCATGGCGTACCCGGGTGTCCTCTACTCGGACGACGGGCAGATCCTGCGCGCCATGCAGCGGGCGGCCGGCAACGGCGGGCTGGTCATGATGCACGCCGAGAACGGCATCGCCATCGACGTCCTCGCCGAACAGGCCCTGGCCCGGGGCGAGACCGCGCCCCGGCACCACGGGGAGGTCCGCAAGGCCCTGTTGGAGGCGGAGGCCACCCACCGGGCGATCCAGCTGGCACGGGTCGCGGGCGCGCCGCTGTACGTCGTCCACGTGTCGGCGCGGGAGGCGGTGGCCGAGCTGGTGGCGGCGCGGGACCTGGGGCTGCCGGTCTTCGGCGAGACCTGCCCGCAGTACCTGTTCCTGTCCACGGACGACCTGGCGGAGCCGGACTTCGAGGGCGCCAAGTACGTGTGCAGTACGCCGCTGCGGCCGAGGGAGCACCAGGCGGCGCTCTGGCGCGGGCTGCGGACGAACGACCTCCAGGTGGTGTCGACGGACCACTGCCCGTTCTGCTTCGCCGGGCAGAAGGAGCTGGGCCGCGGCGACTTCACGAAGATCCCCAACGGCCTTCCGGGGGTGGAGAACCGCATGGACCTCCTCCACCAGGCCGTCGTCGACGGGCACCTCTCGCGCCGCCGCTGGATCGAGGTCGCCTGCGCGACCCCGGCCCGCATGTTCGGCCTCTACCCGAGGAAGGGCACCATCGCCCCGGGCTCCGACGCCGACCTCGTCGTCTACGACCCGCACGCCACCCAGGTGCTGTCGGCCGGGACCCACCACATGAACGTGGACTACTCGGTGTACGAGGGCAGGACGGTCACCGGGCGGGTGGAGACGGTCCTCTCGCGGGGCGAGCCGGTCATCGAACGGCGCGAGTACGTCGGCCGCGCCGGACACGGTGTCTTCCTCCCCCGGTCCACCTGCCAGTACCTGAACTAGGAGGCCACGCCTTGGACTTCGGACTCGTTCTCCAGACCGACCCGCCCGCCTCCCGCGTCGTCGAGCTGATGCGGCGGGCCGAGCACAACGGGTTCCGCCACGGCTGGACCTTCGACTCCGCCGTGCTCTGGCAGGAGCCGTTCGTCATCCACAGCCGGATCCTCGCCGAGACGGACGGGCTGACGGTCGGCCCCATGGTCACCAACCCGGGCACGAGGACATGGGAGGTGACGGCCTCCACCTTCGCCACCCTCAACGACATGTTCGGCAACCGGACCGTCTGCGGGATCGGCCGGGGGGACTCCGCGATGCGCGTGGTCGGCCGCAGGCCCAACACCCTGGCCCGGCTCGGCGAGGCCATCGACGTCATCCGCGACCTCGCCGAGGGCCGGGAGGCCGTGATCGACGGCAACCCGGTCCGCCTCCCGTGGGTGCGGGACGGGAAGCTGCCGGTGTGGATGGCGGCGTACGGCCCGAAGGCGCTCGCCCTGGCCGGGCGGAAGGCCGACGGCTTCATCCTCCAGCTCGCCGACCCGTTCCTGACGGAGTGGATGGTGAACGCGGTGCGGCGGGCGGCCCGGGACGCCGGGCGCGACCCCGACGCCCTCACGGTCTGCGTCGCCGCCCCCGCGTACGTGACGGACGACCACTCCCCGGAGTCCCTCGCGCACGCCCGCGAGCAGTGCCGCTGGTTCGGCGGCATGGTCGGCAACCACGTGGCCGACCTCGTCGCCCGGTACGGCGAGCACTCCGGCGTGGTCCCCGAGGAGCTGACGGAGTACATCGAGAACCGGCACGGCTACGACTACTCCCACCACGGCCGCGCCGACAACCCCGACACCGCCTTCGTCCCCGACGGGATCGTCGACCGCTTCTGCCTCCTCGGCCCGGCCGGGGCCCACGTCGAGAAGCTCCGGCACCTGGCGGCCCTGGGCGTCGACCAGTTCGCCGTCTACGCCATGCACGACGCGCGGGAGCGGGTCATCGACGCCTACGGCGCGACCGTGATCCCGGCCCTCGGCGGCTGAGCCGCGGCCGGGCGGTCACCGCGAGCGGGTGCGCTCCAGCGTCGCGACGGCCTCCTTGGCGGCCTTGATGGCGCCCCGGTTGATCTCGTCGGTGCCGGGAGCCTTGTGCGACTCGAAGTCGCTCCCGTTGTACGTGATGACGACCAGCGCATTGGCGGCCCGGACCACCACCGTGCCCTCCCGGGTCTCCTGGCCGTCCTCGCTGGTGAGGTTCACCACCGAGTAGGCGGAGTCGCCGAGGCCGGGGACGTCGCCGCCACCGCTGCGGCTGGTGATCCGCTCCTTGTAGGACTTCGCCGCCGACTCGTCCGAGCCCATCACCTCGTAGGAGACGTCGAGCCAGCGGTAGTCGTAGTCCTTGAGGGCGTTCCACGAACAGGTGCGGCGCACCTTGGTGTCGGTGGACGCGATCTCCTTGCCCGCCTTCGGCGCGCCGGGGACCAGCGCGAGGACGCTCTTCTCCGCCAGGCCGGCGCAGGGCGCCGGGGCCGCGGCGTACGTCTTCGTCACCGCCTCCGGGGCCGGCGCCGAGGCGGAGGGTCTGCCGCCGTCGGGCGGTGCGCGGTGCTCGGCGGTCGGCGCCGGGTCGGTGTCGGAGGACATGGCCCAGCCCGCCGTGGCCAGCACGGCGACCGGTGCCAGGCGCGCGGCCAGGGCGAGCGGGAAAGGCAGGGGACGCAAGGCGCACTTCTCGTGGAGGACGAAGCGGAGGGGTCCGCCCGGGGGACGGGACGCCAGTGTCACATGAGGAGCGAGTGAGCGGGAAGGCCGAACTCGCTGCGTGCCCGGCCGGTGACGCACGGGGGTGCGGCGATGGCCTTCCGTCGCCGCCCGGTCACCGTCCGGAGCCGTGGCCCGGTGCTCCCCGGCCGAAGGGTCCCGGCCGACGGCTCCCGACCGACGGCTCCCGGCCGACGGCGGGGCTGGAGCCGGGGCCGGGGGAGGCGGTGTGCGCGGTCATGGACGCCCCGGTCCCCGTGGACGCCTCCTCGTCCGCCGAACAGCTCCGGTCGCGGTGTCCGGGCCGGGGCGCCCCCGGTCGGCGGGCCCGGATCGTGGGCGTCCTCGGCAGCCGCGTGCCCAGGGCCACTGCGTGCCGCGGCCGGGCCACCAAGTGCCCCGGGCCGCCGTGTGCCGTGGCCGGGCCGCCACGTCCCCCGGTTTCCGTCCGTCCCGGCCACCGTGCCCCGGTTACGGCACGCGGCCCGTCCACTCCGGGGAGCCGAACTTGTCGCGGGCCAGTTCCTCGGCGCGGGCCAGTTCCTCGTCGGTGACCTTGCCCCGGGTCATCCCGTAGCGCCCGGCGAAGGACGCGATCATCCGCTCGATGACCGCCTCGCGCGGCAGCCCCGTCTGCCGGCGCAGCGGGTCCACCCGCTTCTTCGCGCTCCTGGTGCCCTTGTCCGACAGCTTCTCCCGGCCGATGCGGAGCACCTCCAGCATCTTGTCGGCGTCGATGTCGTACGACATGGTCACGTGGTGCAGCACCGCGCCGGGCCGGCCGCCATGGCCCACGATCCGCTTCTGCGCGGCGCCCGCGATCTTGCCCTGGTCGGTGGCGATGTCGTTCAGCGGCTGGTACCAGGCGCGGATGCCCATCTCCCCGAGCGCGCCCAGCACCCAGTCGTCCAGATAGGCGTAGCTGTCCTGGAAGGAGAGGCCCTGCACCAGCGCCTCGGGCACGGACAGCGAGTACGTGATGGTGTTTCCGGGCTCGACGAACATGGCGCCGCCGCCCGAGATGCGGCGCACCACCTCGATGCCGTGCCGGGCGGCCCCCTCGGGGTCCACCTCGTTGCGCAGGGACTGGAAGCTGCCGATGATCACCGCCGGGGCGCCCCACTCCCACACCCGCAGCGTCGGCGGCCTGAGGCCCGCGGCGACCTCGCCGGTGAGCACCTCGTCCAGCGCCATGTGCAGGGCGGGGGACTGCGGACCCTCGTGGATCACCTGCCAGTCGTAGTCCGTCCAGTCCGTGGCGTGCGCCAGCGCGCGGCGCACCGCGATGCCGACGCCCTCCGAGGTCAGCCCGTACATCACGGTGTCCTCGGGCAGCGCGGCGTCGATGCGCGCGGCCAGGCCCGCCGCGTCGGTGTCCGCGGGGGCGCCCTCCAGCGCGCGGTTCACCGCGTCGAGCGCCTCGTCCGGTTCGAGGAAGAAGTCACCGGCCACCCGCACACCGCGCAGGGCGCCGTCCTCGACGTCCAGATCCACGACGACCAGTTTGCCGCCGGGCACCTTGTACTCGCCATGCACAGCTTCGGTTCCTTTCGGTGGGCGCGATGCTCCGTGAGCCCGTCGCCCCGCCATTCTGCACCCCGGCCGGGCGGCACCGCCGGGTTCCCCGGCCGTCCCCGGTGCCGGTGACCGCCGCCCCGGCCGCGCCCCGCCCGGCGATCCGGCCGCGCCCCCCCGCTCGCGTCCGCCGCAGCACAGGCCCCGGCACGGCCGCCCGCACGGGACGGGGACACGCGGGGGCCGGGAAGACGCGGGCCGGGACATCGGCGCGGGCGGGGCCCGGCGGCCCGTGCCGGGGCGGCACTCGGCGGTCGCCGCGGGTCAACGGGGAGGTGTGGGGGAGGAGTCGGGCGCGCCCCGTCGGACGGCGGGCGTCGCGGCCCGGGGCGGAGGGACCCGGGCGCCGCGCCGCACCCGCGCGACGGCGGCGCGCGGCGACCGCCCGGACGGCGGACGCCGGACAGGGCGGCCGGGGCAGCGGCGGGGGGACGGCCGGACCGGTCCCGAAGAAGAACAACGGCCGGAAAGGGCGGGGAGTTCCCGGAAACGGCACCGGACGCGGTCCGGGGCCCGGACCGGGCCGTTTTACAGGTGCGGGCCGTCCGCAATTGGGTTCCGACCCCGATGGCGCCGGTCCCCCCGGCCGGGGGAGGGTGGAGCCGAATCCCCCTTCCGGCCCTCCGTAGGCGTCCGGCGGCCCCATCGCCGCCGGGGACGCACGCGACCGGTGTTCCTTGACATCTCGACGGCCACGCATCGCACCGCCCCGCCGGGCGGGTGCCGCGTCGGCGTCGGCACCGGACGCCCGCGGCCGTGGGCGCCCCTCCGCGCCCGCGGCGCCCCTCCCGACCGGGCCGGAACGGGCCGCGACCGAGAGGAGAGCCGATGGATCGGACCACCGACCACCCCGCCCGCTCGTGCCCCCGTTCCCCGAGGGAGGAGCCATGCCCGGACCGCACGAATCCCACGACGAACGGCTCCGTCGGATCGAGGAGGGCCTCCACCGCGAGGACCCACGCTTCCACCGGGCGCTCGCGGAGGGCCGCCCGTGCCGACCGCGCCAGTACCGGAAGTGGCCCGCCCGGCTGCTGCTCGCCGCCGCGCTTGCCGCGCTGGTCACCGGTGTCGTCCGGGAGCACGGGCTGCTCATCGCGGCCGGACTCGTCATGGCCGGCATGGCCGGTGAACTCCTCGCCCCCGCCCTCGACACGGCCCGGAGCCGGCCTCCCGCCTTCCGGGCGCCGCCGCGCCCCTGAGAGGGGCGCGGGAACCCGTCGATGACCCTGTCCCAGCTCTATCTGACCCTTCTCATCGGCGGTGCCGTCCTGCTGGCCGGCATCGCCGCCGCCCGTACCGCGCACCGCGTCGGCCTGCCCGGTCTGCTGCTCTTCCTCGCCGTCGGGGTCATCGCCGGCGAGGACGGCCTCGGCCTGGAGTTCGACGACGCCCGGCTGGCCCAGGCCCTGGGCACCGCCGCCCTGGGCGCCATCCTCGTCGAGGGCGGCCTGACCACCCGGTGGAGCGACGTACGGCGGCTGCTGGCCCCGGCGGGGGTGCTCGCCACCTGCGGGGTGGCGCTGTCCGTCGGGGTGACCGCGGCGGGCGCGCACTGGCTGCTCGGCATGGACTGGCACCTGGCCCTGCTGCTCGGCGCGATCGTCTCCTCCACCGACGCCGCCGCCGTCTTCGCGGTGCTGCGCTCGCTGCCGCTGCCCAGGCGGCTGACCGGGCTCGTGGAGGCGGAGTCGGGCTTCAACGACGCGCCCACGATCATCCTCGTCCTGGTCTTCTCGACCGCCGGCGCCGACCTGCCCGGCCCCGGGCCGCTCCTGGGCGACCTCGCCTACCAGCTCGCGGCGGGCGCGGTGCTGGGTGTGCTGACCGGCTGGCTGGGCGCCGCCGCCCTGCGGCACATCGCGCTGCCCGCGACGGGGCTGTACCCGCTGGCGACCTTCGCCTTCGGGATCATCGCCTTCGCCGCCGCCGGTGTCGTCGACGCCAGCGGGATCATCGCCGCGTACCTGGCCGGGCTCGTGCTCGGCAACGCGAAACTGCCCCATCGGGCCGCCACCCGCTCCTTCGCGGAGGGCGTCGGCTGGCTCGCCCAGATCGGGCTCTTCGTCATGCTGGGCCTGCTCGTCGACCCGAGCGAACTGCTCTCCGCGGTGCTGCCCGCCCTGGCCGTCGGACTGGTCCTGCTGCTGGTCGCGCGCCCGCTGTCGGTGCTGATCTGCCTGCTGCCGTTCCGCATGCCGCTGCGGCACCAGGCGTTCATCTCCTGGGCCGGGCTGCGCGGCGCGGTCCCCGTGGTGCTGGCCACCTTCCCCATCGTGGCCGGGGTGGAGGGCGCCGACGGGCTGCTCGACATCGTGTTCGTGCTCGTGGTCCTGTTCACCCTGATCCAGGGGCCGACGCTGCCCGCCCTCGCCCGGGTCCTCGGACTGAGCCGCCCCGGCACGCCGCGGGAGCTGGAGGTCGAGACCGCGCCCCTCGACGTCCTGGACGCCGACCTGCTCACCCTCACCGTCCCCGCGGGGTCCCGGCTGCACGGGGTGAGCGTGCGGGAGCTGCGGCTGCCGCGGCCCACGGCGGTGACCCTGGTGGTGCGGGAGGGCGACACCCTCGTACCCGACCGGGACACCGTGCTGCGCACCGGCGACGAGATGCTGCTGATCACCACACCGGCCGTCCGGGACGCCGCGGAACGCCGGCTGCGCGCGGTCGGGCGCGGCGGACGGCTCGCCCGCTGGCTCGGCGAGCACGGCGGGTCCGACGAGGAGGAGGACGGCCCCGGCGCGGGGGGCTCCGGCCCCGGGGACACCGGAGGCGCCGAGAGCCTCGGGGGTGCCGGAGGTGCCGAGAGCCTCGGGGGTGCCGGAGGTGCTGTGAGTGCTGGGGGAGCCGAGAGCCCCGGGAGCGGCGGGAGCGCCGGCCGGGACGGGGGCGGTCCGGCGGGCGGGAAGCGGAGGCGGCCGCGGCTGCCCGGGGCGGTGAGGG
This sequence comes from Streptomyces sp. NPDC107521, assembly GCF_055598485.1. Classification (NCBI taxonomy): domain Bacteria; kingdom Bacillati; phylum Actinomycetota; class Actinomycetes; order Kitasatosporales; family Streptomycetaceae; genus Streptomyces; species Streptomyces sp. NPDC107521. Next base: position 241,509 of record NZ_JBVKAT010000004.1, read on the forward strand.
CGGCGCGCGAGGGGCGCCCCGCCGGGCGGCGGACGGTTACGGCTCCCGGGCGGGACGGGCCCCGGCGCACGTCCCCCGGTGGGACCTCCCCGGCCGGCGGGCCCGCCGGCGGCACCTCGCCCGCCGATGCCTCGCCCGCCGATGCCTCGCCCGGCGGTGCGGAGCGTGAGTGCGCGGGGTGCGGAGCGCGGGGCGGGACGGGCGGTGGAGCGCCCGGTGACGCCTCGGCCACGCGGACCGGATGACGGGAATTCGGGTCCTTTCGGTGCCCCTATGGGGTTGTATGTCACATAAGGCACCGTTTGTCGTACGGTAAAGTCTTTACCAAGCCTAAATGCTTGATGGCAAAGAGGCCGGTCGTGCATGCCCGCGCGGCCGGCCCGCCCATGACCGACGGATCCCGGACCCGGGGAAGGACGCGACGTGACACGACCCGCAGGTCACCACGTCCGCGGCACCGTCCCCACGGTCGCCCCGCGCCGTTCGTGCGTCCCGGCCGTACTGGCCGTGCGCGTCGACAACGCGGCGCGCGACAGCGTTCCCGATCCGGTCACCGCCCGCCCCGGTGCCTGACCGCACCGTCCCGGGCGGCCACCGGGCGCCCGCCGTCTGAGGCCGCCCCGCGCCATCCCCCGGCCCCGGCCGGGCGGCGCGGGACCGGTCGCGGCGACCGCGCCGCCCGGCCGCACCGCGTGCCCGCCACCGAGTGCCGCGCCGCCGTCCCCGAGGGGGACCCCGGCCACCCGAGCCGCTTCACGTCCAGCCCGTCGCCGACCGACCCGGTGCGACCGCCCGCAGTCCCGCGCCCCACGGCACGGGGCCCGCCGGGAGGCGCCCCGGCGCGCCGCCGACAGAACCGGAGGACCGACGCCCGTGCACCACACCACCGCCCTGCTCATCGAACTCGGAGCCGTCATCCTCGCCCTCGGGCTGCTGGGCCGCCTCGCCGGCCGGGTGGGCTTCTCGCCCATCCCCCTCTACCTCCTGGCGGGGCTGGCCTTCGGGCACGGCGGCATCCTGCCGCTCCAGGCGAGCGAGGAGTTCGTCGCCACCGGCGCGGAGATCGGCGTCATCCTGCTGCTGCTCCTGCTGGGCCTGGAGTACAGCGCCTCGGACCTCGTCAGCAACCTCAGGACCCAGTACCCGTCCGGCGCCGTCGACTTCGTCCTCAACGCGGTGCCCGGCGCCGTGGCCGCGCTGCTCCTCGGCTGGGGGCCGGTGGCCGCCGTCGCGCTGGCCGGAGTCACCTGGATCTCCTCCTCCGGGGTCATCGCCAAGGTCCTCGGCGACCTGGGGCGGCTCGGCAACCGCGAGACCCCCGTGATCCTGGGCGTCCTCGTCATCGAGGACCTGGCCATGGCGGTCTACCTGCCGATCCTCACGGCCGTCCTGGCCGGGGCGGGGCTCGCGGGCGGCTCCGTCACGCTGCTGATCGCCCTCGGCACCGTGGGCGCCGTCCTCTACGTCGCCCTCCGCCACGGACGGCTGATCAGCAGGGCCGTCTCCTCCGACAGCGCCGAGATGCTCCTGCTGGTCGTGCTCGGCCTCACCCTGCTGGTCGCCGGCCTCGCCCAGCAGCTCAACGTCTCGGCGGCGGTCGGCGCGTTCCTCGTCGGCATCGCCCTCTCCGGTGACGTGGCCGAGGGCGCCAACAGCCTGCTCACCCCGCTGCGGGACCTGTTCGCCGCCGTCTTCTTCGTCTTCTTCGGCCTCTCCACCGACCCGTCGGCGATCCCGCCGGTGCTGGTGCCCGCGCTGCTGCTGGCCGTCGCCACCACCCTCACCAAGATCGCCACCGGCTGGTACGCCGCGCGCCGCGCCGGGGTCCGGACTGCGGGCCGCTGGCGGGCGGGCGGAACCCTCGTGGCGCGGGGCGAGTTCTCCATCGTCATCGCCGGTCTCGCCGTCGGCGTGGAACCCCGCATCGGGCCGCTGGCCACCGCCTACGTCCTGATCCTGGTCGTGATCGGCCCGCTCACCGCCCGCTTCACCGAGCCGCTCGCCCGCCGCCTCACGCCCCGTTCCGCCGGCCCCGCCCCGGTGGCCGTGCCCGTGGCGGAGCCCGCCGACGGCGCGGAGCGGCCGGACTCGGCGCGCGTCTGAGCACACCGCCCCGGCGGGAGCCGGGCGCCGTCGCGGGGCGTCGCGGGGTCAGTCGCGGTAGGCGTGGACCTGGGTGGCCTTGACCGTCGCCCACACCACGGCCCCGGGCCGCAGATCCAGCTCGGCGGCGGCGACGGTGGTCAGATCGGCGGCGAGCGGCAGGTCCCCGGTGAGGCCCGCGCGGACCCGGTCGCCGTGGGTCTCCAGACCGGCCACCGCGCAGCGCCAGAGGTTGCGGGCGCTGGACCCGGTGGGCCGCTCCCGGTGCAGGGTCACCGCGCTCGGCGGGAACGCGACGAAGACCGGTCCCGACAGCTCGCCGACGGTGATGACCTCGGGTCCGCCGCCGTCGAGGCGCACGGTGTGCCCCGCGGCGTGGCCGTGGTAGAGGTTGAGGCCGACCAGATGGGCGATGTAGTCGGTGCGCGGGTGCCGGGCGATGTGCGCGGGCGTGCCCTCCTGCACGACGCGGCCGTCCTCCACCACGACCAGCCGGTCGGCCAGGACCATCGCGTCCAGCGGATCGTGCGTGACGAGGACGGCGACGGCCTCGAACCCGGCCAGGTGGCGACGGAGCGCGGCGCGCACGTCGAGCCGGGTCCGGGCGTCGAGCGCGGCGAGCGGCTCGTCCAGCAGCAGCAGCCGGGGCCGGATGGCCAGGGCGCGGGCGAGGGCGACCCGCTGGGCCTGCCCGCCGGAGAGCCCGCGCGGCTTGACGGCCGCGTGAGCGGCCAGGCCCATGCGGTCCAGCCACTCGGCGGCCTGCGCGCGGGCGTCCGCCCTGCGCGCGCCCCGGCAGCGCGGTCCGAAGGCCACGTTGTCCAGCGCGGACAGGTGCGGGAAGAGCAGGTAGTCCTGGAAGACCACCCCGACCGGCCGGTCCTCCGGCGGTGCCTGCTCCAGCGACCGCCCGTCCAGCCGCACCCGTCCTCCGTCGAGCGGGACCAGGCCGGCGAGGGCGCGCAGGGCGGTGGTCTTCCCGGCCCCGTTCGGCCCGAGCAGCGCGACGACCTCGCCGGGCGCCGCCGTCAGCGTCACGTCCAGCCGGAAGGCGCCGCGCTCCACGACCAGCCGCGCGTCGAGCCCCTCGTCGGCGGGGGAGGCGGCGCCCCCGGGTGCCCCGGTCTCCCCCGCCCCGCCGGTCACGAGGTGCCCATCCAGCGGTCCCGCAGCCCGGCCAGGACCGCGACGGAGACGGCGAGCAGCACCAGACTGAGGGCGATGGCGGCCTCCGGGTCGTTCTGCAGGGCGAGGTAGACGGCCAGCGGCATGGTCTGGGTGCGGCCGGGGAAGTTCCCGGCGAAGGTGATCGTCGCCCCGAACTCGCCGAGCGCCCGCGCCCAGGCCAGCACCGCCCCGGCCGCGATGCCGGGCGCGACCAGCGGCAGGGTGACGCGCCGGAAGGCGGTGAAGCGGGAGGCACCGAGGGTCTGCGCCGCCTCCTCGTACCGGGGGTCGGCGGCGCGCAGCGTGCCCTCGACGCTGATCACCAGGAACGGCATCGCGACGAACGCCTCGGCCAGGACGACGCCCGCCGTGGTGAACGGCAGCGTGATCCCGAACCAGGAGTCCAGCCACCGGCCCACGACGCCGTTGCGGCCCAGCGCCATCAGCAGGGCGACACCGCCGACCACCGGCGGCAGCACCAGCGGCAGGGTGACCAGGGCCCGCACCAGGCCGCGGCCGGGGAAGTCGACCCGGGCCAGCAGCCAGGCCACCGGCACCCCCACGACGAGGCTCACGGCGGTCGCGGCGGTGGCGCAGACCAGCGACAGCCGCAGGGCCTGCCACACCTCCGGGCCGGTCAGCAGGCCGGGCATGCTCCGCCAGGGGGCCCGGACGAGCAGGGCGAGCAGCGGAAGGACCAGGAAGGCCAGCCCGGCGAGCGCGGGCAGCAGCAGCGGCAGCGGGACCGCGCCCCGGCCCCCGCGCCGGGCCCGGCCCGCGCGGGGGGCCGCCGGGGCATCGGCACCGGGGGGCGCGGGCGCCGCTCGCCGCGGGATCACGGCGTGCCGAACCCGGCCCCGGTGAGCACCTTCAGGCCCTCGGGCGACCGCACCAGCTCGATGAACGCCTCGGCCGCGTCACTGTTGGGGGCGTCCTTGAGCAGGGTGATCGGGTAGTCGTTGACGGCCCGTCCGGACTCGGGGAACTCCACGCCCACCACCTTGTCACCGGCGGCCCGCACGTCGGTGCGGTACACGAGGGCCGCGTCGGCCTCCTTGAGCACCACCTTGTTCAGCGCCGACTTCACGTCCTCCTCGTAGGAGACCGGCGTCAGCTCCAGCCCCGCGGCGTCCAGCGCCTTCTCGGCGGCGGCACCGCAGGGCACCGCGCGGTCGCACAGGACGACCTTGAGGTCCCGCGCGGTGAGGTCCTTCAGCGAACCGATCCGCTCCGGGTTCCCGGGCAGGGTGGCGATCTCCAGCCGGTTGGTGACGAAGGTGGCCGGTGCGCCGGCGGCGGCCCCGGCGTCGGTGACGACCTTCATCGTCTTCGGGCTGGCGGAGGCGAACACGTCGGCGGGCGCCCCGCTGGTGATTCCGGCGGCGAGCGAGTCGCTGCCGCCGAAGTTGAAGACCACCTCGGTGCCGGGGTGCTGGTCCTCGAACGTCTTGCCCAGTGCGGTGAAGCTCTCGGTGAGCGAGGCCGCCGCGAAGACGTTCACCGTGCCGGACAGCCCGTCCCCGTCGACGGTCGCGGTGCCGGACGCCTCGCCGGACTCCCCGGCGAACGAGCAGGCGCTCAGGGTCAGCAGGGCGGCGGCGCCCAGGCCGATCGTGCGAAGCATCCGGCTGGTCCGGCCGGTCCGGCGCGCGGAACGGGTCATCACGGGGCCACTCCCTCTGGGTCCTCGGCGGACGCGCCCCGCTCTCCCGGCGGCCGCACGGGCCGCTTCCCCCGGTCCGGCGAACGCGCTTGCGCCGATCATACTGCCGCAGATGCGAGGGGGAAGTGGGTTGTCGGATCGCATGAGCGAGGTGATCCCGGGAGCGGCATGGCATGTGCGGCTCCAGGGGGGCCCGCGTCGCGGGCGCCCGGGGGTGCGGTCAGGCCCGGTCGATGTGCACGTTGGTCGACTTCACCCGGGCCGTGGCCTCCATGCCCACCTCCAGGGCCAGTTCCTCCACGGCCTCCCGGGTCAGCAGCGAGACCAGGCGGTGCGGCCCGGCCTGGATCTCGACCTGCGCGGCCACGTCACCGAGCTTGATCGCCGTGACGATGCCGGGGAACGCGTTGCGGACCGAGGTGGTGGGCACGTCCTCCTCGGTGCCGCCGCTGCGGGCCAGCTCCACGGAGAAGGCGGCCAGGTCCTTCCCGTCGATGAGCCGCTTGCCGCCCTCGTCGCGGTGGGTCGCCACCCGGCCCGCGTCCGCCCACCGCCGCGCGGTGTCGGGACTCACGCCGAGCAGCCGTGCCGCTTGGCCGATCGTGTATGACTGCATGCGCGCCAAGATAGGCCAGAGCCGGGCCGGGACCGCCCGGGGCGGGCGCGGCCGCCGCGCCGCCGGGAGCGGGGGCCGGGGGAGCGGAACCCAGTGTTCACCTCGATTCCACCGGGAATACCCCGGGCGGGTGGGGATTGTCAGTGGCGCGTGCTCTCATGGAGCCATGATCGAGGACAACGAAACCATCGACGAGTTTCTCGCCCGGCACACCGGCGACGTGGAGGAGGCCGTCCGCAAGGCGGCGGCCCAGGAGATCATGCCGCGCTGGCGCCGTCTGGCGGAGCACGAGGTCGACCAGAAGTCCGGCCCGCACGACCTGGTGACGGACGCCGACCGCGACGCCGAGCGGTATCTGGCCGGCGTGCTCTCCGCCCTGCTGCCCGGATCGGTCGTCGTCGGCGAGGAGGCCGTGCACGCCGACCCGGCGGTGTACGGGGCGATACGGGGCGAGGCCCCGGTGTGGATCGTCGACCCCGTCGACGGCACCCGGCAGTTCGTCCGGGGCGAGGAGGGCTTCTGCACGCTGATCGCGCTCGCCCACCGGGGCGTGGTGCTCGGCTCCTGGACCTACGCGCCGGTCGGCGACCGCATCGCCACGGCGATCCGCGGCCGGGGCGCGTTCCTGGAGGGCGAACGGCTCCACGCCGGGCCGCCCGAGCCCGGCCGGGAGCTGCGCGTCGCGACCTCCCACCCCGACTTCACCACGGACGAGCAGAAGCGCTCCCTGCTGGGGCTGAACGTGCCGGGAGTGGCCCCGCGCCCCTGCGGCTCCGCCGGGCTGGAGTACCTGGCCGTGGCGTCGGGCCGGTCCGAGGCCACCGCCTTCTCCTGGGAGGCCGCCTGGGACCACGCGGCGGGCCTGCTGCTGGTCGAGGAGGCGGGCGGCGCCCATCTGACCCGCTCCGGGGAGCCCTTCCGCATCACGGGCGGCAATGAACTGCCCTTCACCGCGGCCCGCGACGCGGCCACGGCCCGCAGGGTGGCCGACCTGCTCGCGGGTGGGACGGACTGACGGCCCCACCGGTCCGGTCCGGGGCGGGCCGCCGGCACCCCCGGGGGCACACCCCTCGGCCGATGGCCGTCGGCGCCCCGGCCTATCCTGAACCCCAGTAGCCCGTCGGCCGACGAAGGGGTCCGAGGTGCCGTCGATGCTCGATGCGGTCGTGGTGGGAGCGGGGCCGAACGGACTGACGGCCGCCGTGGAGCTGGCGCGCCGCGGATGCTCCGTCGCCGTCTTCGAGGCCCGGGACACGGTGGGCGGCGGCGCCCGCACCGAGGAGCTGACCCTCCCCGGCTTCCGGCACGACCCGTGCTCCGCCGCGCACCCCCTGGGGGTCAACTCGCCCGCCTTCCGCGCCCTGCCCCTGGAGCGGTACGGCCTGGAGTGGCTGCACGCCCCGCTGCCCATGGCCCACCCCTTCCCCGACGGCACCGCCGCCGTGCTGTCCCGTTCGGTCGGGGAGACGGCGGCCTCCTTCGGCCCGCGCGACGCGGGCGCCTACCGGCGGCTGGTCGCCCCCTTCCTGACCCGCTGGGACACCCTCGTCCGCGACTTCATGTCGCTGCCGTCCACCGCGCTGCCCCGCGACCCGGTCACCCTCGCCCGCTTCGGGCTGGCCGGGCTGCCCCCGTCGACCTGGCTGATGCGCCGCTTCCGGGACGAGCGGGCCCGGACCCTGTTCGCCGGGCTCGTCGCCCATGTCATGGCCCCGCTCGGCGGCCCCGCCACCGGCGCCGTCGGCCTGGTCTTCGCCCTCGCCGCGCACGCCCGGGGCTGGCCCGTCGCCCGGGGCGGCTCGCAGTCCATCTCCGACGCGCTCGCCGCGTACCTGACCGACCTCGGCGGCACCCTGCACACCGACTACGAGGTCAAGCGCCTCGACGACCTGCCGCCCGCCCGCGCCTACGTCTTCGACACCTCGCCCACGGCCCTGGCCCGCATCGCCGGACTGGGCGGCCACTACGCCCGCTACCGCTACGGCCCCGGCGCCTTCAAGATCGACTACGCGCTGGACGGCCCGGTCCCGTGGACCGCCGAGGCGCCGCGCACCGCCGGCACCGTGCAGGTCGGTGCCGACAGCGCCGAGATCGGCGCGGCCCTGCGCGCGGCCTCCCGGGAGGGCCGGGCCCCCGATCCGCCGTTCCTCATCACCGTGCAGCCCGGCGTCGCCGACCCCACCCGGGCCCCGGCCGGGAAGCAGGTCTTCTGGGCGTACGGCCATGTGCCCCACGGCTGGACCGGCGACCTCACCGACGCCATCGAGCGCCAACTGGAGCGCTTCGCCCCGGGCTTCCGCGACCGCGTCCTGGCCCGCGCCGTCGCCGGCCCGCCCGAACTCGCCGCACGCAACGCCAACTACGTCGGCGGCGACATCGCCTCCGGCGCCGCCTCCGGGCTGCAACTGCTGCTGCGGCCCCGGCCGTCCCTCTTCCCGTACGCCACCCCGCACCCGGCGGTGTTCATCTGCTCCTCGGCCACGCCGCCGGGCCCCGGCGTGCACGGGATGCCGGGGCACAACGCGGCCAAGGCCGTCTGGCGCATGCTGAGGCAGTCGTGACGGCGCTCACCCTCGCCCTCGGCGATCTCACCCGCGAGCACGCCGACGCCCTCGTCAACGCCGCCAACTCCAGCCTGCTCGGCGGGGGCGGGGTCGACGGGGCCATCCACCGGCGCGGCGGTCCGGCGATCCTGGCGGAGTGCCGGGCCCTGCGCGCGGGCCACTACGGGAAGGGTCTGCCCACCGGCCGGGCGGTGGCCACCACCGCGGGCGACCTGGACGCGCGCTGGGTGATCCACACCGTGGGCCCGGTCTGGTCGGCCACCGAGGACCGCTCCGCGCTGCTCGCCTCCTGCCATCGCGAGTCCCTGCGGGTGGCCGGTGAGCTGGGGGCCCGCACGGTCGCGTTCCCGGCGATCTCCACCGGCGTGTACCGGTGGCCGGTGGACGACGCGGCGCGCATCGCCGTCGACACCGTGCGGAACACTCCGACCGGTGTCGACGAGGTGCGGTTCGTGCTCTTCGACGAGCGGGCGTACGAGGCGTTCGCCCGGCGCCTCGGCTGACGCGGGCACGGCCCACCGCGTGGCTCCCGGACCCCGGGAGGCGCCGGAACCGGAGGCCGGCGGCCCTCCTCCGGGGCTGTGAAGGGGGCGCTGCGGGGGAGGGGTGCGTAAATCGGTGAACACTTCGTCCTGAAGTGTTCACCGATTTCAGACACCCGTGGGAGACCCGGGTCTCGTTCCCCCGTCCCGCGAAGCCCGGGGTCCGCTTCCCGGCCCGCTCATGCCCCCCGGTCACCGGGCGGATACCCCCCTGTACTTATTGCAATCCGTATGCAATAACATGTTTTCTGCAAAAAACTTCGAGGGTGACAGGGGCGGACAACTGATGGCCGGTCGACGGATACGGATCGTTGCGGCGGTGGTGGCCCTGGGCGCCGCTGCGACCGCCTGCTCGGCGCCCGGCGGTGAGTCGGGGGCGAAGGGCGCCGCCGACTCGGTGGTGCTGGGCGTGGCCACGGAGCCGGACAGCCTCAGCCCCCTGCTCGGCTACGGCAAGGACGGCAACTCGAAGATCTTCGACGGCCTCCTCGAACTCGGCGCCGACCTCACGCTCCGCCCGGCCCTCGCCGCGAGCCTTCCGCAGGTCAGCCCCGACGGCCGCACCTACACGTACACCCTGCGCGAGGGCGTCGCCTTCAGCGACGGCAAGCCGTTCACCGCCGCGGACGTGGTCTTCACCTACGAGACGATCCTCGACGAGAGGACCAACAACCCCAACCGCAGCGAACTGGCGGCCGTCGACACCGTCCGCGCCGACGGCGAGGGCAAGGTCGTCTTCCGGCTCAAGTACCCCTACGCCGCCTTCGCCGCCCGGACCGTGCTGCCCATCGTGCCCCGGCACGTGGCCGCCGGGCAGGACCCCAACACGGGCTCCTTCAACACCGAACCGGTCGGCACCGGCCCCTACGTCCTCGCCGACTGGCGCAAGGGCGAGAAGGTCGTCTTCAAGGCCAACCCCCGCTACTGGGGCACGAAGCCCGAGGTCGAGCGGGTCACCATGGCCATCGTCACCGACGACGACGTCCGCGCCACCCGCCTGCGCTCCGGGGACCTGGACGGAGCCGTCCTGACCCCCGCCCTGGCCGCCACCTTCAAGGGCGACGGGGACCGCAGGACGTACCGCGCCAAGTCCTACGACTACCGCGCCGTCAGCCTCCCCACCGCCAACAAGGTCACCGGCGATCCCGCCGTCCGCCGCGCCCTCGACCTCGCCGTGGACCGCGGGACCATGGTCGACAAGATCCTGAACGGCGCCGGCCGCCCCGCCTACGGCCCGCTGCCCAGCCACGACAAGTGGTTCGCCAAGGGGACCGAGCGCGCCCACGACACCGCCGAGGCCGCGCGCCTCCTCGACCGGGCCGGGTGGCGGGCCGGCGCCGACGGCGTCCGCGCCAAGGACGGGGTCCGCGCCGCCTTCCGGCTCTACCACCCGGCCGGCGACAAGGTCCGCCGCGACCACGCCCTCGCCTACGCCTCCGACGCCAAGCGGATCGGCGTCGACATCACGGTGGAGAGCGCCACCTGGGCCGTCATCGAGCCCCGGATGAGCCGCGACGCCGTCCTGGCGGGCTTCGGCAGCACCGGTGACCCCGACTTCGGCCTGTACACGCTGCTGCACTCCGCCCTCGCGGGCGACGGCTACAACAACATGCCCCGCTACACCAACCCCGCCGTCGACCGGGCCCTCGACGACGGCCGCCGCACCCGCGACACCGCCGCGCGCAAGGCCGCGTACGACACGGTCCAGCGCGAACTGGCCAAGGACCCCGGCTACACCTTCCTCACCCACCTGGAGCACGTCTACGTCCTCGCCGACCGCTGGAAGGACCTGACCACCCAGGTCGAGCCCCATGAGCACGGCTTCTCCAGCGGCCCGTGGTGGAACGTCGAGGACTGGCGACCCCAGCGGTGACGGAGACGTCCACCGCGCCGCGCCCGGCGGGGACGGTACCCCGCCGCGGCATGGCCCGCCTCGCCGCGCGCCGCCTGCTGTACGCCGTACCGCTGCTGCTGGTGGTCACGTTCGCGGTGTTCGCGCTGGCCGCCGCCTCCCCCTTCGACCCGGTCCGCGCCTACGCCGGGACCGCCGGGCTCTCCGCCGACCGGGAGACCCTGGACCGGCTGGCGGAGAACCTGGGCGCCGACCGGCCCTTCACGGCCCGCTGGTGGGAGTGGCTGACCTCGGCGCTCTCCGGGGACCTCGGCCACTCCACGGTGTTCCGCCAGCCGGTGGCCGACGTGATCGCCGAACGCATGGTCTGGTCCGTCCTGCTCTGCGCGGCCGCCTTCGTGATCGCCGTCCTCCTCGGCACCCTGCTCGGCGTCCTGGCCGCCCGCCGCCCCGGGTCCCTCACCGACCGCGCCGTCACCTCGGCCGCGTACGTGCTCTCCGCGGCGCCCGTCTTCTGGATCGCGCTCCTCGCCGTCTGGCTGTTCGCGCTGCGGCTCGGCCTGCTGCCCGCCGGCGGGCTGACCGACACCGCCAGCGAGGCGGTGCGCCCCGGTGAGGTCACCCGCCACCTGATCCTGCCCGCCGGGGTCCTGGCCCTCTCCCAACTGCCCTGGTTCGCCCTGTACGTGCGCCAGGGGGTGGCCGACGCGCTCGCCGAGGACCCGGTGCGCGGCGCCCGCGCCCGCGGCCTCACCGAGCGCACCGTGCTCCTGCGCCACGCCCTGCGCTCCGGTCTGCTCCCGGTGCTCACCCTGATCGGCTCCCGGGTGCCCGAACTCATCACCGGCGCCCTCCTGGTGGAGACCGTGTTCAGCTGGCCCGGCATCGCCGCCGCAACCGTCTCCGCGGCGACCTCCGTCGACTTCCAGCTCCTCGCCGCGCTGACCGCGTTCGCCACCGTCGCCGTGCTCCTCGGCAACCTCCTCGCCGACCTCCTCTACGGCCTGACCGATCCACGGGTGAGCTTCCATGACATGTGACGCGTCCTCGGGGCCCCCGGCACCCGCCCCGGTGGCGGCGCCCCCGGCCGCGCCGCCGGCCCCCGTCTGGCGGCCCGCCGGCCCGCGCCGCCGCTCCTGGCGCACGCTCCGCGTCCGCACCTCCGTCGCGGTCATCGCCGCGGTGGTCCTCGCCGTCCTGGTGGTCCCGCCCCTGGTCCAGCTCGACCAGCAGGCCGTCGACCTGGGCCTCAAGCTCCGGCCCCCGGGCTGGGCGCACCCGTTCGGCACCGACGAACTGGGCCGCGACCTGCTGCTGCGGTGCGTCCACGGGCTGCGGGTCTCCCTCTTCGTGGGGGTGGCGGCCGCCCTGGTCGCCGCGGTGCTGGGCACCGCCGTCGGCGCCCTCGCCGGCACCCTCGGCGGCTGGGTCGACCGGGCCCTGATGCGGACCGTCGACGCCATCGCCTCGGTCCCGCACCTCCTCCTCGGCGTCTTCGTGGTCGCCCTCTGGCGCCCCGGCGTGTTCCCCGTCCTCGTCTCCATCGCGGCCACCCACTGGCTCTCCACCGCCCGCATCGTCCGCGCCGAGGTCCTCTCGCTGCGCTCCCGCCCGTACATCGACGCCGCGATCTCCGGGGGCGCCTCCCGGTGGCGGGTGGCCGTACGGCACCTCGTGCCCGCCGTGCTCCCGCAGGCGGGGCTCGCCGCCGTGCTCTCCGTCCCGCACGCCATGTGGCACGAGTCGGCCCTGTCCTTCCTCGGCCTCGGCCTGCCCACCCACATGGCGAGCCTCGGCAACCTCATCGAGGACGCCCGCGGCTCGCTGCTGGCCGGGCAGTGGTGGCCGACCCTCTTCCCCGGCCTGTTCCTGGTGATCCCGACCCTCGCCGTGGCCGGGCTGGCCGGCGTCTGGCGCGAGCGGATCAACCCCCGCCGCCGATCGGAGCTGATGCTGTGAGCGAGACCCACGCAGGAACGGGCACGGACACCACCGGCACCGGCACGGAGGCGGGCACCGGCACGGCCACCGGCATCCGCCCCGGCCCCGGCACCCGGCCCGTGCGCGCGCCCCGCGCGGACGCGGAGGCCGCGGACGCGGAGGCCGCGGACACGGACGGGGACGGCACCGCCCCGATCCTCGCCGTCAGCGGGCTGCACGTCCGCTTCCGCCTGCCGCGCGGCCGTGCCGTCGCCGCCGTCACCGACGTCTCCTTCGACGTCCGGCCGGGCGAGTGCCTGGCCCTGGTCGGTGAGAGCGGCTGCGGCAAGTCCGTCCTGGTCTCGGCCCTGCTGGGGCTGCTCCCCGCCAACGCCGAGACCGCCGGTCACGCCCGCCTGGCGCTGCGCCCGGGACCGACCGACACCGCGCCGCTCCCCGGCGGGACCGCGTCCACCGACGGCCGCACGCCCTCCGGCAAGGCCCCGGACGGCCTGGACCTGCTCACCGCGGGCGAACACGTGCTGGCCCGCCGGGTGCGCGGCCGGCTGGCCGGACTGATCCCGCAGAGCCCCGCCGCCCACCTCACCCCCGTCCGCACGGTCCGCTCCCAACTGGAGGAGACCGTCGCCGAACTCACCGGCACCCGGGGCCGCACGGCGCTCCGGGGCGCCGCGGAACAAGCCGCCGAACGCGCCGCCTTCCCCGCCGACCACCTGGACCGCTACCCGCACGAACTCTCCGGCGGCCTCGCCCAGCGCGCCGCCACCGCCCTGGCCCTGGCCGGGGACGCGCCCCTGCTGCTGGCCGACGAGCCGACCACCGGCCTCGACCGCGAACTGGTCGACCGCACGGTGGACGAACTCCGCCGCCACGTCGACGCCGACGGCTCCGGACGGGCCCTGCTGATGATCACCCACGACCTGGCCGCCGCCGAACGCGTCGCGGACCGGGTGGCCGTCATGTACGCCGGGCGCGTCGTCGAACTCACCGACGCGCGGACCTTCTTCGGCGACCCCGGGCCCAGCCACCCCTACAGCCGCGGCCTCCTCGACGCCCTCCCCGACCGGGCCTTCACCCCGATCCCCGGCCTGCCGCCCGCACTCGACGCCCTCCCGTCCGGCTGTGCCTTCGCCCCGCGCTGCGCCCACGCCGACGGGGCCTGCGCCGTGCTGCCCCCGGCCGTCTCGGGCGTCGCCTGCCACCACCCCCGCAAGGTCACCCATGCGTCTTGAACTCCGCTCCGTCACCGCCGGTTACGACGGCGCCGCCCCCGCCGTCCGGAACGCCTCGCTGACACTGGACCCGGGCGAGGCGGTCGGCCTGCTCGGCCCCAGCGGCTGCGGCAAGTCCACCCTGGCCAGGGTCGCCGCCCTGCTGCACCGCCCCGAGGCCGGAACCGTCCTCCTCGACGGCACCCCCGTCACCGGATGGCGGCACCGGGCGCCGCGCGCGCTGCGCACCGCCGTCGGCGTCGTCTTCCAGCAGCCCCGCCTGTCCGCCGACCCCCGCCTCACCCTGGCCGACCTGATCGCCGAGCCCCTCCGCGCCACCGGCCGGCGCGACGCCGTCCCGGACCGCCTGGGCGAACTGGCCCCCCTGGTCGGACTCACCCCCGACCTCCTGCCGCGCCGCCCGCACGAGGTCAGCGACGGCCAGCTCCAGCGCGCCTGCCTGGCCCGCGCCCTGGTGCTGGGCCCCCGCCTGCTGATCTGCGACGAGATGACCGCGATGCTCGACGCGTCCACCACGGCGGCCCTGGTCGGCGCCGTGGAGTCCTACCGCGCCGCCAGCGGGGCCACCCTGCTCGCGGTCGGCCACGACCCGGTGCTCCTGCACCGCTGGTGCGACCGGGTCGTGCCCTGGACGGGGGTCACCGCCCCGGCCCGCTGAACGGCCGGACCCCGCCACCGCCACCTCCACGGCACGGCACGGCACGGGCGACCGTGTCCGGCGACGCGGCGTCCGGCGTGCGGGCGCCGCGTCACCCGGCGGCGTCCCCCGCCGGACGCGGGCGGACGGGCAGGGCGGTGTGGCCGTTGGAGATGAGGCTCGGCATCCTGGTCAGCCCGTCGGGACCGGGGGCGAGCCGGATGTCGGGGAAGCGCCGGAACAGCAGCCGCAGCGCGGTGGCGACCTCCAGACGGGCGAGCGGGGCGCCGAGGCAGAAGTGGACGCCGTGCCCGAAGGCCAGGTGGTCCTTGTGGAGCCGGGTGGCGTCGAAGGTGTCCGCGTCCTCGTGCCAGCGGGGATGGCGGTTGGCGGCGGCGTAGGAGGCGAGGATCGCCTCACCGGCCCTGATGGTCCGGCCGTCGGGGAGGGGGATGTCGGCGCGGGCGTAGCGCAGCGGGAGGTGCTTGATCGCGGGCTGGTGGCGCAGGGTCTCCTCGACGACGTCGTCCCAGGTGCAGCGGCCCGCGCGGACGTGGGCGAGCTGCCGGGGGTCGGTCAGCAGCGTGGTGACGGCCTGGTCGATGACGTTGGCCGTGGTCTCGTACCCCGCGCTGATCATCAGCAGCAGGGTGTCGCGCATCTCGGCGTGACTCAGCGGGGCGCCGTCGCCCTCGTCGTCGCGGGTGGCGATCAGCAGGGACGTCATGTCGTCGCCGGGCTCGGCGCTCCTGGCCTCGATCAGGGAGTCCAGCAGGCCGTAGAGGGCGGCGGTGTTGGCGGCCTGCTCCTCGACACCGAGGTGGGTGGCGAACACGTTGTCCACCACGGTGCGGAACCGGTCGCGCCGGTCGGCGGGGACGCCCATGAGCTCGCAGACCACCGCGATGGGCAGCGGATACGCGAGGCGTTCCCGCAGGTCGACGACGTCCCCGGGCGGGACGGTGGCGAGGTCGTCGAGCAGGCCGTCCACCAGGGCCTCGATGTCCGCCGTGAGGGCGGTGATGCGGCGGGCCGAGAAGGCGGGGGCGATCATCCGGCGCAGCCGCCCGTGGTCCCGGCCGTACGCGGTGAACATGCTCTCCACCGCGATCCACAGGGCCAGCGGCCAGGTGCGGACGGTCTCGGCGTGGTCCGGCCAGTGGGCGCGGCCGTCCTTGGAGACGTCCGCGCTGGTCAGCAACTGCTTGAGGAGATCGGGGTCGGTGACCGACCAGACCCGCAGCCCGAGGATGTCCACCCGGGCCGCCGCACCGCGCCCGCGTAACGCGCGGTGTTCGGCGTCCGGGTCGGACGCGGTGGGGTCGAGGACGATGAGCCGGTCTTCGGACACGGGGTCTCCTTCGGGTGACGGGATGAACGACGGGGGAGGGAAAGCGGGGAAGCGGGGGAGCGGCGACGGGGGAGGGGTGCCGGGTGAGAGTGCGCGCGCCGGTCCTTCGAGGTCCGCTCCCCGTGGACATCGTCGGGACGACGGGGCGTACGGCTTTCCCGGGCGGTCCGGTCGCCGGGCGACCGGAGGGGCCGCCCGCGGCGCGGGCCGTGGCGGCCACCGGGGGGACCGGAGGACCTCGTGCCCCTTCGACCGGGCTTCGACCGGGGGAGGCCGTCCGCGCGCCCCGCGACCAGGGTGCCGCCCGCGCCGCGCCCCGGTGAGGCGGAAACCGGGGGACGGCAGCGCCGGTGTGCGCGTGGTGGTGACACCGGGAGACGGTGAAGTCCCGCTCGTGGGACGGGCGTACTCCGTCGCGGGGACGTCGTGCTCACGGTCGGGACTCCAGACGGGTGAGGCGCGCGGCGGGCCGGACCAGGGCCCGAAGGCAGGATGCCCCGCTCCCGCACCCCGCACACGGCTCGGCGGCGCCGCGCTCCCGCGCCGGGACCACGGGGCACACCCGCACGTCCTCCGCCACGGGCGGGCCTGGGCGGGCGGGAGCACGTCGCGCGAAGCGAGCGGCACGCCGTCCTCCGCGCGATCCCGTATGACACCGGGTCATCCGCCGGGCGTCGCAGGACCCTTGACCGCCTTTGGCCCTCGGCGACGGCACCGTCCCGCCGTCAAGTCGCACCGCCACCGCCGCCGTTGCGCTCCGTCCGCCCGGACCGACCACGAACCGACAATGTCACACGGGGTAATTGATTCGTTTCTGTGCGAGTCCTAGGGTGACCCTTGCCCGGCAGCCGCCGGTCCACCCGGCCGTCGCGCTCCGCAGAAGCCGCCGCCCCGATGTGCTCCCCGGCACCCCCGGGCCGCAGGCACCCCCACAGCACCGTGCGGTGCGCCGCCCCCCACGTCCTACGGAAGGCCACGGTCATGCCGCACCCGACCGCGTCACCCGCCCCCCTCCCGGCCCCCCGCCCCCTCGTCAGCCGCCGCAGGCTCCTGGAGGGCGGCGCCGCCCTCCTCGGCGCGTTGGGCCTATCCGCGCCACCGGACGCCGCTGCGGGGGTGCCGGGGGCCCGCCCCGAGCCCGACGGACCCCCGGAGTGGAACGACTTCGGCGTCTTCCGGCTCGGCACCGAGCCCCCGCACGCCACGCTGATGCCCTACGCCGACGAGGCCCAGGCGCTCGCCGCCGACCGCACCCGCTCCCCGTACCGGCTGAGCCTCGACGGCATCTGGCGCTTCGCCCACGCCGACCGCCCGGAGGACCGGGACCCCGGATTCCACCGCCCCGACACCGACGACAGCGGCTGGGACACCCTCCCCGTCCCCTCGGTGTGGCAGCTCCACGGGCACGACGACCCCGTCTACCTGAACCACACCTACCCCTACTGGGGGCCCAACGGCCGGGGCGAGGACCCCCGGCCCCCCGCCGCGCCGACCCGCCACAACCCCGTCGGCCAGTACCGGCGCACCTTCACGCTGCCCCCCGAATGGGCCGGCCGCCGCGTGTTCCTGCACTTCGAGGGCGTCAAGTCCGCCCACTACGCGTGGGTCAACGGCGAACTCGCCGGATACGACGAGGACTCGTACACCCCCTCCGAGTACGACATCACCGACCAGCTCCGGCCCGGCACCAACCACCTCGCCGTCGAGGTCTACCGCTACGCCGACGGGGACTGGCTGGAGGACCAGGACATGATCCGGCTGAGCGGCATCTTCCGCTCGGTCTACCTCTACTCCACCCCGCCCGTGCGCCTGCGCGACTTCAGGCTGGAGACGCCGCTCGACGGCTCCGGCACCGGTGCCGCACTGCGGGTCACCGCGAGCGTGCGCGCCCAGGACGGCACCGCCGCCGGCCGCTACGCCGTCGAGACCCGGCTGTTCGACGCGGACGGCCACCCCGTCTGGCCCCGCCCGCTGCGCCAGGAGGCGGACCTCGCCACCGTCCGTCCCGGCCTGGACGTCACCACGACCGCCGACAGGGCCGTGCCCGCCCCCCGGCTGTGGTCCGCCGAGGACCCCTATCTGTACACCGCCGTCCTCACCCTGCGGGACCCGTCCGGCACGGTGACCGAGACCCTGTCGCACCGCGTCGGCCTGCGCGAGTTCGCCCTCAGGGACGGCCTGATGAGGATCAACGGCCGGCCCGTCTCCTTCCGCGGCACCAACCGCCACGAGATGCACCCGGCCCGCGGCACCGCGCTCACCCGCGAGGACATGGCCGAGGACATCCGGCTCATCAAGCGGATGAACATGAACAGCGTCCGCACCTCCCACTACCCGGGCAACCCGCACTGGCTCGAACTGGCCGACCTCCACGGCCTGTACGTCGTCGACGAGACCAACCTGGAGACGCACGGCATCCGCGCCGAGTACCCCGGCGACCACCCCGACTGGACCGCCGCCTGTGTCGCCCGCGCCCAGAACATGGTCCACCGCGACAAGAACCACGCCTGCGTCGTCATCTGGTCCCTCGGCAACGAGGCGGGCGGCGGCAGCACCTTCACCGCCATGCACGACTGGATCCGCTCCTACGACACCACCCGCGTCATCCAGTACGAGGGCGACGACCGGCCGGGCGTCAGCGACATCCGCTCCGAGATGTACGACACCCCGCGACGCGTCGCGCAGCGGGCCGCGGACACCGCCGACACCCGCCCGTACGTCATGATCGAGTACGCCCACTCGATGGGGAACTCCACCGGGAACCTCACCGCGTACTGGGACCTCGTCCGCGCCCACGACGTCCTCCAGGGCGGCTGGATCTGGGACTTCGCCGACCAGGCGCTCCACACGCCCGCCCCCGTCCGCACCCTGCTCACCGAGACCGGCCCGGCCGCCCTGCGCGGCGAGATCCTCGCGCCCCGGGGCGGCCTCGACCGCGCCCGGGGACTCTCCGGCGGCACCGTCTTCGCCCGCCACGACGGCCTCGACCTCACCGGGTCGCTCACCCTGGAGGCATGGATCACCCCCCGCTTCACCGGCTACCACCAGCCCGTCCTGGCCAAGGGCGACACCCAGTACGCGCTCAAACAGAACGGCCGCAGGCTGGAGTTCTTCATCCACTCCGCCGGAGCCTGGATCACCGCGGGCTGGGAGCTGCCCGACGACTGGACCGGCCGCGAACACCACATCGCCGGGGTCTTCGACGCCGACGCCGGGACCCTGACCCTCCACGCCGACGGCGCGGTCCGGGCCACCCGCGCCACCGACCGGCGCCCCGACAGCACCACCGCGCCCCTCGCGCTCGCCACCGACGCCGACCAGCAGACCCGGGAGTTCAGCGGCACCATCCGCCGGGCCCGCGTCTACGCCCGTGCCCTCACCGCCGCCGAACTCGCCTCCCGGCGGCGCGGCCCCGGGGACGACGGCGTCCGGTTCTGGTTCGACGCCGCCACCGCCGGGACCACGACCCGGCGCCCCGGACGGCGCACCTTCCTCGCCTACGGCGGCGACTGGGGCGACAACCCCAACGACGGCGCCTTCTCCGGCGACGGCGTCCTCACCGCCGACCGCGGCCACACCGGCAAGGCCGCCGAGGTCAAACGGGTCTACCAGGCGATCAACGCCGTCCCCGCCCCCGGCCGGGGCCCCGGCGGGATCACCCTCGTCAACGAGCACCTCTTCACCGACCTCCGCGCCTTCGACGGCCGCTGGACCCTCGTCGCCGACGGCACGGCGCTGCACGGCGGCACCCTCACCCGCGACCAGCTCGCCGTCGCGCCGCTGTCCCGCCGGACCCTCACCCTCCCCGTCGCCCTGCCCGCCGACCCGGCGCCGGGCACCGAGTACTTCCTCGAACTCTCCTTCACCACCAGGGAGCCCACCCCCTGGGCCGACGCCGGGTTCGAGGTCGCCCGGCAGCAGCTCCCGCTCCGCGTCCCCGTCCCCGCCGTCACCCCCGTACCGCTGCGCGAGGTGCCCGCCCTGCGCCACGCGGACGGCGCCCGCGAGGTCACCGTGCGCGGCGCCGGCTTCACCGTCGCCCTCGACAAGCGCACCGGCACCCTCACCTCCTACGAGGCGCACGGCACGCCTCTTATCACCGCCGGCCCCGTGCCCAACTTCTGGCGGGCGCCCACCGACAACGACCGGGGCAACGGCCAGCACGTCCGCAACCGGACCTGGCGCGACGCCGGCGCCCGGCGCACCGTCACGGGCGTGACCGTCGGCGCCCTCGGCGACCGGGCCGTCCGGATCGAGGTCACCGGCACCCTGCCGTCCACCACCCCCTCCGCGTACACCACCACCTACACGGTGTTCGGCAACGCCGAGATCAGGGTCGACCACACCCTGCGCCCCGGTGCCCCGACCCTGCCCCACCTCCCCGAGGTCGGCACCCTGCTCCTCCTGCCGGGCCGCCTGGACCGCGTCCACTACTACGGCCGGGGCCCCGAGGAGAACCACTGGGACCGGCACACCGGCACCGACGTCGGCCTCCACTCCGGCACCGTCGACGACCTGGGCACCCCCTACCTCCGTCCCCAGGAGAACGGCAACCGGACCGACGTCCGCTGGATCGCCCTCACCGACGGGCGGGGCACCGGGCTGCTCGCCAGCGGGGAACCCCTGCTGGAGGCCAACGCCTCCCGCTTCACCCCGGAGGACCTGTCGGCCGGGGCGCGCCACGACTACCAGCTCACCCCGCGCGAGGAGGTCGTCCTGCGCCTGAACCACCGCCAGATGGGCGTCGGCGGCGACGACAGCTGGGGCGCGCACACCCACGACGAGTTCAAGCTCTTCGCCGACCGCGACTACTCCTACACCTACCGGCTGCGCCCGGTCACCGACGTGGCAGGGGCGACGGCGGCCTCCCGGCGGCCCACGGCGACGGAGTGACGGCAGGCGGGGCCGGACGGGGGCGGGAGGAGAAGCGGCCGGGGCGGGCGTGGGGCGAAGGGGCGCGCGGGGTGGACCGGGTGTGCGCGGGGTGGTGGGCCGGTGACCGGGGCCGGGTGGTGTGCCGCTCGGACCGGCCCCGTCGGCCGGGTGCCCGGGCGGGTACCCTTCCGCCGCCGCGGTGCCGGTCTTCCGCCGGGTGCACCGGGCTGCGGCCGTCCGCCCCGGGGTCCCGCGCGCCTGCCCCGTCCCCCTCCGGCGCCCGGCGGCCTCCGGCCCCGGCCGCCTCCGCCCTCCGGCGCCCTCCGGGCCCGTGCCGGGGCCATGGGTGCATGTCGGATTCCCGCCAGCCCGGGCCCGGCACGTACCGCATGCTGGACCCATGCGGACGGAAGGGCACCTGGTCATGCGAGCGGCAGCACACGCCGGAGGAGGCACCGGAGAACGGACGGAACGCCGGGCGAAGGGCGACCGGGGCGGCCCGGACGGGACCCGGCACCGGGCCGGAACGGAGCGCGACCGGGGCGGCGCGGACCGTGCCGCCGGTGACGGCGCCGACGGCACGCGGAACGCGACGGCGGGCAGTGCGACGGACGGCGCGGCGGACAGCGGGACGGACAGTGGGACGGACGGCGCGGCGGGAGCCGGGACGGGCCGCGCGGCGGGAGTCACCGTCCCGCGTGGTGCCACGGACGGGCCCGCCCCCCGCAGCGGCGGGAGAGGACCGGTCCGGCGCGGCGCGGACGGGCACCCGGCCCCGTACCGCGCCGGGAAGGAGGACACGGCCCCGCGCGGCGCCAACGGGGGCCCGGCCGCGCACGGCCCCACGCCGGGCACGGCCCCGCACCCCGTCACGGCGGGCGACGGGGGCGACGGAAGCGACGGGGAGAACCCTCCCGGCATGCACACCGACACCGAACGCTGCCTGCGCGCCGTCCGCTCCAAGGACGCCCGCTTCGACGGCTGGTTCTACACCGCCGTCGTCACCACCGGCATCTACTGCCGTCCGAGCTGCCCCGTGGTCCCGCCCAAGCCCGGGAACATGACCTTCCACCCCAGCGCCGCCGCCTGTCAGCGGGCCGGATTCCGGGCCTGCAAGCGCTGCCGCCCCGACGCCTCCCCCGGCTCCCCGGAATGGAACCGGCGCGCCGACCTCACCGCCCGCGCCGTGCGCCTGATCGGGGACGGCGTCGTGGACCGCGACGGCGTCCCCGGACTCGCCGCCCAACTCGGCTACAGCACCCGGCAGATCGAACGCCATCTGCTCGCGGAACTCGGCGCGGGCCCCCTCGCCCTGGCCCGGGCCCAGCGCGCCCGGACCGCCCGGCTGCTGATCGAGACCACCCCGCTGCCCATGGCGGACATCGCCTTCGCGGCGGGTTTCTCCTCCGTGCGCGCCTTCAACGACACCGTCCGCGAGGTCTACGCGCTCTCCCCGAGCAGGCTGCGCGCCCGGCACACCCCCGGCGGCCCGTCCGCACCCGGCGGCGCGCTCTCGCTGCGGCTGCCGTTCCGCGCGCCCCTCAACCCCGACAACCTCTTCGGCCACCTCGTCGCCACCGCCGTGCCCGGCGTCGAGGAATGGCGGGACGGTGCCTACCGCCGCACCCTGCGACTCCCGTACGGGTACGGGATCGTGGCCCTCGCACCGTGCCCGGACCACATCGCCTGCCGCCTCACCCTCAGCGACCCGCGCGACCTGGCCGTCGCCATCAGCCGGTGCCGCCGGATGCTCGACCTGGACGCCGACCCGGCCGCCGTCGACGGGCAGTTGCGCGCCGACCCGCTGCTCGCCCCGCTGGTCGACAGCGCCCCGGGGCGCCGTGTGCCGCGCACCGCCGACGAGGCCGAGTTCGCCGTGCGGGCCGTGCTCGGGCAGCAGGTCTCCACCGCCGCCGCCCGTACCCACGCGGCCCGCCTCGTCATCGCCCACGGCGACCCGGTCGACGATCCCGAGGGCGGACTGACCCACCTCTTCCCGACGGCGGAGGCGCTGGCCGGCGTGGACCCGGAGACCCTGGCGATGCCCCGCACCCGGCGCACCACCCTGACGACCCTGGTCTCCCGGCTGGCCGACGGATCGCTCGCCCTCGGCGCCGGGAGCGACTGGGCCGGCACCCGCGCCGCGCTCCTCGCCCTGCCCGGCTTCGGCCCCTGGACCGCCGACGTCATCGCGATGCGCGCCCTCGGGGACCCGGACGCCTTCCTCCCCACCGACCTCGGAGTCCGCCGGGCCGCCTCGGGGCTGGGACTGCCGTCCACGCCCGCCGCGCTCACCGCCCGCGCCGCTGCCTGGCGGCCCTGGCGGGCGTACGCGGTCCAGTACCTCTGGGCCACCGACGACCACCCGATCAACTTCCTCCCGGCGTAGCCCCGTCCGGGTACCGCGACCCGGAGCCTCCTGGGCCGCGCTCCCCGAGCCCCCTGGGCCGCGCCGCGGGGACCCGGTCCGACAGGTCCCCGCCGGCAGCAGCCCCCGCCACGAGAAGCCCCGCCACAAGCGACACCCGTCCCGAGGAACACCATGTCCCCCGTGAAGCAGCACACCGTGATCGACAGCCCGTACGGTGCCCTCACCCTCGTCGCCGAGGGCGGCGTCCTGTGCGGCGTCTACATGACCGATCAGCGCCCACCGTCCGCCTCAGGAGAGCTTCGGCGACCACGACGCACGGCCCTTCGGCGCGACCGAGGAGCAGTTGGCGGCGTACTTCGCCGGTGAACTGATGGACTTCACCCTGGAGCTGCGCCTCAACGGCACCCCGTTCCAGCGGACCGTCTGGGACCGGCTCCGCCGCATCCCCTACGGCGAGACCCGTACCTACGGCGCGCTCGCCGCCGAGCTCGGCAACCCGTCCGCCTCCCGTGCGGTGGGCCTCGCCAACGGACGCAACCCCGTCTCCATCATCGTCCCCTGCCACCGCGTCGTCGGCGCCAACGGCGATCTGACGGGCTACGGCGGCGGCCTGCACCGCAAGCGGCGGCTGCTCGACTTCGAGCGGGGAACGGCGGTGCCGGAGCTGTTCTGACCTCCGCCGCCCGTGCCGTGTTCCGCCGCCCCCGGCCCCGCCCCCGCCCCGCCCGCGCCGGAGCGACGGGGTGCCGGGGCCGCGGGTGCCGGCCACCGCGCGGCGGCCCGTCAGTCCAGCGCGGCCAGGGCGAGCCGGACCGCGTCGCCCAGCCGCTCGGCGTCCGGCGCGGCGCGGGCGATCACCCGTACCCCCTGCTTGAGCACCAGCAGGAAGTGGGCGATCTCGTGCGGGTCCTTGTCGGGGGCCAGTTCCCCCTGGGCACGGGCCCGCAGCAGCGCCGAGACCAGCGCCGTCTCCACCACCCGCCAGCTCGCCTCCACCTGGCGGGCCACCTCGGGGTCGCGCGGGGCCAGCTCCACCGCCGCGTTCACCACCAGGCAGCCCCGGCGCCCGGAGTCGGTCAGGGCGTCGGTGACCCAGCTCTCCACGAAGGCGCGGACGGCCGGCAGAGCGGGGCCCGGCTGGGCGAGCGCGGTGACGAACCCGGCCTCGCTGCCCCGCAGGTACCGCCGTATGGCGGCCAGGTACAGATCGTGCTTGCTGCCGAAGGTGGCGTAGAGGCTCGCGCGGCCGATGCCCAGGTGCTCGACCAGATCGGCCAGCGAGGTCGCCTCGTAGCCCCGTTCCCAGAACAGCTCCATGGCGCGCCGGAGTACCAGGTCGGGATCGAATTCCTTGGTTCTGGCCATGCACCGAGGCTAGCAATCACCAGACCGATCGATCCAGTATGAAAAGCGGACTGCGCGTATGGGGTCAAATCCGCAGGTCGGGCCGCTGGTGGGGGTGCGCCGCCTTTTCCTTCGGGTGATTCACGAGGGGTCGGGGGCATTATGTGGACCGATCATTCAAGAAAGTGCTAGCTTCGAAGTGTCACCACCGGCCGGGCAAAGGTTGCCGTCCGTTCTCATAGTGGAACGTATGGTCAATTAATGCTCCTCCGTTCGCGGGCGTCAGGCCCGCCGCGGCCGGTCCCGTACCGCTGAAGGAGTTCGTCATGGGTGCCCGCTTCACCGACAGGGTCGTTCTCATTACCGGCGCGGGCGGCGTGCTCGGCCGGGCCGCGGCGCTGTCCTTCGCCCGGGAGGGCGCGACCGTCGTCGCGGCCGGCCCGAACCGGGACAGCATCGAGGAGACGCTGCGCCTCGTCGAGACCGAGGGCGGCAAGGGGTCCGCCGTCGCCGTCGACGTCACGCGTTCCGACAGCGTCAGGGCGATGGTGGACCACACGGTCGCGCTGCACGGCGGCCTCCACGTCGCCTTCAACAACGCGGGGATCCTCGACGGCCGGGCGCCGGTCGGCGAACACGACGAGGACGTGTGGAACCGGGTCCTCGCCGTCAACCTGACCGGTGTCTTCCTCTCCCTGAAGCACGAGACCGCCCACATGGCGGCCCACGGCGGCGGCGTCATCGTCAACACCGCCTCCAACCTGGGCGCGCACTGGCGCCGCCCCGGCATGAGCGCCTACGCGACCTCCAAGGCCGGCGTCAGCTTCCTCAGCCGCACCGCCGCGCTGGAGTACATCGGGCAGGGCGTGCGGATCAACACCGTCAGCCCCGGCCCCATCGACACCCCGATGTCCCTGATGCCCGGCGAGTCACGCGAGCAGCGCGCCGCCCGCATGGCGCGCGACGTGCCGCTGGGCCGGGTCGCCGACCCCCAGGAGATCGCGAACGCGGTGCTCTGGCTCGCCTCCGACGAGTCCAGCTACGTCGTCGGGCACGACCACGTCATCGACGGGGGCGTCACCGCCTGACCCCGCGCGGCGGGCGGCGGGGCCGCTCACCGGTCGACGCGGACACCGTTCTCCAGCTCGGCCGCCCCGGACCCCTCCGCCAGCACGTCCAGCGCGGCCAGCACCCGTCCGTGCAGCGGGCCCAGCAGATGGTCGCCCAGCCGCTCACGGGGCACCAGCCGCCAGGACAGCAGCTCCTCCTCCTGCAACCGGATCGCCCCGAGCCGCTCCGCGGACAGGACGCCGCCGTCGTACAGGAACGCCGCGATCGGGGGCCGCTGGGCACCCGGCACCCAGTCCACCGCCAGCAGCCGTCCGGGCACCACGTCCAGCCCGATCTCCTCGGCGGTCTCGCGCCGGGCCCCCTGGCGGGGCGACTCGCCCATGTCGGACTCGACGGTGCCGCCGGGCAGCGCCCATCCCTTGCGGTAGTTGGGCTCGACGATCAGCACCCGGCCCTCCTCGTCGCGGAGCAGCGAGGCCGCCCCGGCCAGGATGCGGGGCAGGCCGGCGATGTACGTGGCGTAGTCGGCAGAGGTCATTCCGTCAGCGTATCCGGCCTGGGGCCCGCCGGACCGGCCGTTCGCGCCCGCCGGACCGGACGTTCCACGTCCGCCGGACCGGACGTTCCACGTCCGCCGGACCGGACGTTCGCGCCCGGCGGGAGTGTGACGGGAGCGGTGCGCGCGGTTATGGTCGCAGCGGCGCGACCGCCGTGACGGGCGCGCCGCCGGGAGCGAGGGGGAGCAGCGTGGCCGACGCCGCAGCGGACGGGCCCCGGCGCGTGCTCGTCGCCGCCGACAAGTTCAAGGGCACCCTGACCGCCGCCGAGGTCGCGCGCCATGTGACCGCCGGGCTGCGCCGTGCCGTGCCGGACGTGGTGGTCGAGGCGCTGCCGGTGGCCGACGGCGGGGACGGCACCGTGGCCGCCGCGCTGGCCGCCGGTTTCTCGCGCCACGAGACGCGGGTCACCGGGCCCCTCGGGGACGAGGTGACGGCGGTCCTCGCGCTGCGCGGGACCACCGCTGTGGTGGAGATGGCGGAGGCCAGCGGGCTGCGACGGCTGCCCCCCGGGGTCCTGGCCCCCCTCACCGCCTCCACGTACGGCTCCGGCGAACTGCTGCGGGCCGCGCTGGACGCTGGGGCGCGCACGATCGTGTTCGGGGTGGGCGGCAGCGCCACCACGGACGGCGGTGCCGGGATGCTGACCGCGCTGGGCGCCCGCTTCCAGCGGCGCGACGGGGAACCGGTGGGGCCGGGCGGCGGAGCCCTCGCCGAGGTCGCCTCGGCCGACCTGTCGGGCCTGGACCCGAGACTCGCGCGGACCGGACTGGTCCTCGCCGCCGACGTCGACAACCCGCTGACCGGGCCCTCGGGCGCCGCCGCCGTCTACGGCCCCCAGAAGGGGGCCTCGCCCCGCGACGTCGGGACGCTGGACACCGCCCTCGCCCACTTCGCGAAGGTGCTGGAGGCGGCCGTCGGCCGACGTGCCGCGGAGTGCGCCGCCGCGCCGGGGGCCGGGGCCGCGGGCGGCATCGGCTTCGCCGCGCTGCTGCTGGGGGCGCGGTTCCGGCCCGGCATCGAGGTGCTGCTCGACGCTCTGGGCTTCGCCGCGGCACTGGAACGGGCCGATCTGGTGATCACCGGGGAGGGGTCGCTCGACGAGCAGACCCTGCGAGGGAAGGCACCGGTGGGGGTCGCGGCGGCGGCACGGGCCGCCGGCAAGGAGGTCGTCGCCGTGTGCGGACGGCTGACCCTGTCACCGGAGGCGCTGGAGCGGGCCGGCATCCGGCGGGCCTATCCGCTGACGGACGTGGAACCGGACCCGGCGGTGTGCGTGGCCCGTGCGGGCCCGGTCCTGGAACGCGTGGCGGAGCGCGTCGCCCGCGACTTCCTCGCGTAGGCCCCGGCCGGGGCGTTCCCCCTCGCCCTGCGGCGCGGGCGTTCCCCCTCGCCCTGCGGCGCCCCCCCCGGTCGGCCGTCGTGCCGCCGTCCCCGCCCGGCCCGCCGTCTCCCGGTCCACGCCGTTCCGGCCCGCCGTGCCTCGGCTCGCGCCGCTGCGGCAGGCGGCGTCGTGCGGCGCGGGGGTGCGGGGACGCGGGCGGGGCGGGCCCAGGGCGGGATGCGGCGACGGTGCACGGGGCGGAGCCCCGGACCGGTGGTACCGGTGGTACTCCGGTGGGACGGGCGCGGCGGACGACGAAACGGCCCCGGAAGGCAGACGAAAGGGCCCCGGAAGGCAGACGAAAGGGCCCCGGACCCTTCCCGGGTCCGGGGCCCTTCCCAGCGGTCGAGCTACGGAAGCTGTGCCGCGCGTGCCTCCCGCCGGTTGTCACGGAAGTTGTTCACCCGGCGGGCCGTGGCGAACAGCGGGATCACCGCGCCCATGACGAGCTGGAGCGCGCACCCCGTCTGGAGCAGCAACTGCCCGCTCGGCGCGTCGAACGCCCAGGCGGCCAGCAGCCCCATGGACAGGACGATCCAGGAGAGCATCGCCACCGCGAGGCGGCCCCGCGGCTTCGGGTACTCGACCCGGCTCACCATCAGCCATGCCGTTCCGATGATGGCCAGGAGCGTCGCCACGAACGGCAGCTCCAGCAGCACGATCGAGACCACCGTCAGCGCCCCGAACGGCGACGGCATGCCCTGGAAGGTCCCGTCCTTCACGGTGACGCACGAGAATCTCGCCAGCCTGAGCACCACCGCCAGCAGCACCACGATCGCGCCGACCGCCGCCACCCGCTGATACGCGTCGTGCGCCACCATGCCGTAGACGAGGACGAAGTACGCCGGCGCCAGCCCGAAGCTGATCAGGTCGGACAGGTTGTCCAGCTCCGCGCCCATCGGCGAGCTGCGCAGCTTGCGCGCCACGAGCCCGTCGAACAGGTCGAAGATCGCCGCGCACAGCATCAGGATGACCGCCGTGGCCGCGCTGTGCCGGGCCATGCCCGACTCCTCGCTGCCCATGAGGTGCGGGATCAGGATGCCGGTGGTGGTGAAGTACACCGCCATGAAGCCGCACGTGGCGTTGCCGAGAGTGAGCGTGTCCGCTATCGACAGGCGCAGCGAGAGCGGCATCTCCTCCTCGTCGTCCGCCTCGTCGGCCTCGGGCACCCACCCGGTCTGTGTCTCTGGATCAATCACGGTCAATTCGAGTCACCCCAGCCACGGTCTTCTGCCCCACCTCGACCGCGATGTCCACGCCCTCGGGCAGATAGAGGTCGACGCGGGAACCGAAGCGGATGAGACCGACGCGCTCGCCCTGCTCGACCTTGGTGCCCGACGGCAGGTAGGGCACGATGCGGCGGGCCACGGCGCCGGCGATCTGGATCATCTCGATGTCGCCCAGCTCGGTGTCGAAGTGCCACACGACCCGCTCGTTGTTCTCGCTCTCCTTGTTGAAAGCGGGAACGAAGCCGCCCGGGACGTGCTCGACCGACGTGATGGTGCCGGCCAGCGGCGCCCGGTTCACATGGACGTTGAGCGGGCTCATGAAGATCGCGACCCGGGTCCGTCCGTCCTTCCACGGCATGATGCTCTGCACCACACCGTCGGCGGGCGAGATGACCCGGCCCTGTGTGATCTCGCGCTCGGGGTCGCGGAAGAACCACAGCATCCCCGCCGCCAGGGCGGTGGCGGGAACGGCAACGGCCTTGGCCGCGCCCGAGCGGCGGGCGCGGGCCAGGCTGAGGGCTGCGGTGGCGACGGTCGGCAGGAGCCACGGCGAGGCTCCGCGCGCGAGGCGTACGCTGGCGCGGCTGTCGCGGGGTGCAGAGATTTGGCTGTGGGGCATGGATGACCTTCGTAGCGGATGATGCCGCGCTCTGACGGGGGACGGCGGCTTTCCGGCGATCGTAGCGGCTATCGGTCGCAACTGGGTAAGCCAGGAAGCCGAGTCGACGGCCGAACAGCGCCTACGGGGTGTGACCTTCTTCTCCAAGAAAACACCCCGTATCCGGACATCTAACCCTGGAATCGATACTCTTCGAGCAGTCGACGGCCGATGATCATTTTCTGGATCTCGGCGGTGCCTTCCCCGATCAGGAGCATCGGCGCCTCGCGGTAGAGGCGCTCGATCTCGTACTCCTTGGAGAAGCCGTAGCCGCCGTGGATCCGGAAGGCGTCCTCCACGACCTCTTTGCAGTACTCGGAGGCGAGGTACTTGGCCATCCCCGCTTCCAGGTCGTTTCGTTCGCCCGAGTCCTTTTTGCGTGCAGCATTGACCATCATCGCATGCGCCGCCTCCACCTTGGTAGCCATCTCCGCCAGCTTGAACTGGATGGCCTGGTGCTGGGCGATCTGCCGGCCGAACGCGTGCCGCTGCTGGGCGTACCGGACCCCGAGCTCGAAGGCACGTTGCGCGACACCGCAGCCACGCGCCGCCACATTGACCCGGCCCACCTCGACCCCGTCCATCATTTGGTAAAAACCCCGGCCGGTGGCCCCGCCGAGCACCCGGTCCGCGGGAACGCGCAGGCCGTCCATGATGAGCTCGGTGGTGTCGACGCCCTTGTAGCCCATCTTGTCGATCTTCCCGGGGATGGTGAGGCCGGGATGGACCTCCCCGAAGCCCGGCTCCTTCTCCACCAGGAAGGTCGTCATCGACCGGTGCGGGGCGGTGCCCTCGGGGTGACCCTCGTCACTCCTCACCAGCACGGCCACCAGGGACGACGTACCGCCGTTCGTCAGCCACATCTTCTGGCCGGTGAGGACGTACTCGTCGCCGTCCCGCACCGCCTTCGACGTGATCGCCGACACGTCCGAGCCCAGCGCCGGCTCCGACATGGAGAACGCGCCCCGGACGTCACCGGCCGCCATGCGCGGCAGGAAGAACTCCTTCTGCTCCCGTGTGCCGTGCTGCTTGAGCATGTACGCCACGATGAAGTGGGTGTTGACGATGCCGGACACCGACATCCAGCCGCGGGCGATCTCCTCCACGCACAGGGCGTAGGTGAGCAGCGACTCGCCCAGCCCCCCGTACTCCTCGGGGATCATCAGGCCGAACAGCCCCAGCTCCCTGAGCCCGTCCACGATGTCCTGCGGATACTCGTCGCGGTGCTCCAGCTCCGTGGCGACGGGGAGGATCTCCCTGTCCACGAACTCCCGGACGGTGGAGAGGATCTCCCGCTGCACGTCCGTGAGCCCGTGGGTGCGGGCGAGACGGCTCATCTACTTCCCCTGTTCCCTCGGCTCGGGGCGGCCGGGCTGCTCCCCGCCGCGCTCCTCGGTGTACGCCGCCGTCGGCACCATCACCTTGCGGCGGAAGACGCAGACCACCGTCCCGTCCTGCTTGTAGCCCCGGGTCTCGACCCGCACGATGCCGCGGTCGTCCTTCGACCTCGACGGCCGCTTGTCCAGCACCGTCGTCTCGCCGTAGAGCGTGTCGCCGTGGAAGGTCGGCGCCACGTGCCGCAGCGACTCGATCTCCAGGTTGGCGATCGCCTTGCCGGACACGTCCGGCACGGACATGCCCAGCAGCAGGGAGTAGATGTAGTTCCCCACCACCACGTTGCGGCCGAAGTCGGTCGTGCGCTCCGCGTAGTTGGCGTCCAGGTGGAGCGGATGGTGGTTCATGGTCAGCAGGCAGAACAGATGGTCGTCGTACTCCGTGACCGTCTTGCCCGGCCAGTGCTTGTACACCGCGCCGACCTCGAACTCCTCGTAGGTGCGTCCGAACCGCATGGCGTTCAGCCCTCCGGGATCTCGAACGCCGAGGTGCGCCGCATCCCGGCGGCCCGTCCCTTGCCCGAGACGACCAGGGCCATCTTGCGGCTCGCCTCGTCGATCATCTCGTCGCCGAGCATCGCGGACCCCTTCCTGCCGCCCTCCTCGGAGGTGTGGTGGGCGTAGGCGTCGAGGATCAGCTCCGCGTGGTCGTAGTCCTCCTGCGTGGGCGAGAAGACCTCGTTGGCCGCCTCCACCTGGCCGGGGTGCAGCACCCACTTGCCGTCGAAGCCGAGCGCGGCGGCGCGCCGGGCCACCTCGCGGAAGCCGTCCACGTTGCGGATCTGGAGGTAGGGGCCGTCGATGGCCTGGACGTCGTTGGCACGGGCGGCCATCAGGATCCTCATCAGGATGTAGTGGTAGGCGTCCGCCGGGTAGCCCGCCGGCTGCTCGCCCACGACCAGGGACTTCATGTTGATCGACGCCATGAAGTCGGCCGGGCCGAAGACGATCGTCTCGACGCGCGGGGAGGCCTGGGCGATCTCGTTGACGTTGTTCAGACCGCGCGCGTTCTCGATCTGCGCCTCGATGCCGATGCGGCCGACCTCGAAGTCCATCGTCCTCTCGATCTGGGTGAGCAGCAGGTCCAGGGCCACGATCTGCTGGGCGTCCTGCACCTTGGGCAGCATGAGGCAGTCCAGGTTCTGCCCGGCGCCCTCCACCACCGTCACCACATCGCGGTACGTCCACTCGGTGGTCCAGTCGTTGACCCGCACCACACGGGTCTTGCCGGTCCAGTCGCCCTCGTTGAGGAACTTGACGACGGTGTGCCGTGCCTCCGGCTTGGCGAGCGGCGCGCAGGCGTCCTCCAGGTCCAGGAAGACCTGGTCGGCGGGGAGGCCCTGGGCCTTCTCCAGGAAGCGCGGGTTCGAGCCGGGCACCGCCAGGCAGGAGCGCCGGGGGCGCAGGCGGTCGACCTGGGGAGCGGGGCTGGTCATGCGGGGACCTCCAGGGGTTCGAGTGTGTTCGCGGTGCGGATCTCGTCGACGACGCGGCCGATGATGCCGGTGATGTCGAAGTCCTTCGGGGTGAAGACGGCGGCCACTCCGGCGGCCCGCAGGCCGTCGGCGTCGCCCTTCGGGATGATGCCACCGGCGATCACCGGGATGTCGGCGGCACCGGCCGCGCGCAGCCGTTCGAGCACCTCGGGCACCAGCCTGGTGTGCGAGCCGGACAGCACGGACAGGCCCACCACGTGCACGTCCTCCGCGAGGGCGGCGTCCACGATCTGCTCCGGGGTGAGCCGGATGCCCTGGTAGACCACCTCGAACCCGGCGTCCCGGGCCCGCACGGCGATCTGCTCCGCGCCGTTGGAGTGCCCGTCGAGGCCCGGCTTGCCCACCAGGAACCGCAGCTTGCCCACGCCCAGCTCGCGGGCCGTCAGCTCCACCTTGCGGCGCACCCCGGCCAGCGCCGAGCCCTCCTCGGCGGCGACCGCCACCGGTGCCGAGGAGACGCCGGTGGGCGCCCGGTACTCGCCGAACACCTCGCGCAGCGCCCCCGCCCACTCGCCGGTGGTGGCACCGGCCCTGGCGCACTCCAGGGTCGCCTCCATGAGGTTCCCGGTGCCGCGCGCGGCCTCCTTCAGCCGCTCCAGGGCCTTGCAGGGGCGCGGGTGGTTGAACGGCGGCTGGTAGCGGGTGTCGCGCCAGTGGCGGAGCGACTCCACCACCCGGGCCTCCACCGCCGGGTCCACGGTCTGGACGGCCGTGTCCGGATCGGCGGTGAGGGGGCTGGGTTCGGTGCCCTCGAAGGCGTTGACCCCCACGATCCGCTCCTCGCCGGACTCGATCCGGGCCCGGCGCTCCGCGTGGGAGGCGACCAGCCGGGACTTGAGGTAGCCCGACTCCACGGCGGCCAGGGCACCGCCCATCTCCTCGATGCGCCCGATCTCGGCGGACGACTCCGCCACCAGGTCCTCGACCTTGGCCTCCACCACCGTCGATCCCTCGAACAGATCGCCGTACTCCAGCAGATCGCTCTCGTACGCCAGCACCTGCTGGATGCGCAGTGACCACTGCTGGTCCCAGGGCCGGGGCAGGCCGAGGGCCTCGTTCCAGGCGGGGAGCTGCACGGCCCGCGCGCGGGCGTCCCGGGAGAGGGTGACCGCCAGCATCTCCAGCACGATCCGCTGGACGTTGTTCTCCGGCTGGGCCTCGGTGAGCCCGAGGGAGTTGACCTGGACGCCGTAGCGGAAGCGGCGCTGCCGGGGGTCCTCGATGCCGTACCGCTCGCGGGTGACCCGGTCCCAGACGCGGCCGAAGGCGCGCATCTTGCACATCTCCTCGACGAAGCGGACGCCCGCGTTGACGAAGAAGGAGATGCGGCCGACCACCTCGCCCATGCGCTCCTCGGGCACCTGGCCGGAGTCGCGGACCGCGTCCAGCACGGCGATGGCGGTGGACATCGCGTAGGCGATCTCCTGGACGGGCGTGGCGCCCGCCTCCTGGAGGTGGTAGCTGCAGATGTTGACCGGGTTCCACCGGGGCAGGTGGGAGACGGTGTACGCGATCATGTCGGTGGTCAGGCGGAGCGAGGGGCCCGGCGGGAAGACATGGGTGCCCCGGGACAGGTACTCCTTGACGATGTCGTTCTGGGTGGTGCCCCGGAGCAGGGCCGGGTCCGCGCCCTGCTCCTCGGCGACGACCTGGTAGAGCGCCAGCAGCCACATGGCCGTGGCGTTGATGGTCATGGAGGTGTTCATCCGCTCCAGGGGGATGTCCCGGAACAGGCGGCGCATGTCACCGAGGTGGGCGACCGGCACCCCGACCCGGCCGACCTCGCCCCGGGCGAGGACGTGGTCGGCGTCGTAGCCGGTCTGGGTGGGCAGGTCGAAGGCGACCGACAGGCCCGTCTGGCCCTTGGCCAGGTTGCGCCGGTACAACTCGTTGGAGGCCTCGGCCGTGGAGTGGCCGGCGTATGTCCGCATCAGCCACGGACGGTCCTTCTGGCGTTCGCTCATGACGCGCCCCTCAGATGTTCCGGAAGCGGTTGATGGCGTCGGCGTGCCGGGCGCGCAGCTCCGTGTCCCGCACGCCGAGGCCCTCCTCGGGGGCGAGGCACAGGACGCCGACCTTGCCCTGGTGCACGTTGCGGTGCACGTCGTGGGCGGCCTGCCCGGTGTCCTCCAGGGAGTAGACCCTGGAGAGCGTCGGGTGGATCCTCCCCTTGGCCACGAGGCGGTTGGCCTCCCACGCCTCGCGGTAGTTGGCGAAGTGGGAGCCGATGATGCGCTTGAGCGACATCCACAGGTACCGGTTGTCGTACTGGTGGTCGTACCCGGAGGTCGAGGCGCAGGTGACGATGGTGCCGCCCTTGCGGGTGACGTAGACGGAGGCGCCGAAGGTCTCGCGGCCGGGGTGCTCGAAGACGATGTCGACGTCCTCGCCGCCGGTGAGTTCGCGGATGCGCTTGCCGAAGCGCTTCCACTCACGGGTGTCCTGGCTGTGCTCGTCCCGCCAGAAGCGGTAGTCCTCCGCGCTGCGGTCGATGATCAGCTCGGCGCCCATCCGGCGGCAGATCTCGGCCTTGCGGGGGCTGGAGACCACGCAGATCGGGGTGGCGCCGCCGGCCAGCGCGAACTGGGTGGCGTAGGAGCCGAGGCCGCCGCTGGCGCCCCAGATCAGCACATTGTCCCCCTGCTTCATCTGGGCGCCGTTGCGGGAGACGAGCTGGCGGTAGGCGGTGGAGTTGACCAGGCCGGGCGCGGCGGCCTCCTCCCAGCTCAGATGGCCCGGCTTGGGCATGAGCTGGTTGGACTTGACGAGGGCGATCTCCGCGAGGCCGCCGAAGTTGGTCTCGAAGCCCCAGATGCGCTGCTCGGGGTCGAGCATCGTGTCGTTGTGGCCGTCGGAGGACTCCAGCTCGACGGAGAGGCAGTGGGCGACCACCTCGTCGCCGGGCCGCCAGGCGTTGACCCCGGGGCCGGTGCGCAGGACGACGCCGGAGAGGTCGGAGCCGATGATGTGGTACGGCAGGTCGTGGCGGCCGGTCAGCTCGCTGACCCTGCCGTAGCGCTCCAGGAAACCGAAGGTGGGCAGCGGTTCGAAGATCGAGGTCCACACGGAGTTGTAGTTGACCGAGGAGGCCATCACGGCCACCAGGGCCTCGCCGGGGCCCAGTTCGGGCAGCGGCACCTCGTCCAGGTGGAGGGACTCGCGGGGGTCCTTGTCGCGGGTCTCGCGGCCCGCGAACATGTCCGTCTCGTCCTTGTGCACGGTGATCGCGCGGTACGACTCGGGCAGGGGCAGCGCGGCGATGTCGGCCGCCGTCGGGCCGGGCGACTGGATCGCGTCCAGGATGTCCTTCATGGTCACGGTGGTGCCTCCGGCAGTGGGCGCCCAGAGGAGGGGCGCTGGGGGTGCGTCGGTTCCTGCTGAGTGATCGGTGCGGGGGATGCCATCGGTTCGGCGGGGTGGTGTGCGCCGGCGCGTGAGGGGGGCGTGAGGGGGCGTGAGGGTGCCTGTGACGCAGGCGCCGGGCACGCGGGGGATGGCTCGCGGGGACAGCCCGGACACCTTCAACGTATGGCACGCCGTGTCAGCTTGCAAGGCACTGAGTGTCAGAGATTGCACTCAGATGAATTCTTTACCTCACAGATGAGCGATGATCGATCGAATGCGATCACCGAGGAGGTGGAAACCGGTCCCGGAGATACGAGAACGGCCACCCACAGGGGTGGCCGTGATCACGGGGGAGGGGGCTCGTCCGCTACCTCTCAGCGGTCCTTCAGCGCCTGCTCGATGGCGCGCATGACCTCGTGCAGCGGCGCGTCGGTGCGCGCCACCGTCACCAGCACCTCGCCGTCGGCGGAGGCCGAGGCGGCGGCCGGCCGCGACGGCGCGGCACCCCGCCCGGCACCGATGCCGGTGCCGAAGGTCCGGCGGACGATCGCGAAGGCGTGGTCCAGCTCGGCCTCCACGTCCCCCTGCCCGTCCGCGCGCAGCCAGCGCCGCAGCACGTGGTTGTGGGCGGTCACCACGGCGGAGGCGGCCACCTCCGCCAGCAGCGGGTCGTCGTTGGAGTCGTCGTCGTGGGCGTGCTCGTCGAAGTGGCCGAGCAGATAGCGGGTGAACAGGCGCTCGTAGCGGGCCACCGAGGCGATCTCCGCCTCGCGCAGGGTGGGCACCTCGCGCGTGAGCTTGTAGCGGGCCACGGAGATCTGGGGCCGGGCCGCGTACATCTTCATGACCTCTTTGATGCCGCGGCACACCGTGTCGAGCGGATGCTCGTGCGCGGGCGCCGCGTTCAGCACGGCCTCGGCGCGGACCAGGGTGTCGTCGTGGTCCGGGAAGATCGCCTCCTCCTTGGAGCGGAAGTGGCGGAAGAAGGTGCGGCGGGCGACACCGGCCGCCGCCGCGATCTCGTCGACGGTGGTCGCTTCGTACCCTTTGGTCGCGAACAGCTCCATCGCCGCCGCCGCCAGTTCCCGGCGCATTTTGAGCCGCTGGGCGGCGGCCCGGCTGCCGGCCGCGCTCTCCGGCGCGTCGGGCGTGGCTGGTGTACGTGAGGACTTGGCGGGCTGGGACATGCACCGAACGTACTGCATGGGCGTGAACCGGTGCGCGCAACCGGGGGGGGGCGTCCCGCCCGCCGGGGGCGGGGAGGACCCGGCCGGATCGGGCGGTCCGCCCCGCCGCCCGTCGGGCCGGAACCCGTCGGGCGGCGGTCCGCCGGGTGGAGACCCGCCGGGCGGCGCCGGGCGGGCCCGGCGGACGGAGGCGGGCCCGGCGGCTCAGCGGCGGGCGTGCTCGCGGAAGCCCCGGCCGGTCTTGCGGCCGAGGCAGCCCGCGGCCACCAGATGCTCCAGCAGTGGCGCCGGGGCGAGCCCCGGATCCCGGAACTCGCGGTGCAGCGCCCGCTCGATGGCCAGCGAGACATCCAGGCCGACCACGTCCAGCAGCTCGAACGGGCCCATCGGGTACCCGCCGCCCAGCCGCATCGCCGCGTCGATGTCGTCCGGCGTCGCGTAGTGCTCCCCGACCATCTTCACGGCGTTGTTCAGGTACGGGAACAGCAGCGCGTTCACGATGAACCCGGCCCGGTCCCCGCAGTTCACGGCGTGCTTGCGCACCGTGGCGCAGACCTCGCGGACGGTGGCGTGCGCCTCGTCGGAGGTCAGCACCGTGCGCACCACCTCGACCAGCCGCATCGCGGGCGCCGGATTGAAGAAGTGCATGCCGATCACGTCGCGCGGGCGCGAGGTGGCGCGGGCGCAGGCGACGACCGGCAGCGAGGAGGTGGTCGTGGCCAGGACGGCGCCGGGACGGCAGACCTTGTCCAGGGCGGCGAACACCCGCCGCTTGACCTCCAGGTCCTCGGCGACCGCCTCCACCGCCAGATCGGCGTCCACGAAGTCGTCGTAGGTGCCCGTCGGGCGGATGCGCTCCAGGGTCCCGGCCGCCGCCTCGGCGGACAGCCGTCCCCTGCCGACCGAGCGGGCCAGCGAGGCGGCGACCCGGTCCCTCGCGGCGCGCGCCCGCTCCGGGCTCCGGGCGGCGAGCACGACCTCGTACCCGGCCGCCGCGAAGACCTCCGCGATGCCCGACGCCATGGTGCCCGATCCGGCGACGCCGACCACGCGCACCGGGCGGCCCGCGACCGAGGGGCCGCCGCCGAGCGGTGTCAGGGCGTCCGGGACCACGGTGGCACCGCCCGGCGCCTCGTAGGTGTAGAAGCCGCGGCCCGCCTTGCGGCCCGTCAGCCCCGCCTCGCCGAGCTGGCCGAGCACCGGGGCGGGCGCGTGCAGCCGGTCGTGGGTGGCCGCGTACATGGCCTCCAGGACGGTGCGCGCGGTGTCCACGCCGATCAGGTCCAGCAGGGCCAGCGGTCCCATCGGCAGACCGCAGCCGAGGCGCATCGCGGCGTCGATGTCCTCGCGGGTCGCGTAGCGCGACTCGTACATCGCCGCCGCCTGGTTGAGGTAGCCGAACAGCAGCCCGTCCGCCACGAACCCGGGCCGGTCGCCGACCGCGACGGGCTCCTTGCCGAGATCCAGGGCGAGACCGGTGACCACCTCGACGGCGTCCGGCGAGGTCAGCACCGAGGAGACCACCTCGACCAGCCGCATGGCCGGCGCCGGGTTGAAGAAGTGCAGGCCCAGCACCCGCTCCGGGTGGGCCGACTCGGCGGCCAGCCGGGTCACGGACAGCGCGTTGGTGCCGGTCGCCAGGATCGTCCCCGGGCGCACGATCCGGTCCAGCTCACGGAAGATCTCCCGCTTGACCTCGTACGACTCCGGGGCGACCTCGATCACCAGATCGGCGTCGGCCGCCGCCCGCAGGTC
Source organism: Streptomyces sp. NPDC107521 (assembly GCF_055598485.1). Taxonomy (NCBI): domain Bacteria; kingdom Bacillati; phylum Actinomycetota; class Actinomycetes; order Kitasatosporales; family Streptomycetaceae; genus Streptomyces; species Streptomyces sp. NPDC107521. The sequence goes on from NZ_JBVKAT010000004.1 coordinate 279,843, forward strand.
GGTGGCGGTGCGGACCCGGGCGAGCGCCTCGGCGCGCTCCGCCCCGGTCAGCCGCCCGCGCTCCACGGCGCGGGCGGTGGAGGACTCCAGCACGGCGAGGGCCCCGGCGGTCCGCGCCTCACCGATGTCGATGCCGATGACGTCCCGGCCGGCCACGGCCAGGACCTCGGCGATGCCGGTGCCCATGGTGCCGAGGCCGACCACGGCGACGGTGCGCGGCGGGGAAGGGACGATGCCGGACGGGGGAGTGGCCATCACAGGACTCCAGAAGGGGATGACGACGGGAACACGCCCCGGCGCGCGGGAGCGCGCCGGACGCGTGCGGGGAAGGGGGGTGCGGGTGCGGAACGCGCCGGTGCCCCGGCGTGTCCGTGCGTGCCGTCGGGGGCGTGTTGTGCGCCCGCCCGGCGGCCTCCGGCCCGGCCCTGTCCCGGGGCCATGCCGTCCTGCGGTACCCGGAGCGCCTGGGGCGACCGGCGCACACCTGTGCCCGGGTACGGGAACTCCTCATGCCGGCCGCGTCACCGGACCGCCATGGGGAGTGCGTACGAGTGGATGACTCGCTCATCCGAGCTTAACCGGCGGGTAACGAGCGCGCCAGCCCCCCGTGTTCGTGACGTGACTCCCATGGCGGGTGTGACCGGCCTAACCTCGATGCCATGGACGAGGAGTCGCGCGCGCTCACGGAGCGCTTACGGATGGAGTCGGGCGGGACGGCGGAGTACGACCGCCTCACCGCCACCGGGGACCACGACGAACTGGCCGCGGTGCTCACCGAACAGGGGCAGCCCCTTTGGGCCCGTGAACTGGCCGCGTTCCGGCTCGGCGTCGCGGGCGACCGGCGCGCCTTCGAATCGCTCATCCTGCTGCTCAACCACCGCGATCCGCCGCGCTGCGCCGCCGCCGCGCACGCCCTCGCCCGCCTCGGCGACCCGCGCACCGCCCGCGCCGCCGCCACGCTCGCCACCAACGAACTGCGCGTCGCCTACGCCCTGCAGCCGGTGCGACTGCTGGCCGAACTGCGCGCCCCGGAGTCGGCGCCCGCGCTCATCACCGCCCTGGCGAGACGGCTCGGCCCGCGCGACCCGTACCGCCGGGTGGCCCTGGCCTGCGTCGAGGGCCTCGGCACCCTGGGCGACGACCGGGCCGTGCCCGTCCTCCGCGATGCCCTCGCGCATCCCGCGCTGGCCGAGGCGGCGGTCCGGGCGCTGGCCCGCATCCCCGGGCGGCGCTGAGGGCCCGTCACCGGCGGGGCCCGTGATCCCTCGACCCGGCGGCCGGGCACGGCGGGCGGGCCGCCCGGCCCGGAGCGCCCGGCCCGCCCGGACTTCCCGCCGGGATCCTCGCGACGGGCCGGTCAGCCGCGGACGCCGAGCAGCCCGTGCAGGGTGGAGCCGCGCGAGGAGGCGGACGCCGTCTTCGCCGTCAGGGGCTCGGGCCGGGGCGGCGCGGGGCACACCGCGTCCGCCTCCCCGCCCGCGCCCCCGCCGCGCGGCACGGTTCCGTCGGCGAGATACGCGGCCAGATGCCCGTCCAGGCAGTCGTTGCCGCTGAGCGTGACGCCGTGGTTGCCGCCGCCCTCCTCGACCACCAGACGGGAACCCCGCAGCAGGCGGTGTGTGGTGACGGCCCCCTCGTACGGGGTGGCGGCGTCGCCGGTCGCCTGGAACAGCAGCGCCGGGGGCAGCGCGCGGTTGGCGACGTCCACCGGGCGGCGCGGCGCGGTGGGCCAGAAGGCGCAGGGCGCGTTGTACCAGGCGTTGTTCCAGGTCATGAACGGGGCCTTCCGGGCCACCTCGGCGTTGTCGGCGCGCCAGGTGCGCCAGTCGCGCGGCCAGGGGGCGTCGGCGCACTGCACCGCCGTGTAGACGCTGTAGCCGTTGTCCCCGGCGGCGTCCTGGGCACCGAGGGCCTCGTACATTCCGACGAGCGGCCCGGTGTCCCCGTCGTTGGCGTAGGCGGCGAAGGCCGCCGCCAGGTGGGGCCAGTAGCCGTCGTAGTAGCCGCCGGGCAGGAAGGTGTCCTCCAGTTCCGCGGCGCCCACCCTGCCGTCGGCGGGGTGCTCGGCCAGCGCCTCCCGCATGGCGTACCAGCGCGCCCCGATCCGGTCCGGGTCCCTGCCGAGCCCGTACGCGGCGTCGTTCCGGGCGATCCAGGCCATGAAGGCGCGGTGGCGGTCCTCGAAGGCGCGGTCCTGGTTGAGGTTGGCGTCGTACCAGATGTCCGCCGGGTCGACGACCGAGTCCAGAACCAGGCGGCGCACCCGCTCCGGGTAGAGCTTGGCGTAGACGGCGCCCAGGTAGGTGCCGTACGAGTAGCCGAAGTAGTTGATTCGGGACGCGCCGAGGGCCGCGCGGATCGCGTCCATGTCGCGTGCCGCGTCGACCGTGCTCATGTGCGGGAGCAGCTTCGCGTACGCGGCGCCGCAGGCGTCGGCGAAGGACTTCGCCCGCGCCAGGTTGGCCCGCTCGACGGCCGGGGTGGCGGGCACCGACCCGGGGCGCACCGGGTCGAAGTGGCCCGGCGCACAGTCCAGGGCCGGTTCGCTCGCGCCCACGCCGCGCGGGTCGAAGCCGATCACGTCGTACTGCGAGGCCACCTCCCCGGGCAGCGAGGAGGCCACGAACCCGGCGAGTCCGCGTCCGCTGCCGCCGGGGCCGCCCGGGTTGACCAGGAGCGGCCCCTGGAACGTCCTCGCGGTGTGCGGGACGCGGGTCAGTGCCAGGGTGATCCGCTCGCCGCGCCGGCGGGCGTGGTCGAGCGGCACGGCCAGCGAGGCGCACTGGAGCGTCGGGTGACCGTCGGTGCCGCACGCCTTCCAGTCGATCCGCGCGGGCTTCGCGACGGGAACGGAGGCGGACGCTCCGGCCTCCGCGGGAACGGCGGTGAACGAGCCGGCCGCGAGGACGGCGGCGCCGCAGAGCAGGGCTGCGCGGTGTCTCATGGAGTCCTCCCCAGGACGCGGGGGCGAGCGGTCCGCGGGGGTCGCGGCCCTCGCGCATCGTCCCGGAGTGAGCCTCCGGAAGAACCTGATCCCTCCTCATATGACCCGATCGGGTCGCGAAATGCCCTCGAACGGGCCGGAACGAAACCGAACCGCAGGGCGCCGGACGGGACGGACCCCCACGTCATCAAGCGCCACCGGTACCCCGCCGGCCCTCCCTCACGTCGCGCGCGGCACGCGAAACCGTGACCTGCGGCAGGTCGACAGGGCCCCGTGAGGCAGTAGGGTCCCTTTCAACCAAGCCGAACATGAACGAAGCGGGGCATTCGTGGACCTTGAGGCCCTTCACTCCTTCCTCGCGGTGGCCAAGCACCGGAGCATCTCCAAGGCCGCCGCCGGCCTCTACGTCACCCAGCCGACGATGAGCCAACGGCTGCGGCGGCTGGAGGACAGCCTCGGCTTCGCCCTGTTCGAACGCGGCTGGACCGGGGTGGTGCTCACGCCCCAGGGGTCCTACTTCCTGCCCTACGCCGCCACGCTCATCCGCGATCTGTCGAACGCCTCCGCCGTCCTCGGCACCAAGGACCCGGCCCGGCCCCGCAGCTTCGACGAGGTCGCCGGGCACCCGCACAAGGTCATGTTCGGCGTGGACAACTGGCTCTCGGAGCGCTCCGTGCGGGCCGTGGTGAGCAGCGCCCTCGGCTCCTACGGCGCCGACGAGTTCCGGATCACGAGCCGGCCCGCCACCACCCTCATCGACCTGCTGGAACTCAACCAGCTCGACGCCGGGTTCTTCTACTCCACGGAGTCCGACCACCCGTTCCACACCGAGGTCGTCGGCACCGAGGACATGGCGCTGGTCCACCCGCCGGGCACCGTCCTGGAGGAGCACAGCGTCCCCGCCCTGACCGAGCTGCTCTCCCGCTACCGGTTCGTCCTCTTCGACAACCCGGTGCTCACCCATCACGCCCGCATCACCACGACCCTGATCGAGACCTACGAGATCTCCCGCTTCCACGTGGTGGACGACTACCGCACGATGCACGCCCTCATCCGGCTGGGCGAGTGCATCTCCGTCGTGCCGACCGGGGTGGTCCTCGACGACCGGGAGCGCTGCGGCACCGACCTGCCCGCCACACCGCTGCCCGGACTCCTGCCGGAGATCAACGTCACCGTCGGCATCAGCGACGCCGGACGCGACCACGGGGTGAGCGAGGAGTTCGCCGCGTCGATCGCCCGGTTCCTGGACGCCGAGGCGCCCGGAGCCGGGTGACCCCGCGTTCTCACGCGGGGCGTCCGGTCCGGGCGCCGGCCCCCGGGGGGAAGGGGCCGGGGGACGGGGAAACGGGGACGGAGCCATGGGCCGGTCAGGCGCCGGCGGGCGCCCTGGCGGCGGGGTCGGCCGGGTCGGCCCGGTCGGTGGAGTCGGCCTTCTTCGGCGCCGTCTCCTGGAGGAAGGACGCGGCGACCACACAGAGCACCAGTCCGCCCAGCGCCAGGTAGAGGACGGTCTCGATGCCGTGGTTCTGCGCCAGGTAACCGGCGACGGACGGGGCCACGCCGCCGCCGAAGATCTCCGCGACGCCCATGACGGTGCCGGCCGCGGCGCCCATCAGCCCGGCGGGCACGGACTCCACGGTGATGGTGCCGGCGAGCAGGGCCAGGCAGCCGTTGGCGCCGAAGGCGATGAAGAACAGCAGCAGGAACAGCAGCGGCACCACCGGGCCCTGGAAGATGAAGCCGATCAGCATCGCCATCGCCATCAGCAGCGCGGCGATCACCACGGGCTTGCGTCCGAACCGGTCGGAGAGCCCGGGGATCACGAGCTGGCCGGCGAAGGCGCCGAATCCGATGCCGGAGGCGATGACGCCCATTTGGGTGGTGCCGATGCCCTGGTGGTCGACGAGATAGCTCGGCACCATGGCGCTGAGCACGAAGATGCAGGTCATCGCGCCGCACAGGGCCAGGATCGCCAGCCGGATGTTGCGGTAGCGGAAGACGTCCAGCCAGCCGGGCTTCTCGCCGGGGGAAGTGGCGACGACCGTGGACTCGAAGGCGGGGAGCTGGTGCGGCTCACGGATGGTCCTGAAGACGAACCAGGCCAGCACCAGTCCGGGCAGCAGCATGATGCCGAAGACCCAGTGCCAGCTCGGCAGGACGCGCAGGAGCTGGGTGGCGATGATGGGGCCGAGGCCCACGCCGAACAGGGCGAAGGTGCTCTGCTGGATGCCCATGTTCAGCCCGCGCCGCCGCGGGCGCGACGCCTCCGCCGTGGCCGCCACCGCAGTCGGGGTGAACGCGCCCTCGGTGACGCCCATGATGACGCGCACCATCAGCAGGCTGAAGAGTCCGCCGACCAGTCCGGTCAGCAGCGAACAGAACGAGAAGAACACGATCGACGCGACCAGGATCTTGCGCCGTCCCAGTCGGTCGGAAAGACCGCCCATGAGAAGGGAGGAAGCACCCCAGGCAAGACCGAGAACACCGATGATGTTCCCCAGGTCCTGATAGTCCAGCCCGAGTTCCTTCATCATCGACGGGAAAAGCGGACTGATGATCCAGCGGTCCAGGCCCACGAGACCGAAACCGAGGGAAAGCAGCAGTACCGCGGAACGCTCGTAGCGGACGTCGTACTCTTTCGTCGTCATGCCGCTCTCCCTTCCGTGCTTTCACGGATCTCCGCGACCAGTTCCCGGGTCCGGAGAACCCGGCCGAAGAAGGTGCCGATGTTCTCCTCCGTGGCCTTCTGTGCGGCCTCGCTGCGCGCACCGGTGGCGTCGGCGACGAATGCCACCTTGAAATCGCGCATGTAGGCGCTGCGTGCCGTCGAATCGCAGCAGACCTCGGTGAGGGTGCCGATGATGATGACCGTGTCCACCTGACGCAGGCCCGAGATGCTGGTCAGCACGGTCTCGAGCGGCGTGTTGTGGAAGAAGTCGTAGCGGTGCTTCGGGATGACCACGTCCTCGGGCTCCGGCGCGAGGTCGTCGATGATCTCCACCCCGGGCGTACCGCTGCGCATTCCAGCGGTGAGCAGTGCCGGGTTGTAGGTGGATTCCAATGGCGACACGTTGAAGGTGTCGAGAAGGACGTGCCGGCTGTAGACGACCGGAATTCCGGCGGTCCGGCACTCGGCGACGACCTCCTGCATCTGCGGTATCCGCCGGCGTGCCATCGGCACCTCCATCGGATGCCCCTCCAGAACGAAGTCGTTCTGCATGTCGATCACGAGCAGTGCCGTATTCCTCGGATTCACGCGCCACATCGCGTTCAACGGTGGACTCCTCTTGCGCTGCGAAATGCGGAAGGCCCGGATCTCGGCCCCGGCTGATTGAGCCCTGAGCCTAACCGCGAAGCGCGTTCCCCCAGTCATAGGAAATCTTTATACCGTCCGGAGGGCCGGGGACGACCGTTGGCGGGCGCCCGCCCGGCACGGCGGCGGATCCCGGGCCGCGCCGGGCGAAGAGGGGGAGAGAGACGAGAGGAGAGGGGGTTGGCGCCGTACGGACGGCAACGGAGGACAGCGGAGTCGGAACGGCCGTGCCCCAGCACCCACTCATCGCTCAAGGCCCGGAGGCGCACGATCAGGGGGCACCGTACGACGCGGTCTGGGCTGCATCCCCCGCGTCACCGCCATCGCGGTCGTGCACCCCGTCACCTCGCCCGCTGCCGGCCGGTCGGCGGCTGCCAGGGCCTCCCGGCGGTCCCGGCCCGGCGCAAGGCCCGCCGCGAGTACGAGAACCGGGCAGGTGTCCTCGCGCCGACCGAACCCTGATGGCGCCATACGGCGACGTGGTCGTGGAGCCGGCGGTCTGGGACGTGTATCAGAGGAAGACCGGTCAGGGGTGGGTGCGGGGCCGCCGCAGCGCCGTGGCCACCAGGAGTGCGCCCGCCGCTGCCAGGGCGGCGCAGACGATGGCCGCGATACGGGTCTCGTGCGCGAAGGCGGCGAAGGCGCTGTCGCGCACGGCGGCCCCGGCCGAGTGCGGGAGATCCGCGGCGAGGTCGACGGCACCGCCGAGGGTGGCGGCTGCCGCCTCCAGCTGTTCCGGGCCGAGTGAGCCGGGGGCCGTCGCGGTGACGTCGGCCCGGTAGAGAGCGGCGCCGATGCTGCCGAGGATTGCGATGCCGAGGGCTCCGCCGAACTCGGCGGAGGTTTCGGCCATCGCGGAGGCGGCTCCGGCGCGTTCGGGCGGAGCGGCGGAGACGATCACTTCGGTGACGACGGCGGAGACGGCGGCGATGCCGATCGACACGATCCCCATGCCTGTGACGATGTGCGGAGCGCCGCTGTGCGCGCCGGTGAAGGCGAGCTGGATGAACCCGGCCACGGCGATGGCCAGTCCGGCGGTGATCACCCGGTCCTTGCCGAGGCGCGGAGCGGCCATGGTGGCAAGCGCGATGCCAACTGGCATGACGAGGAAGGTGGGCAGCGTCCACAGGGCTGCCGTGAAGGGCTTCATGCCGAGGACCAGCTGCAGGAACTGCCAGCTGAACAGGGAGAAGCCGACCAGGCCGAAGGTGGCGAGTGCGTCGATGCCGAGAGCCACGCTGAAGCGGCGTTCGCGGAAGAGCCCCAGGTCGAACATGGGGTAGGGGCTCCGGCGTTGGTGGCGCAGGAAGGCGTAACCGAAGGTGGTCCCGGCGGCCAGGGACAGCAGTGCCGGAGTGCCGAAGCCGTGTTCCGCACCTGACTTGATGCCGTAGATCACGCCCAGGACGGCAAGGAGGGAGAGGAGGGCGCCGGAGAGGTCGAAGCGGCCGGGAGAGGGGTCGAGGAACTCGGGCAGTAGTCGCGGGCCGAGGGCGAGCAGCACTGCCATCACGGGGGTGTTCACCAGGAATACCGCACCCCACCAGAAGTGGTCCAGGAGGAGGCCGCCGATGATCGGGCCGAGTACCGCGCCGCCGGCGAAGCCGGCCGTCCACACGCCGACGGCGGTGGTGCGCTGCTTCTCGTCGTGGAACATCGCGCGTATCAGGGAGAGGGTGGAGGGGGCCAGCGTGGCACCCGCGACGCCGAGCAGCATCCGGGCGGCGATGAGCGTCTGTGGGGTGGTGGAGAACGCGGCGAGGGCGGAGGCGAGACCGAAGGCCGCGGCTCCGCAGAGCAGGACGCGGCGGCGGCCGAACCGGTCGCCGAGGGTGCCCATGGTGATCAGCAGGCCGGCCAGCATGAAGCCGTAGCCGTCCATGATCCACAGCAGCTCGGAGCTGCTTGGCCGGAGGTCGGCGGTCAGGGTCGGGAGCGTGGTGAACATGATGGACATGTCCATCGATACCAGCACGCAGGGCAGGACGAGGACGGCCAGCCCCGCCCACTGTCTGCGTCCGGCGCGTGCGGGCACGCGGTCCTTCACTGTCCCGTTCATCGGTCCGCCTCGTTCTCTCTGCTCATGGGTCCGTGCGTCGGCCGGGATTCGCTGCATGCGAAGGCTTCATTCCGAACGGCCGCGTACAGCATACGCGAGAGTGTAGAAAGTCAACGAAGGCTTTAAAGATGCGAGGTGAGCGCCATGGATCCTGTTACGCTAGAATTTCGTCACGACTTGGCGGTGTGACGAAAAGGGAGGGTCGGGATGGTGGCGGAGGGAGACGGCGGTACGCCGGGCCGTGCGCGATGCGCTTGCTGCGGCACGTTGTTCGACCACGCGGCGCGAGGACGTCCGCGCCGGTACTGCTCGCGTGCCTGCCAGGCACGCGCGTACCGGACCCGTCGCGCGGGGTACGCCGAACTGGACGGGCGCCCCGGACTTCCCGGATCGGGCGCCGACGCGCCCCCTGACGCCGAGTCCCCCCTCTCCGTGGACAGGATCGTGAGCGCCGGGATCGGGATCGCGGACGCCGAGGGACTGGACGCGCTGTCGATGCGCCGGGTGGCAGAGGCTCTGGGGGCAGCGACCATGTCCCTGTACCGGCATGTTCCGTCCAAGGACGAACTGCTCGCACGCATGGTGGAGGCCGCACAGAACGAGGATCCTCCACCGCAGACCCCGGCGGACGGCTGGCGTGAAGGGCTGAGGCGGGCAGCCCGGCGCGACTGGGAGCTCTACCTCCGCCACCCCTGGATCCTGCCGCAGGTCATGATGTCCACCCGTGGGCGGCTCGGTCGGGGAGTGGCCGCCGACAGCGAGAGCGCGCTCGCGTCCTTCGACGGGCTCGGCCTGGAGCCTGCGGAAGCGTTCCGTCATATGTTCACGTTCGCCTCCTACGTGCAGGGGGTGGCCCTCACTCTGGTCGCGAGTGAAGCCTCCACCGGGTCCGGCACATCGACTGGCCCTCCGGACGACTTCTCCGACTTCCCCCGCCTCGCCCGGGCCATGGCCGCGGGTGCCCAGCCCTGGGATCTGGAGGCCCAGTTCACCGCGGGCCTGGAGACCGTCCTGGACGGCATTGCCGCCGCCTTGGCGCGCGGAGGTGAGCACGGCGATCCCTGACCGGTTCGCGTGGAGACGCCGAGCAGGCTGAGGACAGCCGGTGTCGACTCCGAACCCGTCGACTGCCCGATCGCCGCCCCGGCCGGAGCGGTCGACCGGCGCCGCCAGGAGCACGAGGGGCAGCACCAACCGCCCGGCCCCGACCGGAGCCTCCAGCCGTGGCCCCGCCGCGGCGCCGTCGGCGGGACGGAGGACGAAGTCGCCGCTCCGGCAGTCGGGACGCAACCGGCCAACCGGCCTCAAGGTCGGCGGAGGGGTGAGGGCGCGGGGGCTGCCCTGCTTGGGAACGACGGTCCCCGCCGCGTCGGCCGCGTGACGCGGACGGGCGGCGCTTGGGCTGTTCGGGGGCCGGTGCGGTGATGGTGACGGGGACGCCCGTCGGGGTCCGGGCGCCGGTGATGCGGTTCGGTTCGGCATCGCCGGCGCGCGCCTGGGTGGTGAGCGGGGTGATGCCGGCGTCGGCCGTCAGCCGGGTCATGTCGCGGCGCCGGTTGGGCATCACGAGGGTGACGACGCGGCCGGACTCTCCGGCGCGTGCGGTGCGGCCGCCGCGGTGGAGGTAGTCCTTGTGATCGGTGGGAGGGTCGACGTTGACGACGTTGACGACGTTGACGACGAGGTCGAGTGGTGCGGGTGGTGTGCTTCATGCGAAACAGTCCCTCGATACGGCATGCATCGAGGGACTCCCGCAGCAGTGATCCCCAGGGAGAATCGCAAGTACGAACCAGTGAAAAGAAACGAAATCGAGAAGGACGGAACTTCCCGTTGTTGCGACGGGGGAAGGGCTGCCCGAAAAGATCCGCGAGCCGCAAACAAATGACGGCCTTCTCCCCGTCGTGATTCATCGGGGGCTATTCGCCGACCCGGGCGGGGCTCCCCCGCTGTCCGCGAAGCGATTGCCGCGGAAGGGGAATCTGTGAAGCAGCAGTGCTGGGGCCCGCATCCGTCAGGCGCGGGCCCCAGCCCGGTGTCGACGTGTCGACGTCAGGCGGGAACGTTGTTCTCCGCCTGCGAGCCCTTCTGGCCCTGAGCGACGTCGAACTCCACCTTCTGGCCCTCCCGCAGCTCGCGGAAGCCCGAAGCGGCGATGTTCGAGTAGTGGGGAACACATCAGCGCCGCCGCCGTCCTGCTCGATGAAGCCGAGACACTTTTCCGCGTCGAACCACTTCATGGTGCCGGTAGCCATGTCATATCTCCTTTGGGGCGGTGTCCTGTGTCCGCACTGTGCGGGTACAGCGCTGCCGTGATGATTGCCCCCTCCGGAAAGAAACCGGAAACCAAAAAGCTCTCACCGGTATAAAAATTCGGTGAGGACAATTGAAGCTCTGGGAACCGCTAATGCAACTGGCCGCCATGTTTAGCGCAGGGCGGTTGACCGCGCTCCGGGCCGATGTGGGTGCGGTGGCACACTTCAAATTTCCTTGCCCGTGGGGCGCACTTTTCTCCTGTCACGGAACCAGATATGCGCATCGACGCGGGGAGGGTGTGCGTCCTCTTCCGCGACGTCCTTTCTGGAGAATAGCGCCAAGGTTACGGATCCGGTTTGTGGAGGCCGGAGGGCAGTTGCTCTTCGGGGGTGGTCCGGCCTCCGGATGTCCCAGAGGTGTCGGAGTGCGGGACCTGACGTCCGGCGGCGGGCCGGGAAGGCTCGCGGATTCGTCGAACCGGGTCGCCCGATCGTTCGGTTCGCCCATAGGCGTACCGATCTCATACCCGCGTCCCCCGGCGCTCGGACCGGACAGGTCCAGCCCCGCGGGGTCAAGGCCCGCCAGGCCGTGCGGGCCGGACTCCTTCCCCCGCGCGTCACCGCTGTGGTTCGGCCCATGGATCGGGCGGGACCACCCCGGTGCTCCGCCCCTCCTCGTCCACCAAGCGGCCGTAGATCTTCACCTGTCGCAGGACCAACCGCCGTTCGGTGACCGTCACCCCGGGCATGCCCGTGGCCATCCGGAGAAGGATCTCCTCCAGGTGCTCGAACGACCGCAGGTTCAGGATGACCGCAAGGTTGGTCGGGCTTGCCACCGCCGCGCACATCCGGGTCTCCGCCCAGCCCGCGATGCGGTTGCCGACGGTCCGCAGTTCGGCGTCGGGGACGGTCAGCCACAGCAGGGCCATGGTGTGCCAGCCCGCCAGCGTGCGGGCGACATCGCAGCGGAACGCGATGTCGCCGTTGCGTTCGAGGCGGTTCAGGCGGCGCTGAACCGCCTTGGGGGTGGTGTCGAGTGCCTCGGCGAGGTCCGTGTAGGTGCGCCGCCCGTCGTGCCCCAGGGCCAGGAACAGGGCGCGGTCCAGCACGCCGAGCGGTCGGGCCTCCTGTTGCGGGGGGCCGAGTACCTCGCGGATCTGTTGGGTCTGCGACTTGTTCATCACGCCCAGTCGCCACACCATGCCACCGAACAGGCTGCCGAACACATGGCTGCGGGTCCGCAGCACGTGCGGCGACAGGGGCAGGCCGCGCAGCAGGATCTCGGTGGTCGCCGCCAGCGTGGAGGCGACGATGTTCGCGTACACGTGGTAGTCGCCGGTGGTGATCCCGACCGTGCTGGCGTAGGGGAGTTCCGCCAGCTCCGCCGCCACGGTCAGCTCCGTGCCGGGCGCGCAGACGAACTCCACGATCGCACCACGTGAGTGCGCGTCGCTGCCCGCGACGCTGATCCACGCGGCGCCGGTGTCCACGAGCCGCTGCCAGCGGCGGGCCAGCGTGACCGGGGCGACACCGAGCACCTCACCGAGCTTCGCCCAGCTCGCCCGCGGGCCGACCTGCAGGGCGTCCACCAACGCCAGGTCGGTCTCGTCCAGCAGTTTGTCCGAATCCATCACTCACCGGACCTCCGGAGGCAGTATCCATCATTTCTCGGGCCGCACGGGTCCCCAGGTCAATGCTCTACCGACACGAGGACGCCGCACCCGGCGGACCGGGAGGGAGTACACCACATGAACCATTCCACCGAGACCGGGGAGAGACCGGTCACCCGACAGGACGGGCTGTACCGCAAGATCAGCCGCAAGCTGCTGCCGCTGCTGCTGGTCTGCTACACCTTCGCGGCCCTGGACCGCGTCAACATCGGGTTCGCCAAGCTGCAGATGTCGGAGGACATCGGGATCAGCGAAGCGGTGTACGGCCTCGGTGCGGGCATCTTCTTCCTCGGCTACGTCCTGTTCGAGGTTCCCAGCAACCTGCTGCTGGCCCGGATCGGCACCCGCAAGACGATCGTCCGGATCATGGTGCTGTGGGGCCTCACCTCCACCGCGATGATGTTCGTGAACGACACCACGAGCTTCCTCGTCCTGCGGTTCCTCCTCGGTGTGTTCGAAGCCGGCTTCGCCCCGGGCATCATCTTCTACCTCGGCTTCTGGTATCCGTCGCGACTGCTGGCCACGCCCATGACCGTCTTCATGCTCGCCGGGCCGCTCAGCGCGATGATCGGCGGGCCCGTGTCGACATGGATCATGACCGGAATGGACGGCGCCGGCGGTCTCTCCGGCTGGCAATGGATGTTCCTCCTCGAAGGTGTACCGACGGTCCTGCTCGCCTTCGTGGTGTACAAGACCCTCGCCGACTCGCCCGCGCAGGCGCGCTGGCTCGACGAGCACGAGAGGAGCCGGCTGGCGCGGGACCTCACCGTCGGGACGAAGGCCGGGACGCGGCACGAGTTCCGCCAGGTGCTGCGTGACCCCCGCGTGTACGGGCTCGCGGTGAGCTACTTCTGCCTCATCGGCGGGATGTACGCGGCGATCTTCTGGCTCCCGACGATCCTGGCCGGCAACGGAGTCGAAAGCCTCACGACCGTCGGACTGCTCTCCGCGGTGCCCTACGCCGCCGCGATACTCGCGATGCTCGTGGTGAGCAGGCGTTCCGACCGGCTGGGGGAACGGCGGCTGCACAGCGCGGTCCCGGCGGTCCTGTCCGGGCTGGCGATGGCGGTCGCCGCGTTCAGTAACGGTAACCTCCCGCTCTCGCTGCTCGCCCTCACCGTCTCGACCGCATGCAGTTGGGCCGCGTACGCGGTGTTCTGGTCGATGCCGTCGGCGTACCTGTCGGGGACGGCCGCCGCGGGAGGAATCGCGTTCATCAACAGCATTGGCCTGCTCGGCGGCTTCCTCAGCCCGATGCTGCTCGGCCACCTCAAGGACGGCACCGGTTCCGACGTCCCCGGGCTCCTGGTCCTGGTCGGCATGTTGCTGGCCAGCGGCATCGGGATCGCCCTGATCCGGCTCCCCGTCCGCGCCCGTTGAGCCACCGGAAGAAGAGAACGATGCGCATCCTGGTCGCTGGATTCCAGCACGAGACCAATACCTTCGCCGCGACCCCGGCGACCTACGAGAGCTTCCTCAACGGCGAGGGATTCCCCGCGCTGCGCCGCGGCGAGCGGCTGCACGAACTGACGCGGGTCAACCTCGCGGTCGGTGGCTTCCTCACCGCGATGGCGAACAGCGGCGCGGACCTCGTACCGGTGATCTGGGCAGCGGCATGCCCGTCCGGCCGGGTGACCCGTGACGCCTACGAACGGATCGCCGGCGAGATCGTTGACGCGGCGCGCACCACCCGGCCGGACGCGGTCTTCCTCGATCTGCACGGAGCCATGGCCGCCGAGCACTGCGACGACGGAGAGGGCGAGCTGCTCACCCGGCTGCGGGCCGTCATCGGGCCCGACGTGCCCGTCGTGGTGAGCCTGGACCTGCACGCGAACGTCACCGAACAGATGCTGTCCGCCGTGGACGCCGCGGTGGGGCTGCGTACCTACCCGCATGTCGACATGGCCGAGACCGGCGTCCGGGCCGCGGGGCTGCTGCGCCGGCTCTGCTCGGGCGAGCGGCTGCATCTGCGATGGCGCCGGATCCCGTTCCTCATCCCGGTCAACAGCGGGTGCACCGACTTCGGCCCGGCCCGCGAGGTGTACGGGACCGTCGCCCCCCTCAGCGGCGACGACGCGTGTCTCTCGTTCGCCGCCGGCTTCCCGGCCGCGGACTTCCCCGAGTGCGGCCCGGTCGTGTGGTGCCACGGCCCCGATCCCGAGGCCGCGGGCCGGGCCGTGGACTCGCTGTACGAGAACGTCGTGCGGCGCGAGGCCGAGTGGCGGATCGACGTCCTGCCGCCTAAGGCCGCGGTCGTGGAGGCGGGCCGCCTCGCCGAGGGCGCCTCGCGTCCGGTCGTCATCGCCGACACGCAGGACAACCCCGGCGCCGGCGGCGACGCCAAGACGACCGGGATGCTCCGGGCATTGGCCGGTGCCGGGGAATCCGCGGCGCTGGCGGCGATCTGGGACCCCGGCGCGGCGGCGGCCGCACACGCCGCCGGGCTGGGTGCGACCGTCCACACGGCGCTCGGCGGTCACCCCGGAATCGCCGGCGCCGAACCCTTCGAGGGAGCGTTCGTGGTCGAGCACCTCGCCGACGGCCGGTGCCGGTTCGAAGGACCGATGATGCACGGCACCGAGGTCGACTCCGGACCGAGCGCATGCCTGCGCATCGGCGGCCTGCGCATCGGCGTGACCAGCGGGAAGGTCCAGCTCCTCGACCGGGCGCAACTGCGCATGCTCGGTATCCGGACGGAATCCGAACGCATAGTGGTGCTCAAGAGCTCGGTGCACTTCCGCGCGGACTTCCAGCCCGCCGCCGAAGCCGTGCTCGTGGCCGCCGCACCGGGCCCGGTCGCCGCCGACCCCGCCGATCTCCCATGGCGCCGCCTGCGGCCGGGCATCCGCATCAGCCCGCTCGGGCCTTCCGTCCCCACCCCGAAGGAACTCTCGTGACGTCCAGCATCCTCATCACCAACGCCCGCGTCCTCGACGTGCACACCGGGGAGTACCTCGAAGGCGTCGGCATCCTGACCGACGGGGACACGATCGCCGAGGTCGGCAGCCGGACCGGCCCGATTCCTTCCACGAGTGTCATCATCGACGCCGAGGGCCGCACCGTCCTGCCCGGGTTCACCGACGCCCATGTGCACGTCACCGCATGCACCGCGGACATCGCCGCACAGGCCGAATGGGCACCGTCCTACGTCGCGGCGCGGTCCGGGCACATCCTGCGCGGCATGCTGGAGCGCGGCTTCACCACCGTGCGCGACATGGGCGGCGCGGACTACGGCCTCGCCGACGCACTCGACGAGGGACACCTCACCGGGCCGCGCCTGTTGTTCGGCGGCAAGGCCCTGTCCCAGACCGGCGGGCACGCCGACATGCGCCAGCGCGGCCGGAACACCATCGACGGTCACCCTTGCTGCCCGACCGTCGGCATGGTGTGCGACGGGGTGGAGCAGATCCGCAAGGCGGCGCGTGAGCAGTTGCGCACCGGTGCCCACCACCTCAAGCTCATGCTGTCCGGCGGGGTAGCCTCGCCCACCGACCGGATCGATTCCACCCAGTTGTCCATAGACGAGATCCGCGCCGCGGTGGAGGAGGCCGAGGCCGCGAACCGGTACGTCGCGGGTCACGCCTACACGGCGCGTGCCGTCAACCGCGCGCTGCGTGCGGGCGTCCGGAGCATCGAGCACGGCAACCTGCTGGACGGGACGAGTGTCGAACTGTTCAAGGAGCACGAGGCGTTCTACGTGCCGACCCTGGTCACCTACCAGGCACTCGCGGAGGAGGGCCCGCGGAACGGTCTGCCGGGGGTGAGCCACCGCAAGGTGTCCGAGGTGTTCGACCACGGACTGCGCGCGTTGGAACTGGCGCACCGTGGAGGCGTCGAGATCGTCTTCGGTTCCGATCTGCTGGGCGGAATGCACTCCCACCAAGCCACGGAGTTCACCCTCCGGGGACAGGTGCAGCCCGCGATCGACGTGATCCGCTCGGCGACGACGGTGGCCGCGCGACTGCTCGGCATGGAGGGCCGCATCGGCGAGGTCACCCCCGGGGCGTTCGCCGACCTGGTCATGGTGGACGGTGACCCGCTAACAGACCTCTCGGTGCTCACCCGGCCGAAGACGGTCGTCAAGGCCGGACAACCGATTGCGCGGGCGTGACGGGATGCGACGTGTGCCACCCGCCGTCCGGGCGGAGAAGGACACCGACGGAGGACGCCCCGCTCGTCCTCCGGAGCGCTGCGCCGTCGTCGACCTCGGGGCCATCCGCCACAACGTCCGCGTCATACGGAAGATCGCCGGGCCTGCCCGCGTGATGGCCGTCGTGAAAGCGGACGCGTACGGGCACGGGGCCGTCCCCGTCGCCCGGGCGGCGATCGAAGCGGGCGCCACCTGGCTCGGAGTCGCACACATCGGCGAGGCCCTCGCGCTGCGCGCGGAAGGTATCGTGGCGCCGGTCCTCGCATGGCTCCACACCCCCGCCGGCGACTTCTCCGCAGCCGTCGGCGCCGAGATCGACCTCGGGTGCTCCGGCTGGGAATTGCGCCGGATCGCCGAGGCAGCCCGCGGGCGACGACGGCCGGCACGTGTTCACCTCAAGATCGACACCGGACTCGGCCGGAACGGCGCGACCCCGGACCGCTGGGAGGCCGTGCTCGCCGAGGCCACCGGGTACCAGGACCGGGGTCTGCTCCGCGTCGTCGGAGTCTTCAGCCATCTCGCCCTCGCCGATGAGCCGCACCGGCCCGGGACCGACGCCCAGCTCGGCGTCTTCCGCGACGCCGTCGCACTCGCGGAAGACGCCGGATGCGAGCTCGAAGTGAGGCACATCGCGAATTCACCGGCGGCCCTCTCACGGCCCGACACTCACTTCGATCTCGTTCGCACAGGACTCTCTCTTTACGGCCTCTCCCCGTTCCAAGACCGTTCCTCGGCCGACCTCGGCCTCCGCCCGGCGATGACGCTCCGCGTTCTGGTGTCCCACTGCAAGCGGGTGCCGGCGGGACAGGGCGTGGGCTACGGGCTCACCTACCGGACGTCCGAGGAGAGCGTGCTCGGTCTCATCCCCCTCGGATACGCGGATGGCATCCCGCGCACCTCCCGCGGTGGCCCGGTCCGGATCGCGGGCACGACATACCGTGTGGCCGGGCGCGTCGCCATGGACCAGACGGTTGTGGACCTCGGGCCCAGTACCGACAGCACGACGATGGCGGGCCACGAGGCCGTGATCTTCGGCACGGGCGAAGACGGCGGCCCGACCGCCGACGACTGGGCCCGGGCGGCCGGCACCATCAACTACGAGATCGTGACCCGCATCAGCCCTCGCGTGCCCCGTGTGCACATCAACGCGGAACCGCATGCTCGGCCGGGCGCCGGTTCCGGCTGAAGAGGATCACTCTCCTGTCTGCCGATTGATCCGGAACCCGCGGGGTTCTCGTCCAGGACGCAGTGGACGGTGAATCCTCGTTCGTCCTGCGGCGGCGGACGCGGGCCCACGTGCAGGGCCGGCTCGGGCCGGTGGGTCGGAGGAACGGCTGGCGGCCGGCCCAGTACGTGGGCCACCGCACCTCCGCGCCCGCGGAATCTGCTGATTCGGGGCACGGCTGCCGGCCCAGCGCCGCGCTGGTCTCCGCGATCCCGCCCTCCGCCCGGAACGTCCGCACGCCGAAGTTCTCGTGCTTCGACCGTTCGTGCAGGATGTCGGAGGCCGGAGTGATCGGGTACGAGCCGAGGTAGAGCGGCAGGTCTGCCTGGCGTGGCCGCGCGCGAACATGTTCTTGCTGCGCTCGGCCTCCTTGCGGGACAGGTCGAACTCCTTGAGCGCCTCCACGGACACCGTGGTCAGCGGCGCTGGGTGCACGTGGAAGCCGTCCGGCGAGCGGTCTTCGAGTGGATCGCCGTCGTAGGCGGGCCTTGCGCAGCGCCCGCCCGGTGAACTCGTCCGTGTCGACGATGACCTCCGAGCCGGGCGGCAGGTCGCCGACGTTGGACCTCGCCGCGGCCGGGTTCATCGCCACGAGCACGTCCGGCGCGTCACCGGGGGCGACGATGTCATGGTCGGCGAAGTGCGGCTGGAACGACGACACCCCGGGCTGGGTGCCGGTGGGAGCGCGGGTCCCGGCCGGGAAGTCCGGCAGCGTGGACAGGTCGTTGCCGAACGACGCGGTCTCTGCGGTGAACCGGCCACCAGTGAGCTGCATGCCGTCCCCGGAGTCTCGCGCGAACCGGATGATCACCCGGTCCAGCCGACGGGCCTCCTTCGCTCCCGATGCCTCACGGCTCACCGGATCTGCTGAGGTCATGTACTCGTTCCCTCTCCCTGGGGCGATGTCAGGATCAAGTCGGGCGCGTGCCGCCCATGGGCTGGCCGATTCATATCTGCCTCGTCATAAAAGGACTCGATAGGGTGCGCTTTTGGCCAAGACCGCGTGCTTCCCGGCCGGTGGCGGAGGCGCACGTATACGGCGTGCGCACCCCCGTGTACGATGTATCGGGTGTTTCCTGAGTGGTTGCGTAGGTAGAAGGGGGGCGGGTTGGCCAGTCGGGCTGGGCATGTCGGGCGTTCTGTCGCCTGTGAAAACGACCGCAACTCGGAGCGCGTGACCGGCCTCCGTCCGAGTGATGTTTCTTCGGGGTGAATTCCAGTCTCCTTCGGTGGCGTTTCCCAATTGTTGGTTCCACTATTAACCGGCGTCGGTCGTTGAATCTTTGCGGGCCGACCGTTCGGCCTGTACTCTCTACATGGACCGTATTCTCTATGGCTTGGCGCGTCGCTCTGCTTTATCGGATGAATATGGGGGATCTCAGGGATGGGGAACCAGTCCTTAAAGCTCGTGGAATCGCGTATTTCGCAGCAACTTGCCGGGCGGGGAGGCTCCGTCAGGTACGAAGCGAAGCGAATGCGCAAGGCGATACGCGTGCTCGCCGTCGAGAGTGAGCCCCAGGTCGCGAGATTGCTCATCCGTAACCTGTCCCGTCACGGGTTCCAGGCGGAGAGCGTGCCGACCGGGGCGCAGGCGCTGCAGAACTACCGGAGGGCCGATCTGGTCCTCGTCGACCTGGACCTGCCGGACCTCGACGGGGTCGAACTCTGCCGGAGCATCCGGGCCGTCTGCGACGTGCCGATCATCGTTGTCACGGCCCGCGACTCGGAACTGGACCGGGTGCTCAGCCTGCAGGCCGGATCCGACGACTACGTGACCAAGCCCTACAGCCTCGCTGAACTGATCGCCCGGATCGAGGCCGTCATGCGCAGGGCCCTGCGGCAACCGGTCCCTGCCGAAGAGGTCATTACTGTCGGCCCGCTCGGTATCGACCCGGGAACCCGGCAGATCAGCCTCGACGGCCGGCCGGTCGAAGTGACCCGCAAGGAATTCGACCTGCTGTACCTGCTCGCCTCGCGTCCGGCCAGCGTCGTCACCCGTAAACAAATCATGGCACAGGTCTGGAGGGATTCCCGGTCGGAGCCGGGCCGCACCATCGACACGCATGTCAGTAGCTTGCGGAGCAAGCTGGGATCGAGCAGCTGGATCATTACCGCTCGCGGTGTCGGATTCCGCATGGGGCATGCCTGATCCACGGTGGCGGCCACCCTCGGATTTTCTGGATGACGACCGCTCTTCCCATGGGATTCACCCTGCATTTCGAGACGCGGGCGTGCCCGCCTGGGGAACTCTCGGATCAACGGCTGAAATCGAGGACACCCGGTCAACGGCGACCGGTGCTCCTCCCCGACCGGAGCCCGTCGTGAAGTGTCGACGGGCCGGTTGACCATTCCGCGAATGTCTTTCTGTGAGGCGTCCTCATGCCGCGCCCCGCCATCCCGGCAGCGGGCCGGACGCCCACGACGTGGCCGTCCTGCGTCTGGCCGAGGACCGCGGCCAAGGGGCCCTGCCCCCAGAACCCGGACCCGCCCCCTGCGCCGTCCGGACGGCGCGGGTGGTGAGCACGGTGGAGAGGACGACTGCGACCGCGGCGAGTTCCTCGGCCGTGGGTGCGCCGCTGATGATGCGCCACGGGTGGGCGGTCGGCGGTCGGCAGGCGTCGGGCGTGGTGTCTTCCTCTGCTGTCATCGGTTCCTCTCCCCCAAGACGTGGGCGGGCCCTCCGCAACCCGCATCGGGTTCCGGAGGGCCCGCCCGGCGAAGCCCCTGTGTCACACGCGCGACCGGTGGATCACCTCCAGCGCGGCCACCGCGACGAAGCCGACGAACAGATGCATCGTGATCAGCACGGCGGCGGTGCCGCCGTCGGTGTCCAGGGTGAGCGGGCCGATGGCGGTGAGCACCGCCACCGAGCCGCTCACGACCTGGCCCACCCGCAGTAACACCCGCTTCCAGCGGGCCAGCAGCACGATGACCGTGATGCCGATCACCGGCGCGAGGACCGACATGAAGATCACGTCACCGGCGCCGATGTCGTCGGACTTGCCGTTGAGCTCCAGGGCCAGCGAGGCCCCGGCGGCGTCCCCGATGTACAGGACGATCAGATTGACGACCGCAGCGAGGACGGCGGCCCCCGCCACGGCCTGCCACGCGGGCAGCGCCCGCCGCCTTGGAGCGGTATCGGTGGCGGCGGGGTTACTGCTGGTCATGGAGCCCTCCGGGCTGTCGTGCCACGCCGGAACGGGTTCGGCCCCGGGCCCGGCGCGGTGTTCGTGGAGATGGGGGTGTGCGAGCTTCCGGCGCGAGGACGGACCGCCTGAGCGGTGGGTCAGGAGGGGTCCAGTGACAGAGTGTGCCGGAAGACGTTCTTGGGGTCGTACGTGTTCTTCACCCGCTGAAGCCTCGGGTAGTTGCCCTTCCAGATGAGCGAGTACCAGGGCACCCCGGACGTGTTCTGCGCCGGGTCGCGCATGTCGATGTCAGGGTAGTTGATGTAGCCGCCGTCCTGCTGGTCGTTGGGTACCGGAAAGCCGCCGGTCGCGCCGTGAACGTTCTTGCGGAGCGTGCGCAGCCACTCGACCTCGGCCGCGTCGTCGGCCGGCTCGGACCAGTTGTTGGAGTACCAGAGCTTGATGACGGAGTCCCGCTGCGCGATCGCCCTCGCCGACGACGACAGGGTGTTGATCTGGCAGCCGTACGCGGCCAGGTACACCAGTCCGGAGCCGTTGTGGGTCCGGTCGTTCAAGGAACGGTAGATCGAAGCGATCTGAGTGGCGGTCAGGGGTCTGCGCAGATGACCGCCCATGGACTTGTGACGTGAGTACCCGGCGGAGTCCGCGGTCGGCTCCAGGGCGATCTCCAGCCAGGTGCCTTCCTTCACCTCGATCGACGGCTGCACCCCGACGCCCGCGTTGACCGCGCTGATGTAGTCGTCGTGCAGCTGGGCGGTGTTCGCCAGCGTGGCATCCATTCGGATCTCCAGCTGGACCGCCTGCGCGAGCCACGACTGCAGCTTGAGCGAGCTGTGCATCACCTGATAGGTGGAGCCCGGCTCGCTGTGCGCGGCGTGCCAGGCGCCGTGGTTCATCACCAGACGCGTGAACGCCGCCTCGGTGAGCTGGGCCCAGGGCCAGGTCACGTAGGTCTCGCGCATCCGCGCGGGCGGCTTCGGCAGCAGCGAGGAAGGGCCGCCCGTGGCACCCGGGCTGCGGAACCAGAATCTCGTCACGATGCCGAACCCGCCGCCCCCACCGCCGGTGTGCGCCCACCACAGATCGCGGTGCGGGTCGTTCGCCTGACGGGTGGCGACGATCGTACGGGCCTTGTTGTGGCCGTCCGCCACGACGATCTCGATGGCGTACAGATGGTCCACGACGAGACCGAAGCGACGGGACAGCGGACCGTACCCGCCACCGGTGACGTGACCGCCGACGCCCACCTCGGGACACAGACCACCCGGGACCGTGACGCCCCAGCCCTCGTACAGTGCCTTGTAGACGTCGCCCAACCGGGCGCCGGCCTGAACGGCGAACGCGTTCATCGCCTGGTCGAAGGTGACGCCCTTCATCTCGGACATGTCGACGAGAAGCCGGAACTGGGGGTCGTCGACCAGATTCTCGAAGCAATGACCGCCACTCCGCACCGTGATGCGCTGGTTGTTGGCGACGGCCTGGTTCACGGCCTTCTCCACCTGAGCGGCGCAGTGCACGAGCCAGATCTCGTCCGGAGTGGCCGCGAAGCGGGTGTTGTAGCCGCGGTGCGTGAGCTCGGCGTAGCGGGCGTCGCCCGGCCTGACGATCACCTCCGGCTCGACCCTGACGGTGGTCCGGGCAGCGGCGGGCAGTGCGGCGAACCCCGCGGTGGCACCGGCCACCGCTATCGCGGAGCCCAGAAAGTTGCGTCGGGAAAACATGTCGAGCCCTATCTGTACGGAGGCATGGACAAATCACAGCATTGGCGGATGCGTTCCGGGGGGTGAAGTTCAGCCAACCAGTTCCCGGGACTTGTCACCACGCGCTTGACATAGATCTGTCCTGCCTCGGTACCAGAATTGAGGTTCTGGCCTCTCAGATCAGGTGCCCGAGGCGCTCGACAGCGCCTCGCGGAGCGCCGCGAGCAGCGTGGCCTCCGACTGGGCTCCGGTCAGTGGCTGTACTCCGTCGATGTAGAACACCGGCACACCGCTGACGCCGAGCCCCCGCACACGGTCGAGTTCGGCCTGCAGCCGCTCCGTGTCATCGGCCGGCGCCGGCGCCGCCTGCCCCGGGCCGGAGTCGTCCCTTGTGACACCGGCCTCATCGGCGAGCCGGGCGAGTGTGGCCGGGTCGCCGATGTGCAGTCCGTCCGTGAAGTGGGCGCGAAAGAGGCGCTCCACCATCCGTTCGGCCCGGCCCTGCCGCGCGGCCCGGGCGATGAGCCGGTGCGCCTCGAAGGTGCCGGTGGCCACAGCGCGTTCGTAGCGGAGTTCCAGCCCGTCCGCGCGAGCGTGCTCGGCCAGCTGGAGCGTCTGCCGCACGGCCTGCGGGCCGAACACCCGCTCCAGTACGGGAAGCAGGGGCTGCCCTTCGGTGCCCGCGCCCGGCGCGAGTTCGAAGGGCAGGAACTCCACCTGGATCTGGTGGCCCTCGGCACGGAGCTGTTCCGCCGCACGGGTGAACCGGGTGTAGCCGAGATAGGAATGCACACAGATAACGTCCAGCGCGATCCGTACACGCGTCGTCGTGCTCGTCGGCAGTTGCTTCTCCACCGTGGTCGTCTCCCTCGGGCTGATGTGGGCAAGTGCTGTCTCACTGTGCCTGATTGCCGTGTTCGCGGGAGGGCGGGTCGGCGTGTTTCGTGCGGAGCGTCGCCAGGGACTCGATGAGCGCCTCGCGGGTTCCGGCGGGTCGGGGACGCCGTCGACCGGACAGCGTTGGCTGGTGCGGCACGGCCCGGGGAGCCGGTCAGGGCCGCGACCGCCGAGTGGCGGGGCCCGCACGGTACGTCGAGGACGTTCCGGCCGTCCGGCCGGGGCGACGTGTCCGTTCCTCCCCGCCGAGGTACATCTCGGACGTCCAGCCACCCACTCCGGCGCCCGTCCCCTTCAGGAAGACCTCCTTGCGGGCCCGGAGCCGGGCGAAGACGGGCCGGGAGGTCCGGCACCCGGCGGTTCGCCAACCCCCTGTTTCCGTAAGGTTGGAGCGCCGTGGGCGGAAGTCGACCCGCACCGGGCCCGGCACCCTCTCGGCATCGGTACCCACCGGCGCGCGGGCACCACCGATGAGCACCGGGTCCCGGGTGTACGACAACGGGGAGTGCGGGGTGCCGGGCCCGGCACCGGTCGGCGCCGGGCGGCCGTGCGGACTGCCAGACCGGGACGGTCCGCACGGGCGAACGGCGGCTCCTTCGGCGGCGTCCGCGGGTACGCGCCGAGCAGTCGGCGCAGCGCGAGGTGCGGGGCACGGACAACGCGCGGTCGCCGCGGCGCCGCATGGCGTCGGTGCGCCGCCGCTCGGTCTCGTCCAGCTCGTCGAACGCGAGTGGACCCGCTGCGGAGGCGGCAGCCGCCGCGGCGTCAAGTCACCGCCACTCAGCAGGGAGTTCGCTCCGGGCGGGGGTGGCCTTCATGCGGCGCGGCGGCGCACGTCGTCCAGCAGGACGGCCTGCCGCAGGGTGTCCGCGCGCGGGGCGGCCCCGGCGCGGACGGCGGCGACGAACGCGGTGACGGTGGCCGCGACCTGATCGGCCGGCTCCAGCCGGATCTCCTCCGTCTCTCCGCCCCGGTGCAGGCCGATCACGGGAGGGAGATCCGCCGGCGGGGTGAAGGCCCGGTCCACGGTGATCCGGCCTTCGCCGCCCCACAGTTCGTACCGGGAGGCGTACGCGTGCTCCATGCCGAACGTGAGGTGCGCGGTGACCCCGCCGGGTGTGGCCAGCAGCGCGGCACCCGACGTCTCGACCTCCCGCCCGGCGCCCCGGATGAGGCGGGCGCCGACCACGTCGAGATCGTGGCCCAGGAAGTGCAGGGCGGCCCGCAGCGGATAGAGGCCGACGTCCGCCAGCGCGCCGCCGCCCAGCTCGGCGGAGTATCTGATGTCGTCACCGGGGAACGGCGGGACGGCGAACTCCGCCCGCAGTGAGCGCAGTTCGCCGATCCGTCCGTCGGCGACCAGGCGTCGCACCGCCTCGTGCCGGGGATGATGGACGAACATGACGTTCTCCATCAGGGCCACCCCCCGCTTCGCCGCCAGGTCCAGGAGCCGCTCGGTGCTCTCCGGATCCAGGGTCAGGGGCTTCTCGGCCAGGACGTGCTTGCCCGCGTTCAGCGCCGACTCCACCCACGTGGCGTGCAGCGCGGCCGGCAGGGGCACGTACACGGCTTCGATGTCGCCGGCGTCGAGCAGTGCTTCGTACCCCTCGACGGGGCGGCAGCCGAAGCGGCGGCCGATCTGTTCGGCTCTGGCCCGGTCGCGGCTGGCGACCGCGGCGAGCTCCAGACCGGGGGAGGCGGCGAACGCGGGCAGCATCCGCCGCACCGCGATGTCCGCGCAGCCGAGTACCCCGACCCGCACCGGTCCGCTCATCGGGGTGCCACCGTGGTGGCGTTGAGGCAGGCCAGGAGCGTGCGGGCCTGGACGTTGAGATAGTGGCCGTGGCGCACCAGCCAGGTGAGCTGGTCCGGCGTGACCCAGGCGTACCCGGCCGGCGGATCGAACGGGACGTCGTGGTCGTCGGCGTCGACGATCAGATACCGGCTCTCGGCGTTGAGGAACCGGCCGCCCTCCTCCGAGTGCACGGCCTCGTACCGGATGCGGTCCTCCGGCGCCGCGAGCACGGTGTCGAGAAACGGCGGGCGTTCCGCCGCGGGCAGATGGGCGTAGTTGCCGGGCGTGTACTGGACCGTGGGGCCCAGTTCGACTGTGTCGAGGAAGCCGCCCTCGACCCGGGCGTGCACCAGGACATGACGGACGCCCTCGAACGTGCGGGTGAGGAACGCGGTGACACCAAGGCCCACCGGCTCGAACAGCGGCTGGGTCCAGCCGGCGACCTCGCGGTTGCCGGCCTGCACGGCGACCGCGACCACCTTGAAGTACCGGCCCTCCTCGTGTTCGACGGTCATCTCGTCGCGCCGCCAGCCGGGCAGATGGGCCAGCGGTACGCGCTCGGCGTGCACATCGTGCCGGGAGCGCTCGGCGGTGATCCAGGACAGCAGCTGGGCGTCGGGCAGTAGGGCTCCGGCCGCCCTCTCCGGGACGGGCAGACAGGACAGGACCGTACGCGAGTCCATGTTGACGACATTGTCCCGGTGCAGGAGTTCCGCTATCTGCCCGAGGGTGAGCCAGCAGAAGTCGTCGAGAAGCGGCACCTCGTCGTCCGTCAGTACGATCATGTTCCGGTTGGACTTGTGGAAGAACCACGAACCGTGCTCGGACTGCAGGACGTCCGCGACGACCCGGCCGCGGCCCGGACCGACGAAGTGCTCCAGGTACTTCACGTCCGCGCCCTTGTGGACCTTGGTGTAGTTGCTGCGGGTGGCCTGCACCGTCGGGGACAGCTGAAGCAGGTTCGGGTTGCCGGGCTCCATCTTCGCCTGCATCAGGAAGTGCAGGACGCCGTCGAACTCCTTGCCGAGAATGCCCAGGATGCCGACCTCGGGCTGCTTGATGATGGGCTGGTGCCATTCGGCGTGCGGACCGTCACCGAACGGCGCGCCCCGCTCGGTGACGTGCAGTCCCTCGACCGTGAAGAAGCGTCCGCTGCGGTGTCCGAGGTTGCCGGTGGTGTCGTGGAACGACCAGCCCTCCAGACCGGCGAAGGGAATGCGGTCCACGCGGAAGGTGTTGGCACGCCCTCGCTCGGCGAGCCAGTCGGCGAAGCCGGCGGTCGCCAGGTGGACGCCCCGGGTGGTGGCGGCCGACAGCGCGAGCCGGTCCGCCAGCAGCTTCGCGTCCTCGCGCGGCTGAAGGGTGAGTGGCGGCATCAGAGAACTCCCTGTGTTCGATGTGGTGATGGATGAGCCATGTCTGATGTCGCGACCTGTGGCTCGGATGCCGGCCCGATGCGGCGGCTCCCCGGTCAGACGTACATGGATGCCGAGAAGTCGCCGAGGACCCGCCGGTAGTAGTCGGGCCCGAAGCCCATCCGCGCGACCTGCGGAACCAGGACGCGCAGCTTCTCGGTGGAGATGACGTGCTGGCGGACGCCCGTGTCGTGGTACTCCCTGCGCGCCCTGAGCCCCATGGACTTCGCGAGATGGTCGACGATGTCCTCGACCGGCACCGCGAAGCCCGACGCCACGTTGACCGTCTCGGCCCGCAGCTCCGTGGCGAGCAGGTGGTCGACGACGGTGATGACGTCGCCCACGTCGATCAGGTCGCGGGCCGCGCCCCGGTGCACGCGGACCACGCCCTCGCGCAACTGCCGCACCAGCGTGGGCAGCAGCTGGTGCCCGGGCTGGTGCGCGCCGACCAGATGGCCCAGCCGGAGGATGACATGGTCGGTGCCGGTGCCGCGCAGCAGTTCCTCCAGGGCGAGTTTGTGCGCGCCGTAGGGGGTGCACGGCGTCACCGGGACGTCCTCCCTGCCGGGTCCCTCGGCGAGCCCGTACATACCGGTCGCGGCGGTGGAGAAGAACAGCAGTCGCCGCCCCTCGGCCGAGCACTGCTTCGCGACCTCGCCCACGAGCGCCGCCTCGCGGGCGAAGTCGGCGTCCGAGGTGCCGCTCGCCCAGGACACCCCCGCCGCCAGGGCGACGGTGTCCGGATGCCGGTCGGCCAGCGGGCGCAGGTTCCGCGCCAGGAAGCCGGTTCCCACGATGTCCATACGTCGTTGTCCCGATCTGTGGAGGGTAGGAGAGCCGTTCAGCTCAGCCGCGCGCGGCCACGAACTCCTTGATCGAGGCGGTGACGTAGTCCAGCATCTCGTCGGTGAGCGCCGGGTAGACCCCGATCCAGAAGGTGTGCTCGGTGATGAGGTCACTGTTGGTCAGCTCGCCGACGATCCGGTGCGGCTGGTCGATGTAGGCCGGGTGGCGGGTCAGGTTGCCCGCGAACAGCCGGCGGGTGCCGATCCTGCGCTCCTCCAGGAAGTCCACCAGTTCGGCGCGGCGGAACGGCGCCTCGGGGTCCACGGTGATCACGAAGCCGAACCAGCTCGGCTCGGAGCGCGGGGTGGGCTCGGGCAGCAGCAGCCCCGGAACGCCGTCCAGGCCCTCTCGCAGCCGCCGCCAGTTGCGCTGCCGGGCCTCGATGAAGGAGTCCAGCTTGGCCAGCTGGGTCAGACCGAGCGCGGCCTGGATGTCGGTCGCCTTCAGGTTGTAACCGACGTGCGAGAAGATGTACTTGTGGTCATAGCCGGCCGGCAGCGTGCCCATCTGGTACTTGAACCGTTTCAGGCACCGGTCGTTCTCGCCCGGCTCGCACCAGCAGTCCCGGCCCCAGTCCCGCAGCGACTCCACGACCCGGGCCAGTGCGAGATTGGACGTCAGGACGCAGCCGCCCTCGCCCATGGTGAGGTGGTGGGCCGGATAGAAGCTGACGGTCGTCATGTCGCCGAAGGTGCCGGTGAGCTTGCCGTCGTACAGCGAGCCGACCGCGTCACAGTTGTCCTCGATGAGAAACAGGTCGTGTTGCTCGGCCAGTTGGGCGATCTCCGTGACCTCGAAGGGGTTGCCGAGCGCGTGGGCGATGATGATGGCCCGCGTCTTCGGGCCGATCGCCGCCGCCACCCGGTCGGCGGTCGCGTTGTACGTGGTGAGGTCCACGTCCACGAAGACCGGGACCAGGCCGTTCTGCAGGATCGGGTTGACGGTGGTCGGGAAGCCCGCGGCGACGGTGATGATCTCGTCGCCCGGCTTCAGCCGCCGGTCCTCCAGGGTGTGCGAGGTGAGGGCCGACACCGC
This sequence comes from Streptomyces sp. NPDC107521, assembly GCF_055598485.1. NCBI lineage: Bacteria > Bacillati > Actinomycetota > Actinomycetes > Kitasatosporales > Streptomycetaceae > Streptomyces > Streptomyces sp. NPDC107521. The sequence goes on from NZ_JBVKAT010000004.1 coordinate 308,293, forward strand.
CAGCAGATTGGCCGACGAACCCGAGTTCGTCAGATGGGCCTTACGGCGCTTGAGGCGCCGGGCGAAGGCCGACTCGAACTTGCGCGAGCTGATCCCGGCGGCGATGCGCATCTCCAGTGCCGCCTCCACCAGTGCCGCCCGGTCGTTCTCGTCCAGGACGGCGCCGGACGGCCAGATCTCGGTCGTACCGGGGACGAATTCCCGGGCAGGGGAGGTCTCCCGGTGGTACGCGCGGACGCCGTCGAGGAGCATGTCCTTGCGGTCGCTCATGATCGATTCCTTTCTTCGGCCGGTGCGTCGGCCGTGATCCCGAGTGGTGTGCCGGGCAGGGGGTGTCCCGGCGGCAGTACGGAGGCGAGCAGCTCGTGCAGGGAGTCGTCGAGGCCGCGGAGCGGGCGCCAGCCGAGCAGGCGCCGCGCACGGGAGACGTCCAGGCACTGCCGTGCGACATCGGTGCGCGAGCCCGGTCCCTCGGTGGCCTCGGCCACCGGGAGGTCGAGGCCGCTGAGTGCGATCATCCGGTGGATCAGCTCACGCATGGGTACCGCGGTGCCGCGGCCCACGTTGATGACCTCACCGGCCACGTCCGCCGCCGGCGCGGCGATCGCGGCCAGCACCGCCGCGGTGGCGTCGCGGGCGTCCACCAGATCGCGGGCCGCGCGCAGCGCGGGCAGCCGCAGTTCGGCGGCCTTCTCGCCGCGCGCGTCGGCCCGGGCGGCCGCCCCGAGGTGCGCCGCGACCCGCCCGAAGAGACTGCCTTCGGGCACCCCGGCGCCGATCACGTTGGCGAGCCGCAGCACCACCCCGTCCACCCCCCGCTCCCGGGCGCGCAGCACGGCCCGCGTGCCCTGGAGCTTGGTGCGGCCGTACGGGGTGACCGGCGCGGGTTCGTGCCCCTCGCCGGTGGCGGCGTCCGGGGCACCCGCCCCGTACTCGTGGACCGTGCCGAGCTGGACGAGGCGTGCCGGCGGACCGGGCAGCGCCGTGAGCGCGGTGAGGACCCGCTCGACCAGTTCGGCGTTGCCCGCGGCCATCTGCGCCTCGTCGGCCTGCCAGGCCCGGCCGGCCGCGTTGACGACGACGTCGGCCCCGGCCGCCGCGAGGACCGCGGCGATCTCCCGCGGCGACGCCGTCACCAGATCCAGGCCGACGGCGGACACACCGGGTGCGACGGCCGGCGCGGAGAGTGCCGACGCGCCGCGGGAGACCACATGTACCCGGGCGCCTTCCGCGGCGCACGCCGCGCCGATGCGGCGGCCCAGGAACCCCGTGCCGCCGAGGACCACGACCGAGAGGCCGGCCATCGGCCGGTGCTCAGAGCGCATGGCTCGTTCCGTGCTTCACGGCCTTCCACCAGTCGGGGTTGTCCCGGTACCAGGCGACCGTGTCGGCGAGGCCCTTCTCGAAGCTGGTCCAGGGGGCGTAGCCGAGCTCCTCATGGATCTTCGACTCGTCGATGGAGTAGCGCAGGTCGTGCGCCTTGCGGTCCGCGACGCGGCGGATCATCTCCTCGCCCGTGCCGGTCAGCTCCAGCAGGCGCTCGGTCAGGGCGAGGTTGCTGTACTCGTTGCCGCCGCCGATGTTGTAGATCTCGCCCGCCCGGCCCCCGTTGAGCACCAGATGGATGCCACGGCAGTGGTCGTCGACGTGCAGCCACTCGCGGACGTTGCGGCCGTCGCCGTACAGCGGGACCGGGCGGCCCTCCAGGAGGTTGGTGACGAAGAGCGGGATGACCTTCTCGGGGTGCTGGTAGGGCCCGTAGTTGTTGGAGCAGCGGGTGATCGAGAGGTCCACGCCGTGGGTGCGCCAGTAGGCCCGCGCGACCAGATCCGAGCTGGCCTTCGAGGCGGCGTAGGGGGAGTTGGGCAGCAGCGGCCACTCCTCCGTCCACGATCCCTTCTCGATCGAGCCGTACACCTCGTCCGTGGAGACGTGCACGACCCGTTCGATGCCGCTCTCCAGCACCGCGTCGAGCAGGGTCTGGGTGCCCAGGACGTTCGTACGGAAGAACTCGCCCGCGCCCTGCAGGGAGCGGTCGACGTGCGACTCGGCCGCGAAGTGGACCACCGCGTCGTGGCCGGGCACCAGTTCGCGCAGCAGGTCGCGGTCGCACACGTCGCCGCGGACGAACACCAGCCGCTCGTGCGAGGTGGGCAGGTTCTCCCGGTTCCCCGCGTAGGTCAGCTTGTCCAGGGCGGTGACCTGGGCGCCCTCCCAGCCGGTGTACTGGTCGGCCAGCAGGCTGCGCACGAAGTGCGAGCCGATGAAGCCGGCCGCTCCGGTGACCAGGATCCTCATGCCGCGACCTCCACTCGGGTGTGATCTCCGACGACCAGGCAGTGATGGCCCGTGCCCGGGTCGGTGGTGCCGATGGACGCGGCGCGCCCGATCAGCGAGTCGCGCAGCCCGCGCACGCCGGTGACCGATGCCTCGTCCAGCGCGATGGAGCCCTCAAGGCGGCTGTCCGTCACGGTGCAGTCGCGCCCGATGGAGGTGTACGGGCCCACCTGGCTGTCCTGGAGGACCGTGCCCGCGCCGATGAGCGCCGGACCCTCGATCCGCGACCGCACGACGCGCGCCCCCGCCTCGATCACGACCCGGCCCACGAGCACGCTGTCGGCGTCGACCTGTCCGTCGACACGCGGGATCAGACCGTCGAGGAGGTGGTTGTTGCACTCCAGGACGTCCTCGACCCTCCCGGTGTCCTTCCAGTAGCCGTCGTAGAGGCTGGCGCGCACGTCCGCGCCGGAGGTGACCAGCCACTGGATGGCGTCGGTGATCTCCAGTTCGCCGCGGCCGCTGGGCGTGATGGCCGCCACCGCCTCATGGATGGCGGCGGTGAAGAAGTAGACCCCGATCAGGGCCATGTCGCTGCGCGGCTGCGTCGGCTTCTCCACCAGACGCAGTACCTCCCCGTCGGGGCCGAGTTCGGCGACGCCGAAGGAGCGCGGGTCGGGGACCTTGTGCACGACGACCTGGGCGGCCGGGCGCTGCCGGGTGAACTCCTCGGCGATCTCGGTGACCCCGTCGGGCAGCATGTTGTCGCCGAGGTACATCACGAAGTCGTCGTCGCCGAGGAAGCCGCGGGCGACGGACACGGTGTGGGCCAGTCCGCGCGGCGCGTCCTGGGGGATGTAGGTGATGCGCACACCGAGCCGGGCGCCGTCGCCGAGCACGGCCTCGATCTCGGGGCCGCGGTTGCCGACGATGACGCCGACCTCGGTCACCCCCAGCTCCCGGACGCTGTTCAGCACATGCACCAGCACGGGCGTGTTGGCGATGGGGATCAGTTGTTTGGGCATCGAATAGCTGAAAGGCCGCAGGCGGGTTCCAGATCCGCCGGCGAGCACCAGAGCCTTCATCGAGAGGTCCTCTCGGTTCGTGTGTTCATGCCGGTCCGAGCGCGTCGATCACGCTCGCGGGCGAGGGCATGGCGGCGATCTCCCGGGAGAGTTCGCGGGCCCGCGCGCCGTAGGTTTCCTTGGACAGCAGTTCCCGACAGGAGTCCGCGATCGTGTCGGCGGTGTCCTCGCCGGGCAGCAGCGTGATCGCGGCCCCGTGGTCGGCGACGCGACGGGCCGGATTCTCCAGCACGGCGCCCCGCGGGACGAGCAGTTGGGGTACACCGGCGTTCAGCCCGGTCAGGGTGCTGACACCGCCCCCGTGGTGCACCAGCACGTCGCAGGTGGGTGCCACCACGTCGAGCGGCACCCAGCCGGCCCGGATGCCCGGCACGTCTTCGTGCAGGGCGTCGGCGACCCCGTCGGGTACCGCGACGATCAGCTCGACGTCCCACGCGGCGAAATCCTTGGCGAGGCCGCGCAGGAACTCGAAGTTCTTGTCGTAACTCTCCTTGGCGACCCGGCTCCCGGACGTCACGAGGACGCGCCGGCGCTCGCCCCGGCTGTACATCCAGGGCTCGAGCAGTCGCTGGGCGTTGGCCGGGACATACCGCATCGGCCGGGCCGGGGCGGCGTCGGCCGGCCGCAGACTCGGCGGGCAGATGTCCACGAACACATCGGGGTCGGGCAACCGGTCGAGGCCGAACTCGGCTAGTTCCGAGCGGAGTTCTGCATCCGCACCCGGATGGATGCCGTCGGCCTCGATGGCGTCCCAGGTCTGGCGCACATGCGGCACGCCGAGGTGCAGCGCGAGCAGCGGGGCGACGTAGCTCATCGTGCCGCCGACGATCAGCTCGGGCCGCCAGGCGCGGCCGAACTCCAGCATCCGCGGGAGGCTGGATGCGGCCATGCGGGCGAACCAGCGCCCGGTGAAGAGCGCCTGCTCGACCGGGTCGGAGGGGATCTCCTCGGGGTTGCCCGCGCGGTCCGTGGTGATGAAGTGCCGGATCGGCAGATCGGTGGTCGCGATGCCGGCCAGACCCGAGGCGGTGATCACCGGGACCATGTCGTCGTTCGCGGCCATGACGACCTGATGGCCCGCGTTGCGGGCGGCGGTGGCCAGCGGGGCCAGGGCGAAGACCGTCGCCGGGCTGCCCGCCGCCACGAAGAGCATTCTCACGCTGTTCCCGCCTTGCTGAACCGGGGCAGGAGACCTGCCCGTACGGCCTCGGCCAGGGACGGCGCCTTCGCGTCCTTGTCCGAGATGAGGGCTGTCTCCGGGCAGTTCCACGGCAGGGCGAGATCGGGATCGAGCGGGTTGATGTCGATCTGGGTGCCCGGCACGTACGCGGTGGAGACGACGTAGCAGATGCAGGCGTCGTCGCTGAGCGCGAGGAAGCCGTGGCCCACGCCCTCGGGGACGTAGACGGACCTGCCGGAGTCCGCGTCGAGCTCGTTGACCTGATGCTCGCCGAAGGTCGGGGAGCCGATCCGCAGGTCCACCACGATGTCGCGCAGTTCACCGCGGACACAGGTGACGTACTTGGCCTGCCCGGGGGGTATGCGCACGCTGTGGATGCCGCGCAGGGTGTGCCGTCTCGACACGGAGTAGTTGATCTGCCGGGGCCGGAAGGCGACTCCGGTCACGCTCTCCAGCAGGTCGCTGCGCAGGGACTCGTAGAACGCCCCGCGCTCGTCCGGAATCTGGTCGGGCGTGATCAGGTAGGTCCCGGGGATGGTCATTTCCTCAATGTGCACGACACGCTCGCCTCTCTCTGTTCGGTGGCTGCTCGCGTCCGTCGCTCCAGATCGGCGGCCACGTCGGCGGGGGACGGCATCACGGCCATCTCCGCGCCCAGTCGGCGGGCCGACCCGGCGTAGCGCGGGTCGGACAGCAACGCGTCCAGGGCCCGGCCGACGAGCCGCGCGTCGTCCTGCTGCGCCGGGGTCTCGAAGGCCAGTGCGGCACCGGCCGCGGTGAGCCGGTCGGCCAGCGGGAAGTGGTCCGCCAACTGCGGCAGCACCAGCTGCGGGAGCCCGAACGCGGTGGCGGTCATCGCCGTCCCGGCGCCGCCGTGGTGGACCATCGCGTCGCAGCTCCCGAGGAACAGGTGCAGGGGCAGCGGGTCGACGACCGTCACGTTCCACGGCAGCGGCCCGACCCCCGCGCGGTACGGCTGCGGCAGCGTGACGAGGAGGTCGGTGTCACGACGGGCGGCGAGGGCGTGCAGCAGGCCGCGGATGAAGGGCTCGCCGTGCAGGGCGGGTGTGTTGCCGAGCGAGACGGCGATCCGTCGCCGCCCGGTCCCCGGGCCGGGGCCCGCCCGCACCCAGGCCGGCGTCTCCGCGCCCCCGCTGTAGGGCACGTACCTGATCGGCATGCCCGCCTCGCCGTCCGGTGCCCGCAGGCCCGGCGGGCACGGGTCGAGCAGTACGGTGGGGTCCGGCAGAGCGGCTGGGTCCGGCGGCCCGGCCGGTCCGGGGCGCTCCGCCCGCGCCGGGACGTCGGCGCGCACGAAGCGCCGGGCTGGGCCGGAGATCGCGTCCACCGTCCACCGGTGGTGCACCACCGGCACACCCAGCCGGGCGCCGATGAGCAGGGAGCAGTACTCCAGCGGGTCGGCGACGATCAGGTCGGGTCCGTAGTCGTCGGCGAGGGCACTGTAGTGGCCGAGGTGGGCGGTGGCGTGGGCCCACCACAGCCTGCCGTACCCGCCGAGCAGCTCGGGCGCCGGCCGGGGCCGGGCCTGCAGGGGCCGCTGGTCCGCGGGCAGGTTCCGCAGCAGCATGGCGTCGACGCCGAACGGCTTGCCCACCTCGACGCCGGTGAGCCCGGAGGCCCGGACAGCGCCCAGCACATCGGGCTGGCAGAACACCGCCACCTCGTGGCCGGCCGACCGCAGCGCCCACAGCAGGGGCACCAGAGGCAGGTAGTGGGACGGTACAGGGGTGGTGATCACCAGTACGCGCATCTGACGGACAGTCCTTTCCGGCCCCTGCGGGCGCGGTCAGCGGTGCTCGGCGGTCAGGCGCTCCAGCAGGGGCACGATGTCCTTCGGTGCGGGCGCGGCGAGCATCTCGTCGTACAGACGGCGGGCGCCGAGGGAGAACGACGGCTCCTGGAGCAGCCGCACGAGCTGCTTGTGCAGTCCGGCCACGTCCAGAGCCTCGGGGTCGGCGACCAGACCCGCCCCCATGTCCTCGACGTACCGGGCGGTGACCATCTCGTCCCACATCGGCAGTGGCACCACGAGCTGGGGTACCCGGAAGTTGACGGCGGCGGCGAACGTGCCGCCCCCGCCGTGGTGGATGACCGCCGAACTGGTCGGCAGGACCTGACCGAGCGGCACGTACTCGACCGCACGGACGTTGTCGGGCAGGGTGCCGACCGCGGCGAGCTGCTCGCTGTTGAGGGTGGCGACGACCTCGACGTCCAGTGCGGACACCGAGTCGAAGAACTCGCGCATGGGGAAGCCGCTGTACTTGCCGAACAGTTTGCGCCGGCTCACCCCGAGGGTGAGCACCACGCGCGGACGTTCCGGCTGGTGGTGCAGCCAGGCGGGGAGGGAGGCCGCGCCGGTGTAGGGGACCCGCCGTACGGGGACGTGCGTGAGGTCGAGCGGCAGCCGCATCCTGGACTGGGTCAGGTCCACGGTCCACTGGCCGAGCAGCATCTCGTCGCTGAACTCCAGTCCGTACTGCTCCAGGATCGGGCCGTACCAGCCCGCCCACGGGTGCTCGGTCAACTCGCCGCCGGGCCGGGCCAGCTCCCGCTTGGTCCGCTCATGGATCAGGGCGATGTTGTCCGTGCCCCAGACCAGTCGCGCATGCGCGGCGCCGGTGACCCTCGCGGCCACGGGCGCGGGGAACATCAGCGGGTCCCACAGCACCAGATCGGGCTGCCAGGCGCGGGCGAAGTCGACCAGATTGTCCAGCACGGGCCTGCGGCCGCCCGGCTCCGAGGGCTCGGGGTAGTGCATCCGGAACATGCCGGTGAGGATCGCGCGTGCCGTGCGCCAGCCCTGCGACTCCTCCGGTTCGAACGCGTCGAAGGCGAGCGAGGGGCGGTTCGGCTTGTTTTCCCCGGTGTTCTTGCTCAGGGCCTCCGGCAGTTCCTCCGGCGAACCGAGCGGTACGGCCGTGAGCCCGGCCGCGCCTATGTTCGCGATCACCCCCGGGTCCACGACGCCCGCATGGCTCGCCACGACGACCTCGTGCCCGGCGCTCTGCAGCGCCCAGGCCAGCGGCACGACGGGATACAGGTGTGCCGTCGCCGGGAAGATGGTGAACAGGACACGCATCGTGGAAACTCCGTTCGTGTGGGAGTGCGCGGGGTGTGCCGGTGGGGCGGGGCCGGGCGCGTGCGGATCCGCCGTCAGGGCGTGGCGCCGACCGCGCGGGGGCGGGCCGTGCAGGCGACGAGCGCGCCCGCCGCCGACAGGGCGGTGAGGAACGCCAGAGCGGCCCGGTGACCGCTGCCGAGGAAGGCGGCCGTGGCCGGCAGCGCGAGCACCGCCCCGAGCTGTACGGCCGTCTGGTAGACCGGCACCGCGGCGGCCCGGTGCTCGGCCGCGATCCCGGCCGTGGCCTGGAGGTTCAGGGCCGCGAAGGACAGCACGAAGCCGGCCTCCACCAGGAGCAGCGCGGGCAGCACTCCGGTGGCGTACGCCGTGGGCGCTCCGGTGACCAGGGCGGTCACACAGCCGAGCGCCGTGGCACAGCTTCCGGCCCTGATCAGCCGTTCGGTGCCGAAGCGCGCCACCATCCGGCCGGCGAAGGGCAGCGCGAACGCCAGCGGCACACAGGCCGGGAGGAACGCGAGCGCCGTGCGCCAGGAACTCCACCCCCACTGGTCGTGCAGCCGGTGGGTGAACAGCATCAGCAGGCCCAGATACGTGCCGTTGAACGTGGCCGCGCACACCGCCGAGCGCCGGAACGGAGCGTTGCGTCGCAGTCGCGCCAGGGTCGTGCCGAGCGGAGTGGCGGGCGCCGGCGCGGCATCGCGGGGGATCAGCCGGACACCGGCCGCCAGCAACAGCAGGGCGACCGGGGCGGGGAACACCGGGTTCCAGCGCCAGCTCAGTTCGGTGAGCGCTCCCGAACACAGCAGGCCCGCGGTGAAGCCGGCCGCCCCGAAGAGCGAGTAGACCGACACCGCCCGGCGCTGTTCGACTCCCGGCCGGATCGTGGTGCTGATGATCGCGAGTCCGGTCGGCGCGGTCAGAGCCGCGCACATGCCCTTCACCACCCTGGTGGCGACCAGCAGGGCGTCCTGGTGGGCGAGACCGCCGATCACCGAGGCGGCGATGAACACCGGCAGGGCGGCCAGGTACACGCGCCGCCGGCCCCACCGGGCGACGAGACGCGGACCGAGCAGCAGCAGTGCCGCGAAGCCGGCGGCGAAGCCGCTCATCACCCACTGGCCGCCGAGCGTCGAGAGCCCGAGGTCCCGCCCCATGGACGGCAGGGCGACCAGCATGACGGAGACTTCGAGGGCGTCGATGAGCATGTTGCCGGCGAGCACGAAGAGCAGGGCCCGCTGTCCGGTGCCGGTGCGGGGCGAGGCGTTGGAGGGGAGCGTCGTCATCGGCTCGGCCGTCCGCCCGCTCAACCGAGCAGTGTGCCGCCGCTGGCGTCCAGATAGGAGCCGGTGATCCAGCGGGAGTCGTCGCTCGCGAGGAAGGCCACCACGTCGGCGATGTCCCGGGTCTCGCCGACCCGGCCGAAGACCGAGTGGTTCGCCATGGCCGCCACCGCCTCGGGGTCGTCGAAGACCGGTGCGCCGTTGTCGGTGATGCCCGGACCCACGCTGTTCACGGTGATACCGCGGGGGCCGAGGTGCTTGGCGAAGTGCAGGGTGAGCTGGTCGATGGCGCCCTTGGTCATCGCGTACGCCACCTCCTGCGGATTGGCGACCCTGGTCAGCCCGGAGGAGATGTTGATGACGCGGCCTCCGTCGGGGAGGTTGTCCAGCGCGCGTTGCACCAGGAAGTACGGGGCCTTGGCGTTGACGGCGAAGAGCCGGTCGAACGCCTCGGGCGTGAGGTCCTCGGGGGCCACACCGCCCATGACGCCGGCGTTGTTCACCAGGATGTCGAGGGTGGCCGCTCCGGTGCGCTCCTTCAGCTCCCGCTCCAGGGCCAGGAACAGCTCGTGGACGTCGCCGGGCACTCCGAGCTCGGCGAGCACAGCGAAGCCCCGGCCGCCCTCCTTCTCGATGGCGGCGACGGTGTCGTCGGCGGCCTCCCGGTTGCCGGAGCTGTGCACCGCGACGAGAGCCCCCTCGCGAGCCAGCCGGATCGCCGTGGCCCGGCCGATGCCGCGGCTGGAACCGGTGACGAGCACGGTCTTTCCGGTCAGTTTGCCCATGGTGATCCTCCTGTGCGTGGTGTGCTGACGATTCGGTCCGTGAGCGCCCCGAGCGCTGTGAGTGGCGGGGGTGCCGGGCTGTGTCGCGGCCGGGCCGCCGCCGTCGAGCCCGCTGATCATCGCGGCGAGATGACGGCGGGCCGCCGGGATCCCGAGCAGTTCCCGGAACACCGCCCGCGCGCCGTCCACCTCGGGTCCGCCGAACAGCAGTTGGGCCTGAGCCTCGATGTTGCCGAGCACGCGTGCGCCCACCGGGTGGCGGACGGCGTGGTAGGTGTCGAGCAGTTCCTCGCCGGCCCGGCCCGCGAGGTGTGCGGCGAGCTTGCCGCCGAGGTCCGCCGCGTCCTGCAGGCCGAGGTTGAGGGCCTGCCCGCCCACCGGCAGCTGGACATGGGCGGCGTCCCCGGCGAGGAACACCCGGCCGATGCGGTAACGGGCGGCCTGCCGACGGGCGTTGTGGAACGCGTTGAGCCAGACCGGCTCGGCGCCCGCGAGGTCGTCGCCGGTGACGTGGGCCCACACCGCGCGGACCACCTCGAAGGAGGGGGTCCGCGACGCGCCGGGCACCCGGCCGAACGCGTGGACCATGATCCGGGTGACGCCGTCCGGCCCGCGGCGGGCGTTGGCCACCCCCCGCGCGTGCCGCTCGAAGCGCCGCTCCCGCAGGTCGACGCCCCTCAGGTCGGCGCGCAACAGCTCCTTGGTGGGGCCGACGCCGGGGAACGCGAAGCCGGCCAGCCGCCGTACGGTGCTCTCCTCGCCGTCGCAGCCCACGACGTACGCGGCGGTCAGCCGCAGCCGCTCGCCCCCAGGAGTGGTCGCGACGACGTGGACCCGGTCGGGTGCCTCGGCCAGAGCGGTCACCGTGTGCCCGCGTCGCACCCGGGCGCCGAGCCCGGTCGCCCAGTCCGCGAGAACGGCCTCGACGCGGGTCTGCGGCGCCTTCCACTGGCCGGCGTACGGACTGTCGCCGGCCTCGGCCAGGTCGAGGGGGATACCGCCGAAGTGGCCGGGCCCGGCGCCCTGCGGGGTCCTGAACCGTTCGGTCAGGCCCCGCTCGTGCAGCAGTTCCATGGTGCGGGCGTGCAGGATCGACGCCCGCGACTCGGTGGTGGGCTCAGCCAGCCGCTCCAGTACCGTCACCTGCGTCCCGCCGGCGCGCAGCTCCCCGGCGAGCAACAGGCCGACCGGTCCGGCGCCCACGACGAGCACGTCCGTGTCCGGCGCGGCCACGGTCAGCGCTTGTTCTCGGCGTAGGTCCTGGCGTGGCCCAGGGTGGCGCGGCTGTTGGTGCTCAGCGCGCCGTGGACGTACGCCCGGGCGTCGGCGACGGTCGCGTCCGGGCCCAGGACCGCTGCGATGTTCGCCGTGTTGAGGACCACGGTGTGCTGCGAGGTCGCGGCGACGCCGTCGGCGTTCTCCGTGAACGTCCAGCAACCGGTGTGCAGGGTCATCAGCGCGGGCAGGGTGACCTGCTTGTACGCGATCCGGTGGTGCGGGAAGACCACCCGGAACGACTTGGTGGTGTGCGTCGAGCCGTCCTTGGCGCGGGTGTCCATCTCCAGGGTCTGCAGCCCGGGGGTGTCCTCCGCGAAGCGGACGGAGGCCACGTGCGGGAGCCGCTCCGCCCACAGTCCGGCCTCGTTGATGAAGTCGTAGGCGTCCTTGGCCGCGCCGGCGATCCGCACGGTGTCCTCGAAGGAGAACGTGATCTCCTCGGAGGCGTGGGCCAGTTCGACGTTGGTCTTCAGCGCGGCCAGCTCCGAACGGGAGTTGCTGTCGACGGCCTGATCGATCCACTTCAGGCCCTCCGGGTCGTCGTCGACGGCCCGGTAGTCGTGCAGCAGCCGTACCCGCGAGGACGCCCCGGACAGCGGCTCGATGATCCACGTGCCGCCCATGGCGGCGACCGGCGGGGTGGAGACGTCCTGGCGGAACGTGATCCGCAGGCTCTCGGGGTCCAGGGTGCGGCGTGAGGTCCAGCTCTTCGCCTCGCCGTTGGCGGTGGCCCAGATCCGGATGCGCTCCTCGCCCGCGCCGCGCTCGACGTGGTCGACGTGGATGGTGGGCGGGAAGATGCGCGGCCAGTTCTCCACCTCGGCGATCAGCCGGTAGACGGCGGCGGCCGGGGCCTCGACGGTGATGGCGTGCTCGACCTGACGGGTCGTCATGATGTGGTCTCCTCGTGGCTCGGAAGGTGCCCGGCGGCTCAGAAGTTGCCCAGGCCCCCGCAGACGTTCAGTGCCTGGGAGGTGATGGAGGCGGCGGTGTCGGACGCCAGGTAGCCGACCAGGCCCGCGACCTCCTGGGGGGTCGAGTAGCGGCCGAGCGGGATCTTCGCCTGGAACTTCTGGAGGATGGCGTCCTCGCTGGTGTCGTACGCGGCCGCGTAGCCCTGGCGCACGCGCTGCGCCATCGGCGTCTCGACGTAGCCGGGGCAGACCGCGTTGACGGTGATGCCGGTGGGCGCCAGCTCGTTGCCGAGCGCCTTGGTGAAGCCGACGACACCGTGCTTGGAGGCCGAGTAGGGGGCGCCGAGCACCACGCCCTGCTTGCCCGCGGTGGAGGCGATGTTGATGATGCGGCCGCGGTCCTTGTCGCGCATGCCGCCCGTGGTGAGCACTTCGCGCGTCATCAGGAAGACGCTGTCGAGGTTGGTGGCGATCACGTCGTGCCAGAGGTCGTCGGCGATCTCGGCGGTGACTCCGCCGCCGGACCGGCCCGCGTTGTTGACGAGCACGTCGACCGTGCCGAAGCGCTCGACGGCCTGCCGCACGAACCGGCGTATGTCGTCGGCGGAGCGGACGTCGCAGGGGGCGCCGTCCACTTCCAGGCCCTCGTCGAGGAGTTCCTTGACCGTGCGGGTCACGCCCTCCTCGGTGCGGGCGCACAGGAACACCCGGTGGCCCTGCTCGGCCAGCAGCCTGGTCACCGCGAGGCCGATACCGCTGGTCGCCCCGGTGACGAGGGCGACCTTCGGGTTGTGCTGCTTCATGTCCGTCTCCTGCAGAAGTGGGGGAGGCGCAAGGCGCGAAGGGGGTTGCGAGAGGGTGGAAGCGCGCCGCCGGTACCCGGCGGAGGCTCGACGGGAACCGGCGGCGGGGTCCGTGGCGGGGCTCAGCCGATCTCGACGGGGACCAGCAGGGCGTTCACGGTCTCGATCAGCGCGCGCGGGGTCTTGGTGTCGGTCAGCGTGTCGTCGTCGAGGGTGACGCCGAACTCGCGCTCGATGCGGCCACCGGTCTCCAGCAGCGCCAGGGACTCGTAGCCCAGCGACTCGAAGTCGGTGTCGATGATGTCCCCGTCGAGGTCGACGCTTTCGTCCGCGCCTGCCCCCTCGCGCAGGATGCGCTTGAGGTCGTCCAGGGTGAAATCGTGAGAAGTCATGGGAGTGTCCTTTCGTTGCTGCGATGGGGAGCCGGTCGAGCCGGTCCTCCGCGTCCCGGCAGACCGTGGTGTCCGCTCGTCGGCGCCCGGGCCCGGGGGGCGACGCCTGCTTGGGATCAGGCCCTAGGCGGAGGAGCGGACCACGAGCGCGGAGTTGAAACCGCCGTGGCCGCGGGCGATCACCAGGGCGGAGCGCACCGCGGCGGTCCGCTCCTGGTCGACGACGAGGTCGAGTCCGTGCTCGGGGGAGGGGGCGACGCCGATGGACGGCGGGATCACCCCGTCCCGCATGGCGAGGAACGCGGCGGCCAGGTCCAGTGGAGCCGCCCCCGAGTAGAGCCGCCCGGTCATCGTCTTGGGCGCCGTGACCGGCACCGCTCCGGCCCCGAACACGTCGGTGATCGCCGCGGCCTCGATCCGGTCCAGCTCGGGGACGGCGGCCGCGTCGGCGAACACCACGTCGATCTCGTCCGGCGCGGCCCCGGCGTCGGCCAGCGCCAGTTCGATCGCCTTGCGCAGACCCGGGGGACGCCCACTGCCCGGCCTGGGGTCGAGCGTGGAGCCGTACCCGGCGATCTCGCCGTAGATCTGCTGTGCGCCCCGGGCCCTGGCCTGCTCCAGCTCCTCCAGGACGAGCAGGGCGCCGCCCTCGCCGGCCACGTGGCCGTTCGCCGCGGGGTCGAAGGGCAGATAGGCCCGTTCCGGGTCGGTGGAGGTGCTCAGCCGCCCGTTCGCCATCTGCGCGACCCAGCCCCAGGGACAGATCGAGGCGTCCACGGCCCCCGACATCACCAGTCGGGTGCCCTTGCGGATCTGGCGCCGTGCCTGGGCGACCGCGTCGAGGCCGCCGGCCTGGTCGCTGACGACCACACCGCTCGGGCCTCGCATGCCGTTGCGGATGGAGATCTGCCCGCTGTTGACGGCGTAGAACCAGGCGAAGGACTGATACGCGCTGACGTACCGGCTCCCCTGACTCCACAGGGCCTGAAGCTCTCGCTGGCCGAACTCGAAGCCGCCCGAGGAACTGGCCGTGATCACGCCCATCTCGAACTCGGGCAGCTCCTCGGGGCGCACCGCGGCGTCCTCGAACGCCCAGTCCGCGGCCACGAGAGCCAGCTGGGTCATCCGGTCGGTCTGCGGCAGCAGCCGGCCCGGCAGATGCTCCTCGGCGGCGAACCCTTCGATCTCACCGGCCAGTTGGGCCGGGTACCGGTCGGGGACGAAGCGTGAGACGCGGCCGATGCCGCTGGTTCCCTCGCGGGTCGCTGTCCAGTACGCCTCCGCGCCCAAGCCGTTGGGGGCGACCACACCCAGTCCGGTGACGGCGACCCGGACGCCGGACCCGCTCACGCTGCCCTCCGCTCGGGACGGGCGAGCACCATGGCGCTCTGGAAGCCGCCGAAACCGCTGCCCACGGAGAGCACGGCGTCGGTGCGCCAGTCCCGCGCGGCGCGTGGTACGTAGTCGAGATCGCACTCGGGGTCGGGGGTGTGCAGATTGGCGGTGGGCGGCACCACGTTGTTCTCCATCGCCAGCACGCTCGCCGCGATCTCGATCGAGCCGATGGCGCCAAGGGAGTGCCCGACCATCGACTTGATGGAGCTGACCGGCACGGCATACGCGTGCTCGCCGAGGCTGCGCTTGAACGCGGCGGTCTCGTGCCGGTCGTTCTGCTTGGTGCCCGAACCGTGCGCGTTGACGTAGTCGACGGCCTCCGGAGCGAGCCGGGCCTCGTTCAGGGCGACCCGGATCGCCTCGGCCATCTCCCGGCCGTCGGGGCGCAGGCCCGTCATGTGGAAGGCGTTGCTGCGCGTGGCGTACCCGGCTATCTCCGCGTACACATGGGCGCCGCGCCGCCGTGCGCTGTCCAGTTCCTCCAGGACGAAGACCGCCGAGCCCTCACCGAGCACGAACCCGTTGCGCGTCCCGTCGAATGGGCGGGACGCGTGCTCCGGGTCGTCGTTGCGCGAGGTGGTGGCCTTGATCGCGTCGAAGCAGGCCACGGTGATGGGCGAGATCGGGGCGTCCGCCGCGCCGGCCACCATGACGTCGGCCGACCCCTCACGGATCAGCTCGGCGGCGTAGCCCACGGAGTCGAGGCCCGAGGTGCAGCCGGTGGAGACCACCGTGGTGGGGCCCTCGGCGCCCACCGCCCACGCCACCTCCGCCGCGAAGGAGCTGGGCACCATGTAGTTGTAGAGGTGCGGGACCGCGTACGCGTGGTCGACCAGTTCGAGCCGTCCGCCATCGCTGACGGTCCGGTACTCCTCGTCGAGCCCCATCGTCGCGCCGACCGCGCTGCCGATGGTCACGCCGGTCCGGTGCGGGTCCAGGGCGTCGAACTCGAGTCCGCTGTCCGCCACCGCTTCCCGCGCGGTGACCACGGCGAACTGCGCGGCCCGGTCCATCCGCCGGACCTCCTGGGCGCCGAGACCCATCAGTTCGGCGTCGAAGTCGACCTCGGCGGCGACCTGCGAGCGGAACGGGGTGGGGTCGAAGAAGCTGATGCGCCGCGTCGCGGTACGCCCGTCGGCCAGCAGGCTCCAGAAGTTCTTGGTGCCGACGCCGCCAGGCGCGGTGACGCCGATGCCGGTGATGACGACCCGCCTGCCCTCCGGGCCGCTCATCGGGCGGTCCAGTGGTAGAAGCGCTGCGCCATGGCGTCGGCGGGGGAGCGCCAGGTCGCGGGGTCGTAGGCGGTGATGAAGGGCTTGAGGTCCTCGCTGATGCCGACGAACCGCGGGTCCGTCCTGGCCGCCTCGATCCGCTCGCCGCCGTCCTCGGAGTCGAAGTCCTGGAGGTGGAAGTAGAGGCCCCGGTAGCTGAAGAGCTGTCGGCGCCGGGTGCCCATCAGGTGCGGCATGTCCGTGTCGTCGAACTCGCCGAAGAGGCGAGTGACGTCAGCGGCCGCATGGGGTTCCATCCGGGCCACGATCAGTGTGCTGTGCATACGTCTCTCCTTGTCAGGCCTGCTGTATCCGGGACGGACCGAACCAGCGCTCCAGTGCCATGGGCAGATCGTGGTGGCTGCCCGGCGCGGCCCAGGCCACGTGGCCGTCCGGACGGACCAGCACTGCCGACGTGCCCGAGAGCGGACCGTCGGCGAGGACGCCGTGGGGCTCCGCGGTCACGATGTCCACCCGGTCCGACCAGCCGGCCGCGCGGTCGCGCAGGACGGCGTTGTCCTCCAGGTCGAGCAGCACGCCCCGCGCCGCGCGCAGCAGTTCGGTGCTGCTGGTCTTGCGCCGGTCGCCCACCAGCTCCAGGTGCGGCATCCGCAGACCCAGCAGGGGGTGGCGGCCGGGGCCGACGTCGTAGCGGATCTCCAGGCCGCTCACCATGCCGGCGAGATGGCGGCTGACCTCCTCGTAGCGGATCAGTTCCGCCAGCACGTCGCGCAGCGGCTGGACCTCGTCGCCGCTGAGGAAGAGCAGGCCCTGAGCCCTGGTGTTCATCATCAGGCGCTCGCCCACCGCGTGCCGTTCGTCGTGGTAGGTGTCCAGCAGTTTCTCGGGCGCGGTGCCGCGGATCACGGCGGCCAGCTTCCAGCCGAGGTTCAGGGCGTCCTGGACACCGGTGTTCATGCCCTGGCCGCCGGCCGGCAGATGGATGTGCGCGGCGTCGCCGGCCAGCAGCACCCGGCCCCGCCGGTACTCGGTGGCGAGCCGGGTCGCGTCGCCGAACGCACTCACCCACTCGTGCTCGGCGTGCGAGATGTCGATGCCGGTGATCCGCTGCCAGGCCGCGGCCACTTCCGCGTACGAGGGCGGCTCGGTGCGCCGACGCGCGGGCGCACCGCGTTCGCAGACGATGATGCGCGTGACCCCGCGGTCGCCGAGCGGGCCGCACATGACCATGCCGCCGGAGTACGTCTCGCCGATCAGCCGCGGTTTCAGGTCGATGCCCTTGACGTCCGCCAGGAACATCTCCATGGTCGCCGCGGTGCCCGGGAAGTCGAAGCCGGACGCCTTGCGTACGGTGCTGCGGCCGCCGTCGCACCCCACGAGGTAGGAAGCCGCCAGCCGGGTCTCCCCGCCGTCGGGGCCGCGCACCTCGGCCTCGACGTGGTCGCCGTGATCGCGCAGGGTGATCAGCTCGTGGCCGCGCCGGAGATCGACGCCCAGCTCGCGCGCCCAGCCTTCGAGCATGGTCTCGGTGTCGGACTGCGGCACGGTCTTGGCCGCCTGGTGGATGCTGTCGAGGACACCGAAGTCCACCGGCAGTCCGCCGAAGTGGCCGGCGTTGCTGGTGCCCATGTCGCCGAAGCGGTGCAGCAGCCCGCGTTGGTCGAAGACCTCCATCGTCCGGGTCGTGAAGCCCAGGCCGCGGGACTCGCCGGTGCGCTCTCGGAGCCGGTCCAGCACGATGACGTCGACTCCCGCGAGCCGTAGCTCCCCGGCGAGCATGAGTCCGGTGGGACCCGCACCGGCGACGATGACGGAAGCGTCCATGAATGTGTCCTCCGGGGCGTCGGAATGGTCGGAACGACGAAGCGGCGCACCGGAATGGGACCTCGGTGCGCCGCTTCACGCTTTTCCGCAGTGATGTCCTGCCGGGTGAGCGGCACAGTTCTGCGGAAGCTAATGAAGAGCTTCTTCGGAAACCCGGCGGATGTCAATGGCTGTATTCCAGTTCCACGACATACTTGAGTCAGAGTCTCGTCAAATCGCATTTTCAGGAGCTACGAAAAAAGCTCCACCAGGGCCGGATCGCCCTGGTGGAGCCGTTGTTCTCCGCGGCCGTCGCCGGTGTCCGTCAGGCGCGGGCACTGGACGACGCGTGGACGTCCTGCTCGTGGTAGTAGGTCCTGCCGTTGACCGCGCGGCGGCGCCACTGGTCCTCGCTGGCGCGTCGGTAGACGCTGCCCGGCGCGACGCCCCACAGCGCGGCGATGTCACGGGCGCTCATCCAGCGCACCGGCGGCTCCGTGCGTTCCGGGCCGGGCCGGGCGCTGCGACGCATCCACTCCTGCCTTGACCAGCGGTGCGTGGGCTCCGTGTCGCAGCCGACCTCGACCGCGGGCCCGGCGCCGCCGGACAGGACGGCCGCAGTGAGCGCGCCCCCGCAGCCCGGCACGACGCAGTCGCCGACCGGGACCCGGCGCCGCGGAGCCGGGTCGATGACCCGACGGGCCTGGCGTACACACCGTGCCACCTCGTCGGACAGCTCGCCGACGGCCCGGTGCGTGTGCAGCCAGGCGGAGTGCAGCAGCAGGAAGTCCGCGATCCGCGCCGGGGTGTCCCGAGGGGCGCCCACGCCCCGCTCCTCGACCACCAGCGCCGCCCACGACCGCAGCGTGCCGGTGATCCGCGAACGTGCCTCGGCGGCCGCCGTGTTGAAGGGCAGTCCGGGCATGGAGCCGCCGCCGGACGTCCGGTCGCGCGGACGGTCCACGCCGGTGAGCAACTGCCCGCACTCCTCGTGCAGGCGCGGCAGCCGCCGCAGGTCGTGAGTGAGACGGAGCCGGCAGTTCGGGCAGAGCCGGGTGCCGGCGACGGCCAGCTCCGGGGCCCGTCCCGCGGCGACGCTGCGCAGGCAGGCGGCGCCCTCGCACTCCATCGGTCTCGTGGTCGTCGTACGGGTGGTATCCGTGTCGTCCTTGAATCCGTGCGTCATTTCCCCCACCGCTTCGAAGTGCGGCAAATCTATTTCCGGGATTCATGGGCGGGCAAGCGAAAGCCCGCTACATGTATTTTCTCTGTAGCGGGCCTTCGATGATTTGAAGCGGCCTGTCCCGGCGATGTCCTCGGACACGGAAACCCGAAGTTCCGGCTGCGGAGACCTCAGATCGCCAGGCGCGCCGCGATGCCGTCGAGGACGGCGTCCAGGCCGGCCTCGAACTGCCACTGCGGGTCGTCCTTGCGCCGGGCCTCGGTGATGTAGCGCGCGTACATCGGGTACCGGCCGGTGGCCATGAGCCAGGCCATCTGCGAGGCCAGTCCCGCGCGGGCCTCCTCGCGGTTGGACCAGCCGCGCACGTGCAGCATCTGCGTCAGTCCGATCTCCGAGTCCACCGCGCCGTGCACATAGGACATGAGTGTGTTGTAGACCGCCATGGTGTCGTCCGCGTCGAGGCCGAGGTCGTCGAGCGCGGCCAGGCCGGCCTCGGTCACGGCCAGCTGGTTCGGGGTCGGCGCGCACCACGTCGCCCGCGTCACCCACGAGTGCCGCAGTAGGACCTCCCTTATGCGCAGGGCGACGGACCGCAGGCTCGTGCGCCAGTCCTCCTTGCCGTCGGGCAGCTCCAGCTCCGCGTAGACGAAGTCGACCATCAGCTCCAGGAGTTCGTCCTTGCCGGTGACGTAGCGGTACGCGGCCATGGGGGCGACGCCGAGTTCGGTGGCCAGGCGGCGCATGGTGACCGCGTCGAGTCCCTCCGCGTCCGCGATGCCGACGGCGGTCTTGGCGATCCGCAGGGGGGCCAGGACGGTGCGAGGGGTGGGCGCCGGCCGTTCGAGGCGCTCCCACACGGAGACGTGGTCCTTGCCCTCGCTCGCTGCTTGTCTCTCCCGGGCGGTCATCGCTGCGGTCCCTTCCGACGAACGGTGCGGTGTACATCGTATCAGGAGTGGACAGCGTACAAGCAGATGTGTACGTTGTACGAGAGAGATACGGCGTATACAACCGAGGAGCTCCCCATGGCCGACCAGACCGACCGCCCCCTCCGCATCGCGGTGATCATCGGCAGTACCCGGGACGGGCGGTTCGGCCCGGTCGTCGCGGACTGGGTCGCGGGACACATCGCCCAGCGCGAGGACATGGAGGCCGATCTGATCGACCTCGTCGAGACGCCCCTGCCCACCGTCTTCCCGGCGTTCGGGCAGCCCCCCAGCGACGAGATCGTGGCCCTGGTCGGCGCGGTCTCACCGCGGCTGGCCGAAGCCGACGCCTTCGTGATCGTCACGCCCGAGTACAACCACAGCTTCCCCGCGGCGCTGAAGAACGCCATCGACTGGCACAACGAGCAGTGGCACGCCAAGCCGGTCGGCTTCGTCGCCTACGGCGGAATCGCCGGCGGCCTGCGCGCCGTCGAACAGCTCCGTGTCGTGCTCGCGGAGCTGCACGCGGTCACGATCCGCAACACCGTCAGCTTCCACAACTACGGCGAGATCTTCGGTGCCGACGGCAAGCCCACCGACCCCGGGAGCGACGGCGCGGCCAAGGCCATGCTCGACCAGCTCACATGGTGGGGGCAGTCCCTTCGCGAGGCCCGGCACGCCCGCCCGTACGCCGTCTGACATCCCTCCACTCGTGCCCTGGGGGCAGCGATGAACGACCCCGCGACCGACACTCCCGCGCCCGACCGGCCGGGTCTGCCCCGCCTTGGTGTCTTCGGGCTGATGCTCAGCATCTTCCTGGCGACGCTCGACGGACAGCTCGTCAGCACGGCGCTCCCCACGATCGTGGGCGACCTCGGCGGCCTTGAGCACTTCTCGTGGGCGGTGACCGCCTACCTGCTCACCATGGCCGCGTCCACTCCCGTCTGGGGCAAGCTCGGGGACCTGTACGGCCGCAAGGGCGCCTGCCTCAGTTCCGTGACACTGTTCCTGGCGGGGACGGTGCTGTGCGGCCTGGCGCAGAGCATGGGGCAGCTCATCGCCTTCCGCGGTCTCCAGGGCCTCGGCGCGGGCGGCCTGATGGTCGGCGCGCTCTCGGTCATCGGGGTGGTGGTGCCCGCGCAGGACCGTGGCCGCATCCAGTCGATGGTGGGTGTCATGATGCCGGTCGCGTTCGTCGGCGGCCCCCTGCTCGGCGGGTTCATCACCGACTACGTGAGCTGGCGCTGGGCCTTCTACGTCAACGTGCCCATCGGACTGGTCGCGCTGCTGGCGATCACCAGGGGCGTACGGCTGCCCTCCGCCCGCGTCCAGGGCCGCATCGACTGGCTCGGCACGGCGCTGCTCACCACCGGCATCCTGGCCCTCACCCTGCTGGCGGGCTGGGCCGGAACCACCTACGCCTGGACGTCCTGGCAGATCGCCGTACTCGCCGTGGTCGTGGTGGTCTCGGTGGCCTGGTTCGTACGCGTGGAACTGCGCGTCGCCGAACCGGTCACGCCGCCCCGGCTGTTCGCCCGTCGGGACTTCACCCTCGCCCAGGTCCTCAGCTTCCTGGCCGGAGCCGTCCTCTTCTCCGTCGTCAACTACCTCCCGCAGTACATGCAGTTCGTCCAGGGCTCGTCGTCCACGGCCAGTGGCCTGCTCATCCTGCCGCTCATGTTCGGCATGCTGACGGCCCAGCTGGCCACCGGGCGGCTGATGGACCGCGGCGGTATGGACCGCGTCGTGGCGCTCGTCGGCGGCGGGACCGCCCTCGCCGGCGCGCTGCTGCTCCTCCTGCTCGGCACCGGCACCCCGGTCGCCGCGGCCTCCGCGTACACCCTGGTCATCGGGGTGGGGATCGGCGCCCTGATCCAGGCCACCATGGTCGCCACCATGAACAACGCGGACCTGCGGGACATGGGCGCGGCCACCGGCACGGTCACCCTGGTGCGCACCATCGGCGGCTCCCTCGGTGTCGCCCTGCTCGGCGCACTGCAGAGCAGCCGCATGAGCGAGGTGCTGACCGAGCGGCTCGGCTCCGCCGCGCAGCAGCGGCTCACCGCGGGCGGCGCCCTGACCCCGGCGCAGCTGAAGGACATGACGACCGCCACGCGCGACGCGGTCAAGGAGGCCGTCAGCAGTGGTCTGCACGGCGTGCTGCTGGGCGCGGCCGTCGTGTCCGCGATCGCGTTCGGCACGGCGTGGTTCGTCCGCTCCACGCCGCCCCTCGGTCCGGCTGCCGCGGGGCCGCCGGCCGCCGGGACCGAAGCCGGGGCCGGGAAGGGCTCCGCCGCGGCCACTTAGCGGGACCGGGCGCGGCCCCGCCCGCATCGCCCCCGTACCCACCCAAGCAGCCGGCCGCACGGACGCATCCCCCGTCGCCGTGCGGCCGGCCCCTATCGAAGGCGAACGCCGATGCCCAAGTACTCCGTCGAACGTGCCCGGGACATCCTGGACCGTCCGTTCTCCCTGGGAGGCCTCACCCTGCCCAACCGTGTCGTGATGGCGCCGATGACGCGCGAGTTCTCCCCCGGCGGAGTGCCGGGGGAGGACGTGGCGCGGTACTACGCCCGGCGGGCGGCTGCCGGGGTCGGCCTGATCATCACCGAGGGCACCTACGTCGGCCACGACTCGGCGGGAAGCAGCGCCCGCGTCCCCCGGTTCCACGGCGACGAGGCGCTCGCCGGCTGGGCGGCCGTGGCCGAAGCCGTCCATGCGGCGGGCGGCCGGATCATGCCGCAGCTGTGGCACGTCGGCATGGAGCGTGCGGCAGGCGCTCCACCGGTCCCCGACGCCCCGCGGATCGGCCCCTCGGGCATCGCCCTGGACGGCTCGCGGTCGGGCAAGGAGATGAATCAGGCGGACATCGACAACGTCGTCGCCGCCTACGCCACGTCCGCGGCGTCCGCCGAGTCGCTCGGCTTCGACGGCATAGAGATCCACGGCGGCCACGGCTATCTCCTCGACCAGTTCCTGTGGGCGTTCACCAACCGGCGCACCGACGCCTACGGCGGCGACATCGTCGGCCGCACCCGGTTCGCCGCCCAGATCGTGGCCGCCTGCCGGGAGAGCGTCTCCGGGGACTTCCCGATCTCCTTCCGGTTCTCGCAGTGGAAGCCGAACCACTACCAGGCGCGGGTCGCCGAGACTCCGCAGGAACTGCGGACCATGCTCGGTCTCCTGGCCGACGCGGGGGCCGACGCCTTCCACTGCTCCACCCGCCGGTTCCACCTCCCCGAGTTCGAGGGATCCGACCTCAACCTCGCGGGCTGGGCGAAGAAGCTCTCCGGCAAGCCCGCCATCAGCGTCGGATCGGTGGGCCTCAGCAACGAGTTCCTGGAGGTGTTCCAGGGTGCGCAGGCCGCGGTCACGGACATCGGTGAGCTGCTCGACCGCATGGAGCGCGAGGAGTTCGACCTCGTGGCGGTCGGACGGGCCCTGCTCGGGGACCCCGAGTGGCTGCGGAAGGTCCTCGCCGGACAGGTCGGCGAACTCACCCCGTTCGACCGGACCCTGATCGGCAGCCTCCACTGAGCCGTGCGCCCACCGGCCGGTGGGCCCGCCGCGCGGGCGCCGAACGCGACCGGACACGCCCCCAGGTCACATGAGCGTCAGCTGCGTCGGCTCGGCGGGCCGGGGCGCGCCGCCCCGCGCGGGCATACGCGGACGCCGGAAGGACGCGGCCCGTGACGGACCGATGCCGAACTCCTCCGCCAGCTCGTGCACCTGACGGGTCACCCGGCGCTGGTACCACTTCGGTGCGTAGGCGCCCTCCGCGTACAGCCGCTCGTACCGGCGTACGAGGTGGGGGTGGGTCCGCGCGAGCCAGCTCATGAACCACTCGCGCGCGCCCGGCCGCAGATGCAGCACGAGCGGGGTCACCGAGGTCGCCCCGGCGCGGGCCGCGGCCGCCACGGTGGCCCGCAGCTGGTCGGGCCGGTCGCCGAGGAAGGGGACGACCGGCGCCATCAGCACCCCGCACCCGATGCCCGCGTCGGTCAGGGCCCGTACGACGTCGAGACGGCGCTCGGGGGCGGGGGTGCCGGGCTCGACCGTGCGCCACAGCTCCTGGTCGACGAAGCCGACCGACACGGAGACCCCGACATCGGTGACATCGGCGGCCTGCCGCAGCAGGTCGAGGTCGCGCAGGATCAGGGTGCCCTTGGTGAGGATGCTGAACGGGTTCGCGTAGTCGCGCAGCGCCTCGATGATGCCGGGCATCAGCCGGTAGCGGCCCTCGGCCCGCTGGTAGCAGTCCACGTTGGTGCCCATCGCGATGTGCTCGCCGTGCCAGCGCCGGGAGCCGAGGTGGGCGCGGAGCAGGCTCGGCGCGTTCACCTTCACCACGATCTGGCTGTCGAAGCCGAGGCCGGTGTCGAGGTCGAGATAACTGTGCGTCTTGCGGGCGAAGCAGTAGACGCACGCGTGCGTGCAGCCCCGGTAGGGGTTCACCGTCCATTCGAACGGCATCCGGGACGCGCCCGGCACGCGGTTGAGGATCGAGCGGGCCCGCACCTCGTGGAAGGTGACCCCCCGGAACTCGGGAACGTCGAAGGTGCGGGTGGTGACCGCGTCCGCGCCGAACAGCGCGGGTTCGGCGGCTCGGGCGTGATCGGAGTCCGTGAGGTCCTCCCAGCGCATGGCGCCTCCTCGGTAGTCTGCCGCCCACACAATAGAACACTTGTTCCCATGATCGTGCGAACGAGGTTCCGGGCCGCTCGGCGGGCGCGCCCCGGCCTCCCGGGCGACCGCGCGGCCGGCGGCGGCGCGTCCGGCGCGCGGGTCGGCCGATGTCCGGGGTGGCCGCGCGGGCCGACCGGTCCGGGGTGCGGACCCTGCGGATCGGCCGCGCGGGTGGGAGGCGCGTTCCGGGCGTCCGGACCGGTGTGTCGGCCGGGGCGGACCGGCCCTTGCCCCACCCCCGATTTGGAGGGCGGGCGGAGGGGTGGTTGGCTTGAGCCATCCCGAGAACCAGGCCCTGGAGGAACCCGATGGCGCAGGTCGAGGCCACGACGGAGCGGATCGTGGCGGCGGACGCGGAGACGGTGTTCGACACCATCGCCGACTACAGCGGCACGCGCGCGAAGCTGCTGCCCGAGCACTTCAGCGAGTACGAGGTCCGCGAGGGCGGTGACGGCGAGGGCACCCTGGTGCACTGGAAGCTCCAGGCCACCAGCAAGCGTGTCCGGGACTGCCTCCTGGAGGTCACCGAACCGTCCGACGGCGAACTCGTCGAGAAGGACCGCAACTCCACCATGGTCACCACCTGGCGGGTCACCCCGGCGGGCGAGGGCCGGTCCCGGGTCGTGGTCCACACCGCGTGGAAGGGCGCCGGCGGCATCGGCGGCTTCTTCGAGCGGACCTTCGCCCCCAAGGGCCTGGGCCGGATCTACGACGCGGTGCTCGCCAAGCTCGCCGCCGAGGTCGAGAAGTAGCCAACACGCCCTGCACCGAAGGGTGTTGGCGGCCTCACCGGTTCGAGTGATCCTCGGATGATCGCGCCGTACGCCGTAACTTGTCGCACTTGCTCGTAGTTGTCGCCGCAGGCGGCCAGTTGTGAGCGGGTGTGACGAGGGGAGCGGCACATGGGCGGAGTCACCTTGGTGCAGGAGGAGCCGGCCGTCGCGCCACCGCGACGGCCGGAGCCACCCGCTCCGGCCCCGGTCGCGGACCCGGGGCTGACCCCCCGGCGGGTGCGGCTGGTCTTCGTCGGGCTCATGCTGGCCCTGCTGCTGGCCGCCCTGGAGCAGATGATCGTCGCCACGGCGCTGCCGAAGATCGTCGGCGAGCTGCACGGCCTGGACCGGATGTCCTGGGCGATCACCGCCTACCTGCTCACCTCCACGATCGGGCTGCCCGTCTACGGCAAGCTCGGTGACCTCTTCGGGCGCAAGGGCGTCTTCCAGTTCGCCATCGTGGTCTTCGTCATCGGTTCGGCCCTGGCCGGCCGGGCGGGGACCATGAACCAGCTCATCGCCTTCCGCGCCGTGCAGGGCGTGGGCGCCGGCGGGCTGATGATCGGTGTGCAGGCGATCATCGCGGACATCGTGCCGCCCCGGGAGCGCGGCCGGTTCATGGGCCTGATCGGCGCCGCCTTCGGCCTCGCCTCGGTCGCCGGGCCCCTGCTGGGCGGCTACTTCACCGACCACCTCTCCTGGCGCTGGTGCTTCTACATCAACGTCCCCTTCGGCCTGCTCACCCTCGCCGTGGTCACGGCCGTGCTGAAGCTGCCCAGGCCCACGGCAAAGCCCCGGCTGGACGTCCCCGGCGCGGTGCTGCTCGCCGCCGCCTCCACCTGCCTGGTCCTGCTGACCAGTTGGGGCGGCACCGAGTACGCCTGGGACTCCCGGGTCATCCTCGGCCTCGGCGGCGGCGCGGTGGCCGCCGCGCTCCTGTTCCTGGTGGCCGAGCGGCTCGCACCCGAACCGCTGATCCCCCTGCGGCTCTTCCGCGACTCCGTCTTCAACGTCACCGCCCTGGCCGGACTCGTCGTCGGCGTCGCCCTGTTCGGCGCGGCCAGCTATCTGCCGACGTTCCTCCAGATGGTCGACGGCGCCAGCGCCACCGAATCCGGCCTGCTGATGCTCCCCATGATGGGCGGCATCGTCGTGGCCTCGGTCGCCTCCGGCCAGCTCATCAGCCGCACCGGCCGCTACAAGGCACACCCCGTCGTCGGCGGTGCCCTGTCCGTCGTCGGCATGTGGCTGCTCTCCCGCCTCGACGTCGACACCCCCCGCGCGCAGTACAGCGTGTGGATGGCCGTGCTCGGTGCCGGGATCGGCATGGTGATGCCGGTCCTCGTGCTCGCCGTGCAGAACTCCGTGCGCCCGGCCGACCTCGGCACCGCCACCAGCGCCAACAACTACTTCCGGCAGATCGGCGGCAGCGTCGGCGCGGCCGTCTTCGGCACCCTCTTCGCGGGCCGTCTCACCGACGCCCTCCGCGAACGGGTCCCCACCGGGGCCGGTGCCGGGCTGCCCGACGCCGAGTCCCTCACCCCGCAGCTCGTCCACACCCTCCCGCCCGCGCTGCGCGACGCCTACATCGCGGCGTACGCCGACGCCATGCCGCGCATCTTCCTGTACCTGGTGCCGGTGCTCGCCCTCGGCCTGCTCATCGCCTTCTTCCTCAAGGAGAAACCGCTGGTGTCCCACAACGCCCCCCTCACCGAGCCGGAGACCACCGCGCCGCACCACGCCGCCGTTCCGCAGGCCAGGTCGCCGTACGCCGCCGGGATCGCCGTCTGCGGCACGGTCCAGCACCCCGACGGCACCGTGGTGCCCCGCGCCGCCCTCACCCTCATCGACGTCGCCGGGCAGCAGATCGGCCGGGGCGCCAGCGGCGACGACGGACGCTACGCCCTGGCCACGCCCGGCTCGGGCGCCTACGTCCTGATCGCTGCCGCCGGCGGGCACCAGCCGCAGGCCGTCTCCGTGACCGTGGGGGAGCGTCCGGTCGAGCTGGACGTGGTCCTCGGCGGCGCCGGACGCCTGGCCGGCAGCGTGTCCACCGCCGACGGCACCCCGGTGCGCGACGCCATCGTCACCCTCACCAACGTCCACGGCGAGGTCGTCGCCAGCACCCGCAGCGGACGCGAGGGCGGCTACGCCATCAGCGAGCTGGTGGCCGGCGAGTACACCCTCGCCGCCAGCGCGCCCGCCTTCCGCCCGGCCGCCCTCCCGGTCAGCGTGCAGGCCGCCCGGGAGACCCGGCAGGACGTCGAGCTGGCCGGGGGCGCCGTCCTGCGCGGCACCGTCCGGGCGAGCGGCGGCCGGGCCGTCGAGGACGCCCGGGTGACCCTGCTGGACGCCGCCGGGAACGTGGTCGACACCCTGACCACCGGACCCGACGGCGGCTTCCGGTTCGTCGACCTGTCGTCCGGCGAGTACACCGTCATCGCCGCGGGCTATCCGCCCGTCGCCACCGTCCTCCGGGTCGCCGGCGGCGGACGCACCGAACGCGACCTCCAGCTCGGCCACGAGGACTGAGCGCGGTGAGGGGGCGGGGCCCGGCGGAGGGCAGCGGGTGGATCGGCCGGGTGCCGCGCACCCGGCGCGTGACGCCCGGATGGCGGGAGCCGGACGTGTGACGGCGCAGGGCCCGGTTCACCACGGCGTGAGTGGCGCAGGCCGTGCGCCCCGGCTGCGGGAGCCGTGCCCCGCCCCGCTTCCCGGGCACGGCCTTGCCGGGTACGACCCCGGACACGGTCGGCCCGCCGGTCCGGACGGGTCCCGCACCCCTCAGGACCGGCCATTGGTCTGGGCCGGTGAGAGTTTTCCACAGCCCTGGCTGCGACGCGGAACCAGCGCGTAACGTGACGTGACATGAAGATCCTCATCAGCGCCGACATGGAAGGCGCCACCGGTGTCACCTGGCCCGCCGACGTGCTGCCGGGGACGCCCCAGTGGGAGCGGTGCCGGTCGATGTTCACCTCGGACGTCAACGCCGCAGTGCTGGGCTTCTTCGACGGCGGAGCCGACGAGGTGCTCGTCAACGAGGCCCACTGGACCATGCGCAACCTGCTCCTGGAGCGGCTCGACGAGCGCACGGAGATGCTCACCGGGCGGCACAAGCCGCTGTCCATGGTGGAGGGCGTGCAGCACGGGGACGTGGACGGCATCGCCTTCGTCGGCTACCACGCGGGCGCCGGCATGGAGGGCGTCCTCGCCCACACCTACCTCGCCAACCAGATCACCGGCGTCTGGCTCAACGACGTCAGAGCCAGTGAGGGCCTGCTGAACGCCCATGTCGTCGCCGAGTACGGGGTGCCCGTCGTCCTCGTCACCGGCGACGACGTGGCCTGCGAGGACGCCCTGGGCTACGCGCCCGGGGCACCCAAGGTCGCCGTCAAGGACCATGTGTCGCGGTACGCGGCCGTGTGCCGCACCCCGTCCCGCACGGCCTCCGACATCCGCGCCGCGGCCCGGACCGGGGCGGCGCTCGCCGTGCGGCACGAGCCGGTCGACGCCGGGCCGTTCACCGTGGCGGTCGAGTTCGACGCCGAACACCTGGCGGCCGCCTGCACCGTCGTCCCCGGTGTCGCCCGTGTGGCGGAGCGCCGGATCTCCTACACCCACACGACCATGTACGAGGCCATCCGCACCTTCAAGGCGGTCACCACGATCGCCTCGGCCGCCGTGGAGGAACAGTATGGCTGAGCACACGGAGAGCATCGACGACCGGGCACTCGACGAGGTCGTCCGCTTCACCTCCGACCTCATCCGGATCGACACCACCAACAGGGGCGGCGGCGACTGCCGCGAGCGCCCCGCCGCCGAGTACGCCGCCGAGCGGCTCGCCGAGGCCGGGCTCGAACCGGTGCTGCTGGAGCGCACCGAGGGCCGGGCCAATGTGGTCGCCCGGATCGAGGGCACCGACCCGTCGGCCGACGCGCTGCTCGTCCACGGCCATCTCGACGTCGTCCCGGCCGAGGCCGCCGAGTGGAGCGTCCACCCGTTCTCCGGGGAGGTCCGCGACGGGGTCGTCTGGGGCCGGGGCGCCGTCGACATGAAGAACATGGACGCGATGGTCCTCGCCGCCGTCCGTGCCTGGGCGCGCTCCGGAGCACGTCCCCGCCGGGACATCGTGATCGCCTTCACCGCCGACGAGGAGGCCAGCGCCGAGGACGGCTCCGGGTTCCTCGCGGACCGGCACGCGGCCCTGTTCGAGGGATGCACCGAGGGCGTCGGCGAGTCCGGGGCGTTCACCTTCCACGACGGCACCGGCCGCCGGATCTACCCCGTCGCCGCCGGGGAGCGCGGCACCGGCTGGCTCCGGCTGACCGCGCGCGGTCGCGCCGGACACGGCTCCAAGGTGAACCGGGAGAACGCGGTCACCCGTCTCACCGCCGCCGTCACCCGCCTCGGGGAGCACGAATGGCCGCTGCGCCTGACGCCGACCGTGCGGGCCTGTCTGACCGAACTCGCCGTCCTGTACGGCATGGAGGCCGACCTGGACGACGTGGACGGCGTGAACACCCTGCTGGACAAGCTCGGCCCCGCCGCCCGGCTGGTCGAGGCGACGGTCCGCAACAGCACCAACCCGACGATGCTGGAGGCCGGTTACAAGGTCAACGTCATCCCCGGGGACGCCGTCGCACAGGTCGACGGGCGCTTCCTGCCCGGTTTCGAGGACGAGTTCCGCGCCACCCTGGACCGGCTCACCGGACCCGACGTGGACTGGGAGTTCGCCCACCACGAGGTGGCCCTCCAGTCGCCCGTGGACACCCCGGTCTTCGCCCGGATGCGCGCGGCGGTCCATGAGTTCGAGCCCGAGGGGCACGTGGTGCCCTACTGCATGTCCGGCGGTACCGACGCCAAGCAGTTCTCCCGGCTGGGCATCACGGGCTACGGCTTCGCCCCGCTGAGACTTCCGGAGGGCTTCGACTACCAGGCCCTCTTCCACGGCGTCGACGAGCGCGTCCCCGTCGAGGCCCTGCACTTCGGCGTCCGCGTCCTCGACCGCTTCCTGCGCACGGCCTAGCGGGGCGGCGGCGGGGGAGGCGGCGGCCACGGCGGGGCGGGTTCCCCGCCGCCAGGGTGGTGAGGGAGCGTGCGTTCGACGGCCCGGTACGGTCCGGGTGCGCCGGGCCGGGGCGCGAGCAGGGCCGGCCCGGACGCGGCCCCGTGGACAGCCGGGCCCTCCCGGCCCCGATGGACGGGATGGTCCTGCTGATTCCGCCGTCCGTGATGGCTGCTCCGGACGGTCGGTCCGACGGCCGGCCGGGACGAGTGAACCGGGCGCGGCGGAGCGGGAGGGTGTGAACCGGAACGGCACCCCGCCACGATGAACAAGTAGGGAGACCGGAGGAGAACGATGGGGGAGACAGTGCAGACCCAGCCGTACGGATCGTGGCCCTCGCCCATTGACGCGGCCCTGGCCGCCGCGCACGACGGGCACCCCGACGACGTGGGGTTCGTCGGCGACGAGGTGTGGTGGACCGCGCCCCGGCCCGAGGAGGGCGGCCGCCGCACCCTCGTCCGGCGCCGTGCCGACGGCACCGAGGAGCCGGTGCTGCCCGCCCCGTGGAACGTGCGGACCCGCGTCCTGGAGTACGGCGGCCGGGCCTGGGCGGCCGTCCCCGGTGGCGAGGGCCCGCTGGCGCTGTTCAGCCACTTCCCCGACCAGCGGTTGTACGCTCGGGAAGCGGACGGCGATGCGGAGCCGCGTCCCCTGACCCCCGTCTCCCCGGTCGGCGGCGGACTGCGCTGGGCCGATCCGCAGCCGATGCCGGAGCGCGGCGAGGTGTGGTGCGTCCTGGAGGAGTTCACCGGAGACGCGCCCTCCGATGTGCGCCGGGTCCTGGCCGCGGTCCCGCTGGACGGCTCGGCCGCCGACGACCGCACGGCCATCCGTGAACTCACCGACGAGCGCCACCGGTTCGTCACCGGTCCCCGGGTCTCCGCCGACGGGAGCCGTGCCGCCTGGCTGGCCTGGGACCATCCCCGGATGCCCTGGGAGGGCACCGAACTGCGCGTCGCCGACATCGGCCCCGACGGGGTACTCCACGGGGCCCGCACCGTCGCGGGCGGCCCCGAGGAGGCCGTCACCCAGGTCGAATGGGCCCCCGACGGGGCTCTGCTGTACTCCTCCGACCGCACCGGCTGGTGGAACCTGTACCGCGACGGGGAGCCGCTCTGCCCCCGTGAGGAGGAGTTCGGCGGGCCGCTCTGGAAGCTCGGGCAGCGCTGGTTCGCCCCGCTGGACAACGGACTGATCGCCGTTCTGCACGGCCGGGGCGGCGCCGCCCTCGGCATACTCGACCCGGCCACCGGGGAGGTCGTGGACGCGGCCGGCCCCTGGACGGAGTGCGCGAGCACCCTCGCCGTGCACGGCACCCGCGTGGTGACCGTCGGCGCCGGTCCGCACCGGAGCCCCGAGGTCGTCGAACTCGACACACGCACCGGCCACGCCCGGGCGATCGGTGCCCCGCACGACGACGCCGTCGACCCCGCCCACTACCCGAGGTCGGTCGCGCGCACCTTCACCGGCCCCGGCGGGCGCGACATCCACGCCCACATCCACCCGCCCCACCACCCCTCCCGCACCGCTCCCGAGGGCGAACGACCCCCGTACGTCATCTGGGCGCACGGGGGACCCACCAGCCGGTCCCCGCTGGTGCTGGACCTGGAGATCGCCTACTTCACCTCGCGCGGGATCGGGGTCGCGGAGGTCAACTACGGGGGCTCCACCGGATACGGCAGGGAATACCGCGACCGGCTGCGCGAGCGCTGGGGCGTGGTCGACGTGGAGGACTGCGCAGCCGTCGCCCTCGCCCTCGCGGAGGAGGGCACCGCCGACCCGGCGCGGCTCGCCGTGCGCGGCGGCAGCGCGGGCGGCTGGACCAGCGCGGCGTCGCTGGCCACCACCGGGGTGTACGCCTGCGGCACCATCCTCTACCCCGTTCTCGACCTCACCGGCTGGGGCACCGGGGAGACCCACGACTTCGAGTCCCAGTATCTGGAGAGCCTCATCGGTCCCCTCGCCGAGGTGCCCGACCGGTACGTCGAGCGGTCGCCCATCGAGCACGCCGACGGTGTCACCGCGCCGTTCCTGCTGCTCCAGGGGCTCGACGACGTGATCTGCCCGCCCGCGCAGTGCGATCGGTTCCTGGCCCGTCTGGCGGGCAGGGGCGTTCCCCACGCCTATCTGACCTTCGAGGGCGAGGGGCACGGGTTCCGCAGGGCGGAGACCATGGTGCGCGCCCTGGAGGCCGAACTCTCCCTGTACGCCCAGGTCTTCGGGATCGATGTGCCCGGCATCCCGACCCTGGAGCTGGGCACATGAGGGAGCGGGGGGACAGCGGTGTGGAGGAGATGACGCGTCCTGGCCGGCTCGCCCCCGGCGCGCGGGTCGCGATCGTCGCGCCCAGTGGGCCCGTGCCCGAGGAGCGGTTGCAGGCCGGCCTCGATGTGCTGCGCGGCTGGGACCTCGACCCGGTGGTGGCACCCCACGTCCTGGACCGGCACGCCGCCCTCGGATATCTGGCCGGTGAGGACGCGGACCGGGCCGCCGATCTCCAGGCAGCCTGGTGCGATCCGGGAGTGGACGCGGTGCTGTGCGCCCGCGGTGGCTACGGAGCACAGCGGGTGGTCGAGCTGCTCGACTGGGAGGCGATGCGCGCGGCCGGGCCGAAGGTCTTCGTCGGGTTCAGCGACATCACCGCGCTGCACGAGGCGTTCGCCACCCGGCTGGGGCTGGTCACCCTGCACGGACCGATGGCCGCCGGGATCGACTTCATCAAGAACGCGCGGGCTCAGGAACATCTGCGGGCCACGCTCTTCGCCCCGGAGACGGTCCGGGTCATCGCCTCTACCGGGAGGGCCCTGGTGCCGGGCCGGGCGCGGGGTGTCACCCTCGGCGGCTGTCTGACCCTGCTCGCCGCCGAACTGGGCACACCGTATGCCCGGCGGTCGGCGCGCGGTGGGCTGCTGTGCCTGGAGGACGTGGGGGAGGAGGTCTACCGGCTGGACCGTTCACTGACCCAACTGCTGCGCGCGGGCCTGCTCGACGGGGTGGGTGGTGTGCTGCTGGGTTCCTGGGAGCGGTGCGAGCCCGTCGAGCGGCTGCGGCCACTGCTGGCGGACCGGCTCGGAGGTCTGGGCATACCGGTCGTCGAGGACTTCGGGTTCGGGCACTGCGAGGGGGCTCTGACCCTGCCCTTCGGGGTGGCGGCGGAACTCGACGCGGACGGCGGCACGCTGACCCTGGACGCCCCGGCGCTGCGGTGACCGGCCGTCGACCGCCGGTCCCGGTCCCGGAACCGTCGGCCGCCCCGCCTCCTGCACTGCCCGCCGCCAACGGATTCACGGTCGTGGGGTCCCGGGGCGGACGGCTCCTGGCCGAGGCCACTCACCGCCCGGTGGCCATGGTGGCCACCGTGGGCCGGAGGCCGGGCGGCGTAGGCTGACGGTATGCCGCACGTCGCCGCCCGCTATCTCGCCGAGGGCCCCCGGGTGGGCCTGCGGCACTTCAGCCACGGGGACGCCGAGGAGTTCGCCGCGCGGGCCCGGGAGAGCCGGGACCTGCACCGTCCGTGGCTGTTCCCGCCCGACACCGCGCGCGACTACGCCCCCTACGCGGCGCGGCTGATCGAGGATCCGGCCAAGGCGGGGTTCCTGGTGTGCGAGAGGGAGGGCGGTGCCATCGCCGGGTTCGTCAACATCAACAACATCGTGCACGGTGCCTTCCGGAGCGGTGCCCTGGGGTACGGCGCCTTCGCGCACGCGGCCGGGCGCGGCCTGATGCGCGAAGGGCTGGGGCTCGTGGTCCGGTACGCCTTCGGGCCGATGGGGCTGCACCGGCTGGAGATCAACGTCCAGCCCGGCAACACCGCATCCATCGCCCTGGCCCGCGCCTGTGGATTCCAGCGGGAGGGTTTCTCGCCGAGGATGCTCCACATCGACGGTGCGTGGCGGGACCACGAGCGATGGGCGATCACGGCCGAGTCCGTGGGCGCGGACTGACCGGCGGCCGAACGGGGCGAGTGGGCCGGGTCCGGCCGGGCGCCGGTTCAGGCGGCGTGGCGGTCGACGTACTCGTACACGACCCCGTCGGGGTGGCGGGCGATCAGATTGCGTCCGGCGGGCGTGGGGACCGGTCCGGCGATGATGTCGGCGCCGAGACCGGTCAGGACCCGGTGCGTCTCCTCCACGTCGGTCACGGCGATGGTGGCGGTGACCTTGCGCAGTACTTCGAGCTGGGCCTCGGGGCCGCTCATCAGCAGGAAGCAGCCGACCGCCGCGACCGCGACGCCGCCGCGCTCGAAACGGAGGGCCCGGCCACCGGCCAGTCCTTCGTAGAAGGGGATCGCCCGGTCCAGGTCGTCGACGTAGATGCGCAGGGTGGCTCCGAGAATGTCCATGCGGGGAAGCCTAGTTGGCGATCGGGGGCGTCCGCCCATGGAAGCCGGGGGCGGGGGTAACCGCATCGTATGAACCGCAGGGAACAGCTGGAGCAACTGGACAGGGAACTGGTCGACGAACTGGCGCGGGTGGCGCGTGAGACGGTGCGCGACGAACTGCGCGAGCAGACGCGGAAGCGGCGTCGCAGGGCCGCGTACTACGCGGCGTCCGGTGGCGTCGCGCTGTATGCCGGGGCGGCGCTGGCGCTCGCCGTCGGGCTGGCTCTCGCCGGTGTGGTGCCGGGCTGGGCCGCAGCGCTGATCACCGCCGTGCTGCTGGGTGTCGTGGCCCAGGTGCTGCGAGGGGCGGCGCGGCCCTCCGAACACCGGTCCGTCGAGGGAGAGGCCGAGGGACAGGGCGCCGGACACCGGCACACCGTCGGCGGCGGCGCACCGGCGGCGCCGCCGAGCGGGATGGGCCTGCCCTACCCGCCCACACCGTCGGCGCCGCCCATGGTGCCGGGCGGGGCGACGGGTGTGCCGGGAGCCCCGAGGATGGAGCCGTCCCAGGACGAGTTGGACCCCGAGGCGCGACGGAACGGTCGTTGACGCGCCTCCGCCGGTGGCGGGGCGTCCGGCCGGTCGGGGAGTGTCCTTTGGGACGGGAGCCGAGTCGGGCGACGAGGCCCGTGCCGCGCGACATGAGGCGGTGGCGACAGCGATGAGACGGCGCTGTCGGTCGAGAGATGACGAGTGCCCCCGGACCGGGTCCGGGGGCACTCGTGCGGTATGACGCCGGGTGAGGCTCGGCACTGGTCGCGGGGCGAGACGGTGCCGGGGCGGGCCCGTCCGGCGGCCTCCTCGGGGTTGCGGTGGGGTTCGGCGTTCTTGAACTGCTGTGGGCCGGTCGCCCGGGTTCGTTCGTCGGGGGATCTATCCGGTTTCTTCGGTTTCGTGGTTCCGGTGGCAGGTGTGGGGGCCGTTCGTAGGGCGGTGGTGGGGTCGGGGTGGGTTCAGTTCGCCGTGCGGCGGTGATCCGGGGGCGCGGGTGGTGAGGGGTTCCGCCGTGCCGGGTGCCGGGTGCCGGGTGCCGGGTGCTGGGGGCGCCGAAGTGTCCGGGGACGCGGTCGGCCGGCTTCGCTGCGGCCTCCCGGGTTCGGGGCTTCGCGCTTTCGGGTGGCGGATGCGGTCGGGGCGGATGGCTGTTCGGTGAACGGCGGCGTCCGTCGACGCCCCGGGGCGTCGACGCTTCCACCGAGGACCGGCTGCCTCGGCACCACGCTCGCGGCACCGTGTGCGCCGGGTATCCGCCGCCGTGGTGTTCGCCGGCGTCTCGTCCGAGTCGCTGGACCGGCGTTCCGCCGGTGTGGGGCACCGTTCTCGGCGGCGTGCCGGTCGGTGACCACGCGCACGTGGGGAGGGCTCTCGGGAGTGCGCGCGGGCGGGCCTCCGGAGGTGGGTCGCCCCCGCTCCCGGTGCGGTACCGGAGGGGCGCGGGGGATCAGGGGCGGGTGGCGCGGGGGCGGCGGGCGTGGGGGACGTTTGGCGGTTCGGGCCAGGGGGACGCGGAAGGCTCATGTGTACGCGAGAGTCCGGAGGCGCATCGTGGGCCGACCCCGCGTCGTGATCGTCGGTGCCGGTTTCGCCGGGTACCGGACGGCACGCACCCTGTCCCGGCTCGTCCGGCACCGGGCCGACATCGTCCTGCTCAACCCGACCGACTACTTCCTCTACCTGCCGCTGCTGCCCCAGGTCGCCGCCGGGATGCTGGAGCCGCGCCGGGTGGGAGTGTCCCTGACCGACACGTTGCCGACGGTGCGGCTGGTGCTCGGGGAGGCGGACGGGGTCGACCTCGACGCGCACACCGTGCGCTACACCTCGCCGGAGGGGCGCCCGGGCACCCTGGCCTACGACCGGCTGGTGCTGGCCGCGGGCAGCGTCAACAAGCTGCTGCCGATCCCCGGGGTGGCGGAGCACGCCCATGGCTTCCGCGGGCTGCCGGAGGCGCTGTACCTGCGTGATCATGTCACCCGGCAGATGGAACTGGCCGCCGCGAGCGAGGACCCTGCCGAGCGCAGGGCGCGGCGCACCTTCGTGGTGGTCGGCGCGGGATACACGGGTACCGAGGTCGCGGCGCACGGCCAGCTCCACACCGACGCGCAGGCCCGCCGCGGCCCGGGGCGTGGCGGGCCCAGGCCGCGCTGGATGCTGCTGGACGTGGCGCCGAGGGTCCTGCCGGAGCTGGACGAGCGGCTCTCCCGCACCGCCGACCGGGTGCTGCGCCGGCGCGGGGTGGACGTGCGGACGGGCACGTCGGTGCGGGAGGCCACGCACGACGGGGTGGTCCTGACCGACGGGACGACCGTCGGCACCCGCACGGTGGTCTGGTGCGTGGGGGTGCGGCCCGATCCGCTGGTGGAGTCCCTCGGGCTGCCCATGGAACGCGGCCGACTGCTCGTCGACGGCCACCTCCAGGTGCCCGGGTGGCCCGACCTCTTCGCCTGCGGGGACGCGGCCGCCGTGCCGGATCCGAACCGGCCGGGTGCGTACACGTCGATGACCGCGCAGCACGCCTGGCGGCAGGGCGGTGTCTGCGCCCGGAACGTCGCCGCGTCGCTGGGCGTCGGCGAGCGGCGGACGTACCGCCACCGGGACCTGGGCTTCGTGGTCGACCTCGGTGGTGCGCAGGCCGCGGCGAATCCGTTGGGCGTGCCGCTGTCGGGCCCGTTGGCGGGTGCGGTCACCCGCGGGTACCACCTCGCGGCGATGCCGGGCAACCGGGTGCGCGTCGCGGCGGACTGGGTGCTGGACACCGTACTTCCGCGCCAGACGGTGCAGTTGGGACTCGTACGGTCCTGGTCGGTGCCGTTGGAGTCGGCGTCACCGGAGCTGGCGCGGGTTCCGACGGGCGGCGAGGGGACGCGGGGTGCGGGCGGCGGCCGTGAGGCACCGGGCGCGAGGGGCGCGCGGGACACGTCGGGTGCGACGGAACCGGAACGGGGACGATCTTCAGGGGCTTCAGGGGCTTCAGGGGCTTCAGGGGCTTCAGGTACCGCTATGACTTCCGGCACTGCCGCGGCCGTTGGGACCGCCGGGACTGCCGGGTCAGCGCGGGAGCCGTCCGGTGAACGGAGGCCGGGCGGCGGTACCGCAGGGCATCACCCCAGTGCGGGTGCGACCCCCGGTCGGGCGGCCTCCGGTCATCCGACGAGAAGAGCCTCCGGTGGGGGCCGGCCCGGTGGTGCGTCCGGTGCCCGCGCGGGTGGTGCGCCGCCGGGGGACGCCGCTCAGGGCGGGCCGGTCCGGGCAGGGGAGTCGGCGAAGCCCGGTCCCGCGGCGATCCCGGGGCGGCCGGAGCCGGGGGCGGCCGACGACGACCGGGCGGCGGGTCGGGGCGGTGCGGGTACGTCTGCCGCCGGGTCGGTGATCACCGGAGGTCCGGCGAAGCCGGGTGCGTCCGGTGTCCCCGGGGAACGGGAGGCGTCCGGCGGCCGTTCGAGCGGTACCGGTCACGTCGCGAACCCGTCCCGCGCTGCCACCGATGACGGACCGGCAGGGTCCGAACCCACCGGCGGCGGGCGGGCGAAGCCCGGTCCGGCGGGGGCGACCGGTGCGTCCGGACGGGCCGACGGCCCCGGAAAACCCGGGCAGCCCACGGGCGCTTCCGGGACGAACGGTTCCTCCGGTGGCCACGGGAGATCCGGCTCGGCGGGGAAGCCCGGACCCGGTGGTGGACGGGGGAAGCTCGGCCGTCTTCACGCACCTCCGATGTCGGGCCCTTCGGATGGGCCTGGGGGCTCCGGCCCCACCAGCGGTCACGGGACGTCCGGTCGCGTCGGCGCATCCGGGGGCCACGGCACCACGGGCCGGTCCGCGACGCCGGCTCCCGGCGACGGCTCCGCACGGCCCGGCCCCGCCGACCGCCCGGGGACCCCCGGTTCCGCCCACGGCACGGGGAGCCCCGGCCCCGCCGACGGTTCCGGGAAGTCCGGCCGGGCGGCCGGTACCCCCGCGACACCGCGAGCCGACCGCGGTCGGGAGGCGAAGCCCGGCGCGCCTGGTGCCCACCCCGAGCCCAGCCCTCCGCCCGGTGCCCACCCCGAGCCCGCCGAGCCTCATGACGGGCGCCCGAAGCCGGCCCCTCCTCACGGTGCTCACCCTCAACCCGGCCGGTCTCACGGCGCGCACCCGAAGCCCTCCCCTCCCGACGGCGCTCACCCCGAGCCTGCCGAGCCTCATGACGGGCGCCCGAAGCCGGCCCCTCCTCACGGTGCTCACCCTCAACCCGGCCGGTCTCACGGCGCGCACCCGAAGCCCTCCCCTC